>NZ_JBMKJG010000069.1:0-537 GCF_049237765.1 Enterobacter cloacae complex sp. SHL021 | reverse complement strand
CGCAAAGGAGTGCAGTCATGATTACAGGAACCTCAAATTACGACGAAGTGCCAGTGGTGCCATGCACAATCTGCGGCGGTTACTACAAGGCTGATGAGCCAGAAATGCACGTTTGCGAGGAGGCCGCCCAATGAGCAACATCGACAAACGCGCATTACGGGAAGCAGCCAATGCGGCAAACACTGCATCATGGGGAAATTGGGAGCCTTACAAGCCCCACAAAGGTGCGCGCGGCTATGAGGTAAAGGTTGGCTTGAAAGCGGTGGCGCAACATTGCCTCAAAGTTGATTCAGTATTCATCGCCGCCGCCAACCCCTCCTCCGTGCTGGCGCTGCTGGATGAGCTGGAAGCCAAAGAAACCGAAAACGAGCGTATGGCTCGTGAGCTGTTAAACAGGAGTGGTGAAATTGAAGGTCTGCGCCAGCGCATAGCAGAGTTGGAATCGCGTGAAATCAATCTGCCGCCATATTCGTTCTTCGACTTCAAGCAAGGCTCTCCGTTCAAAAGTGGTGCTTATTGCCATATTGATTCTGTAAA
>NZ_JBMKJG010000068.1:0-579 GCF_049237765.1 Enterobacter cloacae complex sp. SHL021 | reverse complement strand
GAAAATCATCGAACTGGCTGGCTACCTGGATTCTTACATCCCAGAACCAGAGCGTGCGATTGACAAGCCATTCCTGCTGCCAATCGAAGACGTATTCTCCATCTCCGGTCGTGGTACCGTTGTTACCGGTCGTGTAGAGCGCGGTATCATCAAAGTGGGTGAAGAAGTTGAAATCGTTGGTATCAAAGAGACTGCGAAGTCTACCTGTACTGGCGTTGAAATGTTCCGCAAACTGCTGGACGAAGGCCGTGCTGGTGAGAACGTTGGTGTTCTGCTGCGTGGTATCAAACGTGAAGAAATCGAACGTGGTCAGGTTCTGGCGAAGCCAGGCTCAATCAAGCCACACACCAAGTTCGAATCTGAAGTGTACATCCTGTCCAAAGACGAAGGCGGCCGTCATACTCCGTTCTTCAAAGGCTACCGTCCACAGTTCTACTTCCGTACAACTGACGTGACCGGTACCATCGAACTGCCAGAAGGCGTAGAGATGGTAATGCCAGGCGACAACATCAAGATGGTTGTGACGCTGATCCACCCAATCGCGATGGACGACGGTCTGCGTTTCGCAATCCGTGAAGG
>NZ_JBMKJG010000067.1:0-589 GCF_049237765.1 Enterobacter cloacae complex sp. SHL021 | reverse complement strand
GAACTTTTGCTTTGCCACGGAATGGTCTGCGTTGTCGGGAAGATACGTGATCTGATCCTTCAACTCAGCAAAAGTTCGATTTATTCAACAAAGCCTTAATAATCCTTAAATATAGATTATTTAAATAAAATTAAGTCTGTTTATTTTTAACGTGAATGAGTATTTAAATAAAATTAACGGATTTGAATTGCCCGGTTTTTCAACGTATATTCATATAACCATAAAAACAGTATGGATACGTTATGCAAGCATCTGATTACTTGAAGATGAAGTTCCAGAGCGACAGGCAGTTAGCTATTTATGGACAACAAGGCGTTGCTGGGACATGGAAAGCATTAAAGGGGATTGGTTCTGATATTTACTCAGGAATGGAGCGTGTTAGTTGGTATTCATCATGCTTAATCCCCAGCTATCATGATGTGTGTGAAGAGTTACTCTCAGAAGAAAAAAGGATGTACCTCTCAATTGTGTCTATTTACCGTTATCGCAATGTAGGTGATGCTGCCAACTTACTGATTTAGTGTATGATGGTGTTTTTGAGGTGCTCCAGTGGCTTCTGTTTCTATCAGCTGTCCCTCCTGTTCAGCTA
>NZ_JBMKJG010000066.1:0-605 GCF_049237765.1 Enterobacter cloacae complex sp. SHL021 | reverse complement strand
CCGGGTTGCGGACAGTGTCTGGTGGGTAGTTTGACTGGGGCGGTCTCCTCCCAAAGAGTAACGGAGGAGCACGAAGGTTAGCTAATCCTGGTCGGACATCAGGAGGTTAGTGCAATGGCATAAGCTAGCTTGACTGCGAGAGTGACGGCTCGAGCAGGTGCGAAAGCAGGTCATAGTGATCCGGTGGTTCTGAATGGAAGGGCCATCGCTCAACGGATAAAAGGTACTCCGGGGATAACAGGCTGATACCGCCCAAGAGTTCATATCGACGGCGGTGTTTGGCACCTCGATGTCGGCTCATCACATCCTGGGGCTGAAGTAGGTCCCAAGGGTATGGCTGTTCGCCATTTAAAGTGGTACGCGAGCTGGGTTTAGAACGTCGTGAGACAGTTCGGTCCCTATCTGCCGTGGGCGCTGGAGAATTGAGGGGGGCTGCTCCTAGTACGAGAGGACCGGAGTGGACGCATCACTGGTGTTCGGGTTGTCATGCCAATGGCACTGCCCGGTAGCTAAATGCGGAAGAGATAAGTGCTGAAAGCATCTAAGCACGAAACTTGCCCCGAGATGAGTTCTCCCTGAGACTTAAAGTCTCCTGAAGGAACGTT
>NZ_JBMKJG010000065.1:0-747 GCF_049237765.1 Enterobacter cloacae complex sp. SHL021 | reverse complement strand
TTCTACCCCCCTCTACAAGACTCTAGCCTGCCAGTTTCGAATGCAGTTCCCAGGTTGAGCCCGGGGATTTCACATCCGACTTGACAGACCGCCTGCGTGCGCTTTACGCCCAGTAATTCCGATTAACGCTTGCACCCTCCGTATTACCGCGGCTGCTGGCACGGAGTTAGCCGGTGCTTCTTCTGCGGGTAACGTCAATTGCTGTGGTTATTAACCACAACACCTTCCTCCCCGCTGAAAGTACTTTACAACCCGAAGGCCTTCTTCATACACGCGGCATGGCTGCATCAGGCTTGCGCCCATTGTGCAATATTCCCCACTGCTGCCTCCCGTAGGAGTCTGGACCGTGTCTCAGTTCCAGTGTGGCTGGTCATCCTCTCAGACCAGCTAGGGATCGTCGCCTAGGTGAGCCGTTACCCCACCTACTAGCTAATCCCATCTGGGCACATCTGATGGCAAGAGGCCCGAAGGTCCCCCTCTTTGGTCTTGCGACATTATGCGGTATTAGCTACCGTTTCCAGTAGTTATCCCCCTCCATCAGGCAGTTTCCCAGACATTACTCACCCGTCCGCCACTCGTCACCCGAGAGCAAGCTCTCTGTGCTACCGTTCGACTTGCATGTGTTAGGCCTGCCGCCAGCGTTCAATCTGAGCCATGATCAAACTCTTCAATTTAAAAGTTTGATGCTCAATGAATTAAACTTCGTAATGAATTACGTGTTCACTCGTTGAGACTTGGTATTCATTT
>NZ_JBMKJG010000064.1:0-748 GCF_049237765.1 Enterobacter cloacae complex sp. SHL021 | reverse complement strand
ACGGTGACCATCCCGACCCAGAACCTGCTTACCCCGCGCTACATCAACGGCAAAGTCACGCGCGTGGCGGTGAGCGCCGTTGAGCTGACGGGCACGCGCTATGCGGTGTATCAGCTGACGGTGGAGCCGGACCTGTGGCCGATGAAGCGCGACCGTAACCTGCGTATCTTCCAGGGGCAGACGGTGCCGCAGATTGTGAAAACCCTGCTGGGCGAGCATCAGGTCAACGTGGAAGATAAGCTCACCGGCAGCTACCGGGTGTGGGACTACTGCGTCCAGTATCAGGAGTCGAGCCTGGACTTCATCAGCCGCCTGATGGAGCTGGAGGGAATAGCGTATTACTTCAGCCACGAGGCCGACAAACACACCCTGGTGCTCACCGACGCCGCCACGCAACATCAGCCGTTCAGCGGCTACGAGGTCATCCCCTATCACCAGACGCCGTCCGGCGGCAGCACGGACGAAGAGGGCATCAGCCAGTGGGCGCTGGAGGACAGCGTCACGCCGGGCATTTACAGCCTCGACGACTACGACTTCCGCAAGCCGAACGCGTGGCTGTTCCAGGCGCAGCAGAACCCGGCCTCGCCGAAACCGGGCAGCATCGACGTGTACGACTGGCCTGGGCGCTTTGTGGAGACCGGGCATGCGGAGTCCTACGCCCGCATTCGCCAGGAGCGCTGGCAGGTGGAGCATCAGCAGATTCAGGCCACGGCCACGGCGGCGGGTATTGCGCCGGGCCACACCTTCA
>NZ_JBMKJG010000063.1:0-885 GCF_049237765.1 Enterobacter cloacae complex sp. SHL021 | reverse complement strand
CAAAGGCAGGTTCTTTAAGGTAAGGAGGTGATCCAACCGCAGGTTCCCCTACGGTTACCTTGTTACGACTTCACCCCAGTCATGAATCACAAAGTGGTAAGCGCCCTCCCGAAGGTTAAGCTACCTACTTCTTTTGCAACCCACTCCCATGGTGTGACGGGCGGTGTGTACAAGGCCCGGGAACGTATTCACCGTAGCATTCTGATCTACGATTACTAGCGATTCCGACTTCATGGAGTCGAGTTGCAGACTCCAATCCGGACTACGACGCACTTTATGAGGTCCGCTTGCTCTCGCGAGGTCGCTTCTCTTTGTATGCGCCATTGTAGCACGTGTGTAGCCCTGGTCGTAAGGGCCATGATGACTTGACGTCATCCCCACCTTCCTCCAGTTTATCACTGGCAGTCTCCTTTGAGTTCCCGGCCTAACCGCTGGCAACAAAGGATAAGGGTTGCGCTCGTTGCGGGACTTAACCCAACATTTCACAACACGAGCTGACGACAGCCATGCAGCACCTGTCTCACAGTTCCCGAAGGCACCAATCCATCTCTGGAAAGTTCTGTGGATGTCAAGACCAGGTAAGGTTCTTCGCGTTGCATCGAATTAAACCACATGCTCCACCGCTTGTGCGGGCCCCCGTCAATTCATTTGAGTTTTAACCTTGCGGCCGTACTCCCCAGGCGGTCGATTTAACGCGTTAGCTCCGGAAGCCACGCCTCAAGGGCACAACCTCCAAATCGACATCGTTTACGGCGTGGACTACCAGGGTATCTAATCCTGTTTGCTCCCCACGCTTTCGCACCTGAGCGTCAGTCTTTGTCCAGGGGGCCGCCTTCGCCACCGGTATTCCTCCAGATCTCTACGCATTTCACCGCTACACCTGGA
>NZ_JBMKJG010000062.1:0-1062 GCF_049237765.1 Enterobacter cloacae complex sp. SHL021 | reverse complement strand
TCTGGTTCTGAAATCCATCCCTGTCGGTGTTGCTTATGCAGTCTGGTCGGGACTCGGCGTCGTCATAATTACAGCCATTGCCTGGTTGCTTCATGGGCAAAAGCTTGATGCGTGGGGCTTTGTAGGTATGGGGCTCATAATTGCTGCCTTTTTGCTCGCCCGATCCCCATCGTGGAAGTCGCTGCGGAGGCCGACGCCATGGTGACGGTGTTCGGCATTCTGAATCTCACCGAGGACTCCTTCTTCGATGAGAGCCGGCGGCTAGACCCCGCCGGCGCTGTCACCGCGGCGATCGAAATGCTGCGAGTCGGATCAGACGTCGTGGATGTCGGACCGGCCGCCAGCCATCCGGACGCGAGGCCTGTATCGCCGGCCGATGAGATCAGACGTATTGCGCCGCTCTTAGACGCCCTGTCCGATCAGATGCACCGTGTTTCAATCGACAGCTTCCAACCGGAAACCCAGCGCTATGCGCTCAAGCGCGGCGTGGGCTACCTGAACGATATCCAAGGATTTCCTGACCCTGCGCTCTATCCCGATATTGCTGAGGCGGACTGCAGGCTGGTGGTTATGCACTCAGCGCAGCGGGATGGCATCGCCACCCGCACCGGTCACCTTCGACCCGAAGACGCGCTCGACGAGATTGTGCGGTTCTTCGAGGCGCGGGTTTCCGCCTTGCGACGGAGCGGGGTCGCTGCCGACCGGCTCATCCTCGATCCGGGGATGGGATTTTTCTTGAGCCCCGCACCGGAAACATCGCTGCACGTGCTGTCGAACCTTCAAAAGCTGAAGTCGGCGTTGGGGCTTCCGCTATTGGTCTCGGTGTCGCGGAAATCCTTCTTGGGCGCCACCGTTGGCCTTCCTGTAAAGGATCTGGGTCCAGCGAGCCTTGCGGCGGAACTTCACGCGATCGGCAATGGCGCTGACTACGTCCGCACCCACGCGCCTGGAGATCTGCGAAGCGCAATCACCTTCTCGGAAACCCTCGCGAAATTTCGCAGTCGCGACGCCAGAGACCGAGGGTTAGATCATGCCTAGCATTCACCTTCCGGCCGCCCGCTA
>NZ_JBMKJG010000061.1:0-1221 GCF_049237765.1 Enterobacter cloacae complex sp. SHL021 | reverse complement strand
TGACCTGCTCCCCGTTGATTAGTACACCCCGATGTTAGTAATGTCTTCATAAGCCACATGAGGACATCCCCATGAAGAAGCGTTTTTCCGACGAACAGATCATCAGTATTCTCCGCGAAGCCGAAGCTGGGGTACCCGCCCGTGAACTCTGCCGCAAGCATGCCATTTCCGATGCCACGTTTTACACCTGGCGTAAGAAGTATGGCGGTATGGAGGTGCCTGAAGTTAAGCGCCTGAAGTCGCTTGAGGAAGAGAACACCAGACTCAAGAAGCTGCTTGCCGAAGCCATGCTGGATAAAGAGGCGCTTCAGGTGGCTCTTGGGCGAAAGTACTGACGACAGACCAGAAGCGGGAAGCCGTGATGTTGATGTGTGATGCGACCGGTCTGTCGCAACGTCGTGCCTGCAGGCTTACAGGTTTATCCCTGTCGACCTGCCGCTATGAGGCTCACCGTCCGGCTGCTGATGCGCATTTATCAGGGCGCATCACTGAGCTGGCACTGGAGCGCAGGCGTTTTGGCTACCGTCGTATTTGGCAGTTGCTGCGCCGTGAAGGGCTTCATGTTAATCATAAGCGCGTGTACCGGCTTTATCACCTCAGTGGCCTGGGCGTAAAACGCAGAAGACGTCGTAAAGGGCTGGCAACAGAACGTCTGCCGCTGCTCCGTCCGGCGGCGCCCAATCTGACCTGGTCGATGGATTTCGTCATGGACGCACTTTCCACCGGTCGCAGGATCAAGTGTCTTACCTGCGTCGATGATTTCACAAAGGAATGCCTGACGGTCACTGTTGCCTTTGGGATTTCAGGCGTTCAGGTCACGCGTATTCTGGACAGCATTGCACTGTTTCGAGGCTATCCGGCGACGATAAGAACTGACCAGGGGCCGGAGTTCACTTGCCGTGCACTGGATCAATGGGCCTTTGAGCATGGTGTTGAGTTGCGCTTAATCCAGCCGGGCAAGCCAACGCAGAACGGATTTATTGAGAGCTTTAACGGACGATTTCGCGATGAATGTTTGAATGAGCACTGGTTCAGCGATATCGTTCATGCCAGGAAAATTATTAATGACTGGCGGCAGGATTATAACGAATGCCGCCCGCACTCCACGCTGAATTATCAGACACCGTCTGAATTTGCAGCGGGCTGGAGAAAGGGTCATTCTGAGAATGAAGATTCCGACGTTACTAACTGAGTGTTGTATCTAATCGTGGGGGCAGGTCA
>NZ_JBMKJG010000060.1:0-1329 GCF_049237765.1 Enterobacter cloacae complex sp. SHL021 | reverse complement strand
CTGAGAGATCCCCTCATAATTTCCCCAAAGCGTAACCATGTGTGAATAAATTTTGAGCTAGTAGGGTTGCAGCCACGAGTAAGTCTTCCCTTGTTATTGTGTAGCCAGAATGCCGCAAAACTTCCATGCCTAAGCGAACTGTTGAGAGTACGTTTCGATTTCTGACTGTGTTAGCCTGGAAGTGCTTGTCCCAACCTTGTTTCTGAGCATGAACGCCCGCAAGCCAACATGTTAGTTGAAGCATCAGGGCGATTAGCAGCATGATATCAAAACGCTCTGAGCTGCTCGTTCGGCTATGGCGTAGGCCTAGTCCGTAGGCAGGACTTTTCAAGTCTCGGAAGGTTTCTTCAATCTGCATTCGCTTCGAATAGATATTAACAAGTTGTTTGGGTGTTCGAATTTCAACAGGTAAGTTAGTTGCTAGAACCCATGGCTCCTTTGCCGACGCTGAGTAGATTTTAGGTGACGGGTGGTGACAATGAGTCCGTGTCGAGCGCTGATTTTTTCGGCCTTTAGAGCGAGATTTATACAATAGAATTTGGCATGAGATTGGATTGCTTTTAGTCAGCCTCTTATAGCCTAAAGTCTTTGAGTGACTAGATGACATATCATGTAAGTTGCTGATAGGTTTCCAGTTTTCCGCTCCTAGGTCTGCATATTGTACTTTTCCTCTTACTCGACTTAACCAGTACCAACCCAGCTTCTCAACGGATTTATACCATGGCACTTTAAAGCCAGCATCACTGACAATGAGCGGTGTGGTGTTACTCGGTAGAATGCTCGCAAGGTCGGCTAGAAATTGGTCATGAGCTTTCTTTGAACATTGCTCTGAAAGCGGGAACGCTTTCTCATAAAGAGTAACAGAACGACCGTGTAGTGCGACTGAAGCTCGCAATACCATAAGTCGTTTTTGCTCACGAATATCAGACCAGTCAACAAGTACAATGGGCATCGTATTGCCCGAACAGATAAAGCTAGCATGCCAACGGTATACAGCGAGTCGCTCTTTGTGGAGGTGACGATTACCTAACAATCGGTCGATTCGTTTGATGTTATGTTTTGTTCTCGCTTTGGTTGGCAGGTTACGGCCAAGTTCGGTAAGAGTGAGAGTTTTACAGTCAAGTAATGCGTGGCAAGCCAACGTTAAGCTGTTGAGTCGTTTTAAGTGTAATTCGGGGCAGAATTGGTAAAGAGAGTCGTGTAAAATATCGAGTTCGCACATCTTGTTGTCTGATTATTGATTTTTCGCGAAACCATTTGATCATATGACAAGATGTGTATCCACCTTAACTTAATGATTTTTACCAAAATCATTAGGGGATTCATCAG
>NZ_JBMKJG010000059.1:0-1587 GCF_049237765.1 Enterobacter cloacae complex sp. SHL021 | reverse complement strand
CTGAAAATGCCGGCCTTTGAATGGGTTCATGTGCAGCTCCATCAGCAAAAGGGGATGATAAGTTTATCACCACCGACTATTTGCAACAGTGCCCTGTTTAGAGTACTATATGCGCCTGCAACAGTGGGCCACCGAAAATATTAAAAAACTGCTTTATCTCGCGGGGGATGACGCGGTGATTAATTACGGGAAAATGCGGCTGGAATTTTTGCAGAAAGCACTGGCGCAGGATACCTCCGGTGACTTCTGCTTTCGTGTGCTGCATCCGGAAGTGTCTGGCCCGCCGGATATGAAAAAGGCTTCCGCCGGGTACCGTGACTTTATTATCGGTAACAGAGCGTTGCTGGATCTGGTGAATTCAGCCGGTGAAGGGGCTCCGGTTGCGCATTATTCCGCTGATGAAATTCAGTCATTATTTTCGGCACAAATACAGGGGTCGGTGGATAAATACGGCGATAGTTTCCTGACGGATGATCCGTATGTGCTGGCGGAAGACAAGCTGCAAACCTGTCAGATGGAAATTGATTTAATGGCGGATGTGCTGAGAGCACCGCCCCGTGAATCCGCAGAACTGATCCGCTATGTATTTGCGGATGAGTGGCCGGAATAAATAAAACCGGGCTTAATACAGATTAAGCCCGTATCGGGTATTATTACTGAATACCAGACAGCTTACGGAGGACGGAATGTTACCCATTGAGACAACCAGACTGCCTTCTGATTATTAATATTTTTCACTATTAATCAGAAGGAATAACCATGAATTTTACCCGGATTGACCTGAATACCTGGAATCGCAGGGAACATTTTGCCCTTTATCGTCAGCAGATTAAATGCGGATTCAGCCTGACCACCAAACTCGATATTACCGCTTTGCGTACTGCACTGGCGAAAACCGGTTATAAGTTTTATCCGCTGATGATTTACCTGATCTCCCGGGCTGTTAATCAGTTTCCGGAGTTCCGGATGGCAATGAAAGATAATGAACTGATTTACTGGGAACAGTCAGACCCGGTCTTTACTGTCTTTCATAAAGAAACCGAAACATTCTCCGCACTGTCCTGCCGTTATTTTCCGGATCTCAGTGAGTTTATGGCGGGTTATAACGCGGTAACAGCAGAATATCAGCATGATACCAGGTTGTTTCCGCAGGGAAATTTACCGGAGAATCACCTGAATATATCATCGTTACCCTGGGTGAGTTTTGACGGATTTAATCTGAATATCACCGGAAATGATGATTATTTTTCCCCGGTTTTTACAATGGCAAAGTTTCAGCAGGAAGGTGACCGCGTACTATTACCTGTTTCTGTACAGGTTCATCATGCAGTCTGTGATGGTTTTCATGCAGCAAGGTTTATCAATACACTTCAGCTGATGTGTGATAACATACTGAAATAAATTAATTAATTCTGTATTTAAGCCACCGTATCCGGCAGGATTGGTGGCTTTTTTTTATATTTTAACCGTAATCTGTAATTTCGTTTCAGAAGGCACTGTTGCAAAGTTAGCGATGAGGCAGCCTTTTGTCTTATTCAAAGGCCTTACATTTCAAAAACTCTGCTTACCAGGCGCATTTCGCCCAGG
>NZ_JBMKJG010000058.1:0-1629 GCF_049237765.1 Enterobacter cloacae complex sp. SHL021 | reverse complement strand
CGTATCGATTTCACGGTTATCCCGGCGTCGGTGTCGTTCCGTCCGGCGCAGTCCACGGCGTGGCCGCGTACCTACGGCCCGCAGACGGCGAAGGTTGTCGGGCCCCAGGGAGAGAGCATCTGGACGGACAAATATGGCCGCGTGAAGGTGAAATTCCACTGGGACCGTCTGGCAAAAGGGGACGACACCAGCTCCTGCTGGGTGCGCGTGTCGAGCGCCTGGGCGGGCCAGGGTTACGGTGGGGTGCAGATCCCGCGCGTGGGCGATGAGGTGGTGGTGGACTTTATCAACGGTGACCCGGACCGTCCTATTATCACCGGGCGCGTGTACAACGATGCCAGCATGCCACCGTGGGCGCTGCCGGCGGCGGCGACGCAGATGGGCTTTATGAGCCGCACGAAAGATGGCTCCGTGGATAACGCCAACGCCCTGCGGTTTGAGGACAAGGCGGGTGCGGAACAGGTGTGGCTCCAGGCCGAGCGCAATCTCGATATCAACGTCAAAAATGATGAATCGCATGCCACGGAAAAAAATCGAACCCAATATGTGGGAGAGGATGAAACCTTACGGGTGGCAAAAAATCAGAAGGCAGGGGTTAAAGGGGATGTGGTTTGCCTGACGGGCAACAGCCGCAGCGATAAAGTTGTTAATAACTTTATTATTTCAGCGGGCAATACGTTGAGGCTGGAGTGTGGTGAAAGCGCCATTGAATTATCAAAAGACGGGAGCGTGAATATCATTGGCAATAACTTTAACTTTACCGCTAAACAGAGTGCGCAAATAAACACGCTTTCCGGGGAATTGCATCTTAACCCTGCTGATGGCAGCAATGCCATCGATGCGCCAGGGGCATCCCACCAGACGGCAATCCAGCAGGAAGTGGATGGTTTTTTTGTTTTCAATGCCAATAAGTAAGCATATTCAGCCTGCCACACAACCGGCAATCCCGTTACCGTAAGGCGACGGGAGGTGCATGTGTTGGTGGGCAAAAGAGGCATATTGAAATGAACTGGTTTTTCTTTTTTTTCTTTTTGATCCTCACACTTGCACTTATCTGGAATAACAATAACCTGTTTAATAAGAAACAATGGATCAAAACGGGTCTGATACTGATACTTGTCCTGCTTTCTACAGTCGGCATTGGTTTTCTTTTGAAATGGCTGGCTCAGTCATTTTCATTATTTCCGGTCGCGGTGGCTAAACATTACTCCATCATCATATCTATGTCTCTCCTGTGCGTCTGGGGTATGAAATTTACCGCCGTTTTGCTATGCACAATATTGTCTGGTGTTATGGTGGGACATAAAAAATACAACGCTACGAATTATGAAAAAATTTCCCGGGTCACACACACCGTAGCGCCGCCCCTGTTTATCTTTGCCAAACTCCTTCTCTCGTTGGGGTGTGTCCTTATGTTTTCAGGTTTGTGGCTTAAGTAAGCGTTGCAATTAACGCTGCATCGAGGCTGCTGAAACTAAGATGTTGCATTTACGGAATAACGATTATGCTCAACCGAATTACCGTCCAGCTCCCCGTCGAGGGGCTGCTCTTCTGGAAACTCTCCGGCCGCGAGGCGATGTCCGAGTCGTTCGCCCTGACGCTGACCCTGCTCGGCACGGATGCGCGTAT
>NZ_JBMKJG010000057.1:0-1955 GCF_049237765.1 Enterobacter cloacae complex sp. SHL021 | reverse complement strand
TTAACCAGCTCAGGCTGACGTCGTGACATCTTGCCCGTGAAGGTTTCGCCTGTTTGGGTGGTTAGGGTGATTTGATAGATGTCTGACATGATTACCTCTTTGCCTTGTCGCAGCTGTTGCCCTGCTTCTCAGAAGTGCTTAGCCACTTACGGCTTACCCGTCAGCAAGATGAGATCACCATCCTTGCGGGGTTACACAGATCATTATCGAAGCCCCTCAGTGAAGAGCTTCTGAAACGACCTACTTATTTTCGGTCTGATTATCCCATTCCTCACGGAACTTGGACGGGTTTTGACTGCCTTCTAATGCCATAATTACCTCACTTTAAGCACTGCTCTTTTATGTAGTCCTGCATGCCGCGAATCATTTTGTCAGCGGTTGCGATTCCGTCCCGGTGATCGAAATAATTCCGTCGAGCGTCTGGAGTAAGTTCGGGGGATCCTGCATCATCCACGCCGGGGGCTGAGGTGGCTTTGGACACTCCAGGGCAGGTTGCGGCGATGCGCAGCCGTTTAGCACCAGAATCGACATCCCGACGCAAATCGTTAATGGTTTTTTTCGCATCGGACAATTCCTTCGTGTATTTGGCATCCAGTGCAGCGACATCACGCTGGCGGGTCTGCATGTCTTTGATGGTGTCGTTAGCCAGGCGGAGATTCTCAGTGGCCTTATCGCGCTGGTCTTTGTAGGTGATGGCGTTGTCGCGGTAGTGGTTCACGAAGAACACCAGCACGCAGATTACCGCCACCACAATCAGTTGCAGCCAGTAACGCTTAACCAGTGCGCTAATCACGACAGAAACAGAGCGCGCTCCGCCTCACGCCGACGGGTCAGCCCATTCAGGACTTTACCGCCAGCTTTATTCCAGCGCAGGAACTCATCGGCTGCGGTGGCGTAATCACCGGCGTTGAGTTTTCGCAGAAGGGTCGATGTCGACAGTGACCGGGCGCCGAGGTTGTACGTGAACGACACCAGGGCGTCGAATTGCCCCTGAGTCAGGCCGACTTTAACCAGGCGGCATACGTCGCTTTCGTAGCTGACAAGTCCGGTCTTCAGCAGGCGCTCTGCCGTTTCCTGCTTAATTGTCATCCCAGCGCGGATCGGTTTTCCGTCGACAGGCTGAGTCCAGCCATAGCCGATCGTCCAGACGCCGACGCTGTCCTGGTAGGCGGTGAGTTTGCAGCCTTCGAACTCTTTGATCAGGGCAACGCCCTTTTCGCTGGTTTGCATGGACTACTCCGTTATAACGACCTTCGCCAGGTTTCCACGCGCCAGCCACACCGCCATGCAAATGACGGAGTTCAGCAGCAGATCTCCGAGGTTAACCTGTACGTAGTGGCCGAGCAGTATGTTGAAGGCGTTGAATCCGGCGGCAAGTATGACCAGGTAGGCCAGTACCGCGACACTCAGGCGATGACGCTTTCCCTCTTTCCGGAAAAACATCAGCCTGACCATGATTAACAGGCAAACTATGGCGTTTGCATCCATCAGAAGAAGTTGCCATGTCATTTATCTTCCTCCCCCAGCCCCGGCATCTTCCCGCTTTTGGATTTGCGGAGAATACGCAGCAGGACTGCCACGGAAATGGAAGCAGTGACAATTGCACCGACAGCTGGCGATACCTCAATGCTGGCCGGTGGCTTCATCAGGCTTAACGGCGTGTTGATGATTCCGGCCATGATTTTTGCCATGGGCACGGAGAAGAACACGCCACTGATAAACGATATCAGCGCAAAGATAGCCTGCTTCCAGAGTTGATGGGGATCTGAGGTCAGAACGTATAGCGCAGTTCCGGCGAGTGATCCGAGCATCACTGCTGGAGTCGCCTCCGGAAACAGCGTGGCAAAGGTTACACCGACTGATGACGATGTAAGACCAACGCCTACGATAGTGAAGGTCTCAGACATATTTATTCCGTGTGTAGTTGGTTCAGGCCCTCGGGACGATTTAACAAG
>NZ_JBMKJG010000056.1:0-1957 GCF_049237765.1 Enterobacter cloacae complex sp. SHL021 | reverse complement strand
TGTCAACAACGGGTAAAAAGTGATCCACTTACCGCCACCACCAACGGTTTAATATTGATCCACCTTGTTTACTCAGGATTAGCTTCAGCTATAACCCCGGCCTTTCGTTTCTGCTTCAGTCGATAGCTTTCCCCTTTTATTTGCACGACGTGTGAGTGATGTAAGATCCGGTCCAGCATCGCCGATGTCAGCGCTGCATCACCGGCGAACGTCTGATCCCACTGCCCGAACGGCAGGTTGGAGGTCAGGATCATCGCGCTCTTCTCGTAACGTTTGGCGATGACCTGGAAGAACAGCTTGGCTTCCTCCTGACTGAACGGCAGATAACCTATTTCATCGATGATAAGCAGCTTCGGGGCCATGACACCACGATTGAGAGTCGTTTTGTAACGGCCCTGACGCTGTGAAGTGGACAGCTGTAGCAGCAGGTCCGCTGCTGTTGTGAAGCGAACCTTGATGCCCGCCCGTACTGCTTCGTAGCCCATGGCTATCGCCAGATGCGTTTTTCCCACGCCCGATGGCCCCAGCAACACGATGTTTTCGTTACGCTCTATGAAGCTCAGGGATCGCAGCGACTGGATTTGCTTCTGAGGAGCGCCGGTGGCGAAGGTGAAGTCGTACTCCTCGAACGTCTTTACCGCCGGGAAGGCTGCCATCCGCGTGTACATCGCCTGTTTACGCTGATGCCGGGCCAGTTTCTCCTCATGTAACAGGTGCTCCAGGAAGTCCATGTAGCTCCATTCCTGATCCACCGCCTGTTGCGACAGCGCCGGCGCTGCGCCGATAAGACTGTCCAGCTGGAGCTGTTCGGCAAGCACCATCAGCCGTTGATGTTGCAGTTCGACCATCATGCGGCTCCTCTGCAGAACGTGTCATAGATGGAGAGCGGATGATGCAACGGCTGCCTGTCGAAGGTCATCAGGCTTTCATCAACCTGCACGTCATACTGTTTTTTCTCCGGTGGCAGTGCCAGCATGGATTGCTGTTCCTCCACCCAGCGATCGCAGGGGCGGGTCTGGATAGTTTCATGCTTACGTTGATTGGCCACATCGTACAGCCAGCGCAGGCCGTAACGGTTTGCGGTTTCAACATCGACGGTGATCCCCATCGGACGCAGGCGTGTCATTAACGGGATATAGAAGCTGTTGCGGGCGTACTGCACCATCCTCTCCACCTTGCCTTTAGTCTGCGCCCTGAAGGGACGGCACAGGCGGGGAGAGAAGCCCATCTCTTTGCCGAACTGCCACAGGGAAGGATGGAACCGGTGCTGCCCGGTCTGGTAAGCATCACGCTGCAGCACCACCGTTTTCATATTGTCGTACAGGACTTCCTGCGGTACACCGCCGAAGAAGCTGAACGCATTGCGGTGACAGGCTTCCAGCGTGTCGTAGCGCATGTTGTCGGTGAACTCGATGTAAAGCATTCTGCTGTATCCCAGAACAGCGACGAACACATGCAGGGGTGACTTGCCGTTTCGCATGGTCCCCCAGTCAACCTGCATCTGCCGTCCGGGCTCGGTTTCGAAGCGAACGACCGGTTCTGCCTGTGCTGGCAGGGTCTGTTTACGGATGAACTCTCTCAGGATAGTAAGCCCTCCACGATAGCCCAGCTCCATGATTTCCCTGGCAATAACGGTCGCCGGGATTTTGTAGGGATGCGCATCGCTGATCCGCTTAGAGATGTAATCACGGTATTCATCGAGCAGTGATGATGGTGCCGGGCGTGGTGAATACTGCGGCTTTTCAGATTTGGCTTTCAGGTGGCTGCGGACAGTATTGCGCGAAATACCCAGCTCCCTGGCAATGGCCCGGATACTCATTCCCCGCTTGTGCAGGACTTTAATTTCCATACGAATCTCAAAAGTGATCATAAGCTCCCCTGTATTCAGAGGAGCAGATTAACCCCTGGATCAATTTTCAACCGCTGGGGTGGATCAGTTTTGCACCGTTGGTAACAG
>NZ_JBMKJG010000055.1:0-2220 GCF_049237765.1 Enterobacter cloacae complex sp. SHL021 | reverse complement strand
TACGCATGGCCTTTGGCTGCCCCGATGCAGTGCCAGCGCTTTCCGAGTGGAAGCGTCTCGGCGCTATGACGACAAAGGGCATCGACTATTCGATGAACACCATCAACTCCGAGGCAGATGATGCTAAAGGGCTGGTGGAGAACCTGGTCAACAACATGGATCTGACGATCTCCGGCGAAGGGGAGTTTCGCAAGTCTGATAAAGATAACGAGATCGGCGCGTGGCGTCTGTCGAAGTACATCTTTGACGAAGTGCAGGCAGGCCGTCAGCCTAACCTGTGGGTGCGGTTCGACTTTGCTGGTGAGAACGCCGGTACTTATATCCAGGGCTACATGAACACCACTTCATGGTCTGGTGACTTCGGTACCAACGATATCTCCACTTTCTCCGGCGAGTGGAAGGTCTACGACGCCGACACTGTCGTGTTTGAAGTCGCTGATTCCATCGCGGCCACTGGCGTCGAAGTTACCCCTGCAACTGCTTCCCTGGTCGTTGGCGCAACCCAGCAGCTGAGCGGCGCAGTTCAGCCAACCGATGCGACTAACAAGGCGATAACCTGGACGACTTCGGCGGCCTCTATCGCCACTGTCAGCTCAACCGGCCTGGTAACGGCCGTCTCCGCCGGCACCGCGACTATTACGGCTACCACTGCTGACGGTGACTTCACCGATACCTGCGCTGTTACCGTGACAGCCGCGCCGTAATCACTACAAAGGGCGGCGTGCTGCCCTTGATACTGGTTATGGAGAACGATATGACACCCTTGAAAGAGATTGGCGAGTGCATGATTGGTGCTGGAGAGCGGGAATATTTCTTCCGGCCATCGTTCCGTAACATGACGCGGATCGGTGAACCAGAGCATATCGTCCGCACCTTCTATTCGCTGTTCAATGACGACGTGGCGAAGATGCTTGAGGCGGCGCGCGAAATTCACAGTGCGATACCAGAGCATCAGCGCAGATTTTACGCCCACTATATCGGTGACGTTTCGCTGCCACGCTGGGCACTTGATGCAGCAGGCTCTGCCGCGTTTGTGCGTGAGGCATTACTCTCGGCTATTAACGTCATTCAGTCCTGCTGTGAAGAGGAAGTTTCAGAGCTGACAGGCTGGCATGAGCCATCACGCACTGGACGGCGCACATTCGTATGGCACCGCGGCGCGCTTCCGCCTGAGAACCTTATTCTGATAGCGCAGTCGCTGATCATGCATGGTGTTATCGGCAGAGCCAAGGTTCGTAAATTGCAGAAGCACGAAAGCAAGGAAACGACGCCGGAGTTTCACGCGACTGAATACATCATGGCGGCGCGCAACCATTTCGGGATCAGCAGGGAAGAGGCTGAAAACCTTACCATGACCGAATTCGCCATGATGCTTAACGCCAAATACCCAGACCAGAAAGGCTTCACCAGAGAAGAATATGACGCGGTTATGGACGATGACGATCGCCGTTGGCAGGAAATGATTGAGCGCGAAAAGTCCTCAAAAAGAAAAAGTTAACCCGCTTCGGCGGGTTTTTTATTGCCGGAGCTAATGATGGCTGAAAAAGCGGGTGAGATTTATTACGACATTGAGGCTAATGTTGCAGGCCTTATTCAGGCTCAGAAGCAGGTAAATAAATGTTTAGACCAGATGGAGGGTAAGTTTGATTCAACCTCTCGGTCTGTAGGACGTTTTGAGGGTGCGCTCAATAAGGTAGGGGTGGCGATTGCCGCAGCTTTCACCATCGATGCAGCTAAAAAACTCATTGCGATTGGTGATGAGATGGCTACCTTGCAGTCCAGGATCACCAGGCTTAGTCCAAGTATTGATACAGCGAAAGAGACTATGTCAGCTCTTTCAGCTATTGCATCACAAACAGGTAATAGCCTTTCTGAAACAGAGCGTTTGTGGGAATCACTGACCACAGCATTAAAAAGCGCTGGTGCAACTAACTCTCAGATCCTTGCGCTTACTTCGACGCTTCAAAAGATAGGCACTATCGGTGGTTCATCCTCAGAGGAAATGGCTAACGCACTTCGCCAGTTCGGGCAGTCAATCGCCGGCGGCACAGTACGAGCCGAAGAGTTCAACTCCATCCTTGAGCAAATGCCAGAGCTTGCTCGCCAGATTGCGTCTGGACTTGGAATATCGATTGGTGATCTCCGCAAGAGAATGCTGGAGGGCAAGTTAACGGCTGAAGATGCCCTTAACGCTATTCAAAAACAATCCCAGTCTGTTAA
>NZ_JBMKJG010000054.1:0-2374 GCF_049237765.1 Enterobacter cloacae complex sp. SHL021 | reverse complement strand
GGGTGAAGTCGTAACAAGGTAACCGTAGGGGAACCTGCGGTTGGATCACCTCCTTACCTTAAAGAACCTGCCTTTGCAGTGCTCACACAGATTGTTTGATAAATGAATAATTTCAAAATGTACTGTTAAGTGCATTGTGAAATTTTGCTCTTTAAAAATCTGGATCAAGCTGAAAATTGAAACGACACATCTTTAATGGTGTGTTCGAGTCTCTCAAATTTTCGCAATCATGAAGTGAAACATCGTCGGGTTGTGAGGTTAAGCGACTAAGCGAACACGGTGGATGCCCTGGAATTCAGAGGCGATGAAGGACGTGCTAATCTGCGAAAAGCGCCGGCGAGGTGATATGAACCCTTGACCCGGCGATGTCCGAATGGGGAAACCCAGTGCAATCCGTTGCACTATCGTTAACTGAATACATAGGTTAACGAGGCGAACCGGGGGAACTGAAACATCTAAGTACCCTGAGGAAAAGAAATCAACCGAGATTCCCCCAGTAGCGGCGAGCGAACGGGGAGCAGCCCAGAGTCTGAATCAGCTTGTGTGTTAGTGGAAGCGTCTGGAAAGTCGCACGGTACAGGGTGAAAGTCCCGTACACGAAAGCACACAGGCTGTGAACTCGAAGAGTAGGGCGGGACACGTGGTATCCTGTCTGAATATGGGGGGACCATCCTCCAAGGCTAAATACTCCTGACTGACCGATAGTGAACCAGTACCGTGAGGGAAAGGCGAAAAGAACCCCGGCGAGGGGAGTGAAAAAGAACCTGAAACCGTGTACGTACAAGCAGTGGGAGCACCTTCGTGGTGTGACTGCGTACCTTTTGTATAATGGGTCAGCGACTTATATTCTGTAGCAAGGTTAACCGTATAGGGGAGCCGAAGGGAAACCGAGTCTTAACTGGGCGTTAAGTTGCAGGGTATAGACCCGAAACCCGGTGATCTAGCCATGGGCAGGTTGAAGGTTGGGTAACACTAACTGGAGGACCGAACCGACTAATGTTGAAAAATTAGCGGATGACCTGTGGCTGGGGGTGAAAGGCCAATCAAACCGGGAGATAGCTGGTTCTCCCCGAAAGCTATTTAGGTAGCGCCTCGTGAACTCATCTTCGGGGGTAGAGCACTGTTTCGGCTAGGGGGCCATCCCGGCTTACCAACCCGATGCAAACTACGAATACCGAAGAATGTTATCACGGGAGACACACGGCGGGTGCTAACGTCCGTCGTGAAGAGGGAAACAACCCAGACCGCCAGCTAAGGTCCCAAAGTCATGGTTAAGTGGGAAACGATGTGGGAAGGCCCAGACAGCCAGGATGTTGGCTTAGAAGCAGCCATCATTTAAAGAAAGCGTAATAGCTCACTGGTCGAGTCGGCCTGCGCGGAAGATGTAACGGGGCTAAACCATGCACCGAAGCTGCGGCAGCGACGCTTATGCGTTGTTGGGTAGGGGAGCGTTCTGTAAGCCGTTGAAGGTGGCCTGTGAGGGCTGCTGGAGGTATCAGAAGTGCGAATGCTGACATAAGTAACGATAAAGCGGGTGAAAAGCCCGCTCGCCGGAAGACCAAGGGTTCCTGTCCAACGTTAATCGGGGCAGGGTGAGTCGACCCCTAAGGCGAGGCCGAAAGGCGTAGTCGATGGGAAACAGGTTAATATTCCTGTACTTGGTGTTACTGCGAAGGGGGGACGGAGAAGGCTATGTTAGCCGGGCGACGGTTGTCCCGGTTTAAGCATGTAGGCGGAGGTTCCAGGTAAATCCGGTACCTTTTAACGCTGAGGTGTGATGACGAGGCACTACGGTGCTGAAGTAACAAATGCCCTGCTTCCAGGAAAAGCCTCTAAGCATCAGGTAACACGAAATCGTACCCCAAACCGACACAGGTGGTCAGGTAGAGAATACCAAGGCGCTTGAGAGAACTCGGGTGAAGGAACTAGGCAAAATGGTGCCGTAACTTCGGGAGAAGGCACGCTGATATGTAGGTGAAGCCCCTGCGGGTGGAGCTGAAATCAGTCGAAGATACCAGCTGGCTGCAACTGTTTATTAAAAACACAGCACTGTGCAAACACGAAAGTGGACGTATACGGTGTGACGCCTGCCCGGTGCCGGAAGGTTAATTGATGGGGTTAGCGGCAACGCGAAGCTCTTGATCGAAGCCCCGGTAAACGGCGGCCGTAACTATAACGGTCCTAAGGTAGCGAAATTCCTTGTCGGGTAAGTTCCGACCTGCACGAATGGCGTAATGATGGCCAGGCTGTCTCCACCCGAGACTCAGTGAAATTGAACTCGCTGTGAAGATGCAGTGTACCCGCGGCAAGACGGAAAGACCCCGTGAACCTTTACTATAGCTTGACACTGAACACTGGTCCTTGATGTGTAGGA
>NZ_JBMKJG010000053.1:0-3157 GCF_049237765.1 Enterobacter cloacae complex sp. SHL021 | reverse complement strand
GAACTTTTGCTTTGCCACGGAATGGTCTGCGTTGTCGGGAAGATACGTGATCTGATCCTTCAACTCAGCAAAAGTTCGATTTATTCAACAAAGCCGGGCGCGAGACGCAGATCATCCCGGTCTCTTCCGTCACCTGCAGATGCTCAAAATCAACATGGTACTTAAACTGGCCTTCCGGCAGCAGTTCGATGTTCGGCCGGGTGGCAACGAACAGATCCTCTTCCAGACCGGCATCGGCGTAGCCGATATATTCCGGCGTCAGTGGGAACAGTACCTTACGGGTGGTGCCATCTGCCCGACGGCCTGCAAACAGATTAAATAAGTAGAAAAATGCGCTCTGACTGCCGTTAGTTAGCGCAATATTCTGTGGTTCGATCTCCCAGCCCAGCTCGTCGCGCAGCATGTTCGCCAGCAGAGCCAGCAGCTCGCTTTTGCCCTGTGGACCATCATAATTACAAAGCGCATCAAGGGCTTTGCCATTATCCAGCATGTCGGCCAGCAGCTGCTGGAAGTAGTCATTCATTTCCGGGATCTGAGCGGGGTTGCCGCCGCCCAGCATAATAGCGCCCGGCGTGCGCAGACCGTCATTAAGGTCTTCCATCAAGCGGGTGATGCCTGAATGACGGGTGAATTTGTCGCCGAAAAGTGAAAATGTCATCGCGAATAGTCTATCGGTGGTTCTGGAAAGTGGCTAACCATAATGCCAGCGCTGGCGTGGTGCAAATCGGCGGGAGGAGGCGGGTTTTTATCTTTATCCTGTATATTACTATTTTGTTAGCATT
The DNA here is from genome assembly GCF_049237765.1 of Enterobacter cloacae complex sp. SHL021. Classification (NCBI taxonomy): domain Bacteria; kingdom Pseudomonadati; phylum Pseudomonadota; class Gammaproteobacteria; order Enterobacterales; family Enterobacteriaceae; genus Enterobacter; species Enterobacter cloacae complex sp. SHL021. The sequence continues at coordinate 2,375 of NZ_JBMKJG010000053.1, read as the reverse complement.
TCGTGCTGAATGGTGGCTCCCCGCCAGGGCGGAGAGCCACCTGTGGATTACTGCTGCTGTCCGGCCCAGATGACCATCACTTTGTCTTCACCGCTCTCACGCACGAACCCGTAACCACGCGACATCGACAGCGTTGTCTGTTTGCCCATGCCGATTGCCGGATGGCGAGCGCGGAACTGGCCGATCTTCTGCCAGTGGGTAACGCTGCGGGCCGCCTTGCCGTTGACATCCTGCCAGTTCATCTCCGAGCGGGTACCCTGCAGCGGGTCCGAGCCGGTGGGGCCGAACGGGCGCGATGATTCGTCGCCATAGAAAATCTGCACGGCGCCAGGGGCCAGCAGCAACAGCTCCGCCGCAGTGGTGCCGCCTTCGCGGAACAGCCGCGTATCGTGCGAGGAGAGGTAGCTCAGGACGTTAAAGCTCTGCAGCTTGTCCGCCATTTGCTGCCAGGTGAGGTCAATATTGGCCATACAGGTCGCCGCTTTCGCCGCCTGGTCCTGGTAGTCGAAATTGATCATCGCATCAAAACCGTGGCGATAATAATCGCTCTGCATCACTCCATGTCCCCAGGCTTCGCCGGTCATCCAGAACGGCGCCGCATCCAGCGCTTTATCCGGATTGGCTTTCTTCCACTCCGCCAGCGCGGCGGTGGCCTGGGTTTTTAACTGCTGCCAGGCGTCCATCTCCACATGTTTGGCGGTATCGACGCGGAAGCCATCGATGCCGTAGTCACGTACCCACTGGCTCAGCCAGTGTGTCAGATAGTCGCGCGGCGTATAGCCCGGGATCGCTTTCGCTGCGGTGTCTGGTTTATGGCTATAGAAGTTCGGCAGGCCTGAGACCTCCTTCGATTCGGTTTTCAGGTCCGGCAGTAAGGCCAGCGACATGGTGAGATCGTCATAGCCCGGATTGTCGTAATCGCCGATATTGGTGCGGATCCACTTCTTACCCCACCATTTCTCCCACCCGGCTTTGTCGCTGAAGTTGATATAGTCGTTAAAGCTGTGCCAGGTCTGTCCCGCGCCCGGCTTCCAGTCCGTCCAGCGCTCGCCGAGAGTTTTTTTCAGCTCATCGCCTTGCAGATACAGGGAGCCGAACTGGAACTCCTGCATGTCGGCCAGGGTAGCGTAACCGGCATGGTTCATCACCACGTCGAACAGAATACGTATTCCGCGCTTATGCGCTTCATCCACCAGTCGGCGGAGATCCGCTTCGGTCCCCATGTTGGCGTCCAGTTTCGACCAGTCCTGGGTGTAATAGCCGTGATAAGCGTAGTGAGGGAAATCGCCCTTCGTGCCGCCGCCGACCCAGCCGTGGATCTGCTCGAGCGGGGAGCTGATCCACAGGGCGTTAACTCCCATCTGCTGCAGATAATCCAGCTTGCTGGTTAATCCCTGCAGGTCGCCGCCGTGGAAGGTGCCGATCTCCTGCATGCCGTCTTTATGACGACCATAGCTGTTGTCGTTGGCCGGGTTACCGTTTACGAAGCGATCGGTCAGGACGAAGTAGACGGTGGCATTGTGCCAGTCAAACGGCGCCGGGGCGGCGGTCTCGGCACGCTCAAGCAGCAGCAGGCCATTGCTGCCGAAGGCGGGCTGCAGAGTGATTTTGCCGCCGCTGACAGTCGCGACATTGCCGCTGTAAAAATCGCGAACCTTACTGCCCTCGGCGAAGGTTTTGCTGACGTCGATGGTCAGAGGTTTTCCATCCCACTTCGGACACTGGCGGATCTGCGGCGCTGCGGCGCTGGCCTCTTTTTCCTCCAGCGAAATCATCATCGTCGGCGTGCCGGAGCGGGTATCCACCTCCAGGGTATACAGACCCTGGCGGAAGATGCGCCATTGCGGCGGCGTGCCGCGACAGGGTTCCATGGAGAGCATCTGGTTGAGCTTAATGCCGCCGGAAGGCTGCCAGCACTGCTGGTCAAAATTTAGCTGCAGGGGACGTGTACCCTTCTCAACCACTTTCTGGCTGATGAATCGGCCGGTCCCTTCTTCGGTAAAAGCAGGAAAGTCGGTGGTAGTCCAGGCGGCAAAGGCCATCCCAGGCACGAATAACGTGGCAAGCGTAGCGAGTTTCATTGCGAGATCCTGTGAGCGGTTTTTATCTAGTGTGCCTTGTCGCCGCGCGGGTGAACTCATCCTGACGCGCGTTTTACCAGGAGGATGAAAAGGGGTGAGTGACACCGCTCAAAAAATAGGCTAAAAATGAGACGAAGCTCGCATTTTCGCGCTGGCGATGCGCCGCAGAAACCGATTTCAGATGACAGCAATTCGGAATGGCTTTGTTGAATAAATCGAACTTTTGCTGAGTTGAAGGATCAGATCACGTATCTTCCCGACAACGCAGACCATTCCGTGGCAAAGCAAAAGTTC
>NZ_JBMKJG010000052.1:0-3451 GCF_049237765.1 Enterobacter cloacae complex sp. SHL021 | reverse complement strand
GTTAACGAAGAGTTCGACAAGATGCCTGTCAATATCGACAGGGCGAAAAATAGTCTGGACGTAGCATTTAAAAACGCCATTAACGACATCAATCAGGCGATTGGCTTGACCTCGACCCTGGCGGGGTTGATGCAAAGTGTTGCTGATAATCTTAATTACTACAATAAAAATGTCGGTGATTCTTCCAGAATGCCGAAGCTTATCAAGCTACAGCAAGAATTAAACTCCGAGCTTAAAGATGGTCAGCGCTGGTATGAGACAGACTCCGTATTCCAGACTCGTCGTGCGCAGGCCGCCGTTCAGTTAAAGCAGGTAGAAGGTGAAATTGCTCATATCAGAGCTAAAGCAGCAAGTGATGCTAAGAACAACCAAGGGTTCAAGACCGAAACAAGCGGAGACGATGCAGCAACATCAAAGCTGGTGAAAAACTCCGAGCGCAGGCTCGCTCTAGCCAAACTGGAAGGAGAGGCAAGAGCAAGACTTCAAGCTCAGTATGATGCTGCCGATGCTGGGGTTATGGATCCGAAACGCATCAAGACCCTTCAGGATGAATATGCGGAGACGTACCGAGTAACCGAGGCAAGAAAGGAAAGCAATAAAACTGGCAAGAAAACTGAGGCGCAGTCCGAATCAATTGCAAATAAGCTTGAAAATTTGCGTCAGCAGTCAGAATTGGCAGCTGATTCAACGGAGGAGCTAAGCAGAGAGCAGGCCATATTACGTGCTCAGCAGTCACTGGGTAATTCTGCAACCCAGGAGCAAATCAAAAAGGCCGGTGAATATGCAGCAAAAGCATGGGATGCATCAGCGGCAGCCAAAGGGGTAACAGAAGCACTTAAGGCAATGCCTTTACAGGCGGAGAATAAATCCTACGCCGAATCCATGCAAAATCTGAAGGCCGCACTGAACGCTGGGAAAATAGATCTCAAGGAGTATAACGCTGCCACGGAGAAAATGGCGCTCGAGCACCAGAATAACCTCGCCAAGATTAACGCCAAGGCCACAGTCAATCCGGTAGCTTCTGCCCGAGCCGAAGTTGACCCGGTACAGCAACTGGTGAACGAAAATAACCAGAAGTTAGCCCTGATGCAGCAATATCAGCAGCAGGAACAGGCGATACTCCAGCAAAGTTACCAAAAAGGGAAAATAAATTACGATCAGTTCGTTGCTGCAAAGGCAGCTACCGATGCCCAGTACCTTGCCTTAAAGACTGCGCAGGAAAACCAGTTCAATGAGCAGATGACAGCCGCTCAGTGGCAATTGCTCAGTCAGCAAGGTCTTGGTTATGAAATGCTGACAAGCGCGGTGGATGCGTTTTCAGGTAATGCATCTAATGCGTTAACCGGGCTGATCACCGGAACGATGTCAGCGCAGGATGCTATGCGTTCGCTCGGGAATACGATGCTGAACAGCGTGGTCAATGCGCTAGTCCAGGTTGGGGTTGAGGCACTCAAAAACTTCATTATCGGTCAGACATTGGGCGCAGCAGCTACTGCTGCTGGAGCATCTCAGGCTGCAATCTTGGCTACAGCTTGGGCTCCTGCCGCCGCCATGGCGAGCCTCGCTTCATTTGGGGCCAACTCAGTTCCTGCCATGACCGGAATTGCTTCAACGGTAGGACTGGCACAGGGTCTTGCTTTAACCGGTATGCGTTACAATGGCGGCCCGGTGAATGCAGGGGGTCTTTATCAGGTCGGTGAGCGAGGGAAACCTGAGATTTACCAGGCCAGTACCGGTAAGCAGTACATGATACCGGGCGACAACGGAAAGGTGATCAGCAACAAGGATTTGACTGCAGGCGGCGGTGTGAGCGTCATAATCAACGTACAGAATATGACGAGTGCCACATTTGACGCTCAGGCTACTAATAACGGAGATGGTACAATAACCGTGGATGCCATTATTGCTGACTTGAATAATGGAGGTCCTATATCGCAGGCTATTACTGGTAATACAACTGCGAAACGAACACCTCGAGGTCAGTTATAAGGAGATATGCGTGGTTATTGAGCCAAACGATGTGCAATCAATACCAACAGAGATAGGCAAGCCTCATAAGCTTTATCCGAACAGGGCAGTAGAGTTTGTATTTACTCTCAAGGACGGCTCTATCATCAAAGGCATTGCTCCTGCTGGAGAGGACCTGGAATTTACCAATAATGGCGATATCGTTGATATAAAAATCAATGTTTACGATACGCCATCTGGTCCACGGTCCGTTGAATAATCAAACCCGCTTCGGCGGGTTTTTTAATGCCTGGAGTTTAGATGCCAATTATCGACTATCCCGACTGGCTGCCGCTGGCGCAGAAGGCCAGCAAAAATATGACGCTCGATACCGGGTTCCAGACCGATCAGCCAGCGGTCGGCCCGGCTATCTTCCAGAACCTTACCGACGACCTGAAAGTGACCTGGTCACTGACGTGGATCTTCACTCTGGCGCAGGAACGCGCTTTCCAGCAGTGGCTACGCAGCCCGAACTATCTCAACCGAGGCCTGAACTGGTTCCGGATGAACATCAATCTGGGCGGCAGTGGCCTCCAGTTGCAGGAGCTTCACTTCACGCAGATGCCGGTGCAAACCAGTATCGACGGCGGGGTGGTGACATGGACAGGAACCGTTATTGCCAACCATCTGTACAACGCTGACGACGAGTTTGACGACATCATTGTTGAGCTGCCTCCGCCGTGGGATTCGTGGCTGGATATCGTTGTTACGGGTTATCCGGACGGGCGCGATCCGGAATCACTACCGAGGGTGCCGTAATGCCGAGCTTCAGGGAGTATAAGCAGCAGCGTCCGACGCGCGGACTGTACGACACCATCACGTTCTATCACCCATCATTTGGCTACGTCCGCCTTGTCGATAAGCAGTTCTTCCCGAAGACACTTGGCGGCCAGACGTACAAGCCAGCGCGATTTGAAATCGAAGAGAGCCAGCAAAGCGGCACGCCGGTGATCGACGCGACGGTGAAATTAGGACGGCTGTCGTCGGACATCAAAGCGCTGATGAAGGAGTGGAGGGGGGCGACCAGGCTGACAGCCATCACGGCCACGCGGCAGATATTCGACAGCGGAGACGTGTCTGTGCCGATTAAGTCCTGGCAGTTATACGTCAAGACGGTAGATATTGATGCCGACGCCGCATCGGTCACTCTGTCTGTGACCAACCCGCTCAATAATAATATTGGAAAATTATACGATCCCCGCGAATACACTGGACTCCAGTACCTATAAGGAATCCGCATGACTAAAGATGAATTTATCCGGCGGGTTATCGGAGTACCGTGGGCTAACCGGGCCTGCTCGTTCGAGAAAGTCGACTGCTGGGGCTTGTGCGTGTTGTATTACCGCAATGTCCTCGGCATTGAGTTGCATCAGACGCCGGATTACGAAGCCGGGGCCGACTTCTTCACCTGCTATGAGGGTGACGTCGTTTTCTGGCTCCAGGT
>NZ_JBMKJG010000051.1:0-4274 GCF_049237765.1 Enterobacter cloacae complex sp. SHL021 | reverse complement strand
GAGTATGAGCGAGGCGATGGAGAAAAACCGGCGGAGCGTACTGCGGACTGCCGGGCGGACATGGCTCACCATCCTGATGGTGTCAGCGCTGCTGATCGGCACGAGCGGGAGCATTCTGTGGTGGCAGGGGCAGCAGATAACCGACAATTACACGCATCTTCGTCAGCAGGAAGATACCCTGGCGAAAATGACCGCCCGGACGTGGGGAGTGCGCTATCAGGAGAGCAGCGACGGCCGGAGGTTTCTTATCCTGCCGCCGGGGATGCAAACCGAAGCCATCCCTTACGACGGGACGACATGGATCCGCCTGAAACAGGAGTAGCGGAAGATGACAGAGCTGGAAAAGCAGTTGCTGAGCGCATTAGAGCAGCTACAGCAGGACTACTCGCAAAGGCTGGACGAATGGGAGAGCGCCTTCGCGGAATGGCGGAGCATGTGTGGGCTTATGCAACGGGAGAACGCGGTGCTGAACGAGCGCGTGTCGGACTTGAGCACGCAGGTGCTGAGTTTAAGCGAGCAGCTGCGCCGCTTGTCCGGGAACTGAATGCCACCGAGTTCCGGCAGAGGGAGAGTGAGTATCAGAAAACACTGGAGCTGGAGCGCCAGCCGCAGAAAACCTACCGCGGGCCGACACTTTAAACCATCCAGGCAGCTGACAACCCGCACGAAGAGGGGCTTTTACTTCTCCCGCTAAATAGGTTCGTGATCAAAAAGATCACGGCCTATACCTGTGGGGGAATTATGAAATTGCTTAACGTCATTGAAGCTGTACTTAACTGCCTGTATCTGGCGGCCGGGCTGTGGGACTGGCTGGAGAAGCATTTACCTGTTTTTAAGGCGTTCGCGCTGATTTTAGTGTGACTTTACACGCCATGCATCTGGCTGCATGGCTATGCAGTCGGGTAAAATTTATCTGTCGCGATCGGGGTGGTTTACCGGGTGGGTTGTTGTTGTTTTTGGCTGACTGCCGCCCCGTTCGCGGCGAAGCTGTCCGGGGCGGTACGGCCAACGGATGTTATGGTAAATTACATCCGTTGTTAATTAAACTTGAAATCAACTTTAATTATAAAAATGAAGCTAGTTAAACCATCCTCCAGCTTCTTTTTCTCTGGCTTTCCCTTCGCTTTTCATTAAATCTTTCCCGCCTTCTGAAATATTTCTGTTTGAGTCGGCGTGAGATTGAATTACATCTGTTTGGGCTGCCTTGTTTTTTAACTCTTGGTCTATGAATTCATTTTCGCGTTTAACTCTTGCCTCTTCCCTGGCTAATGCTAACTTTTGTTTTTCGATTTCAAGCTTTCTTAGTTCATCTTCATATTTCTGATCTCTATTTTTATCGGCTTTGAGCTCAGCTTCGATTCTTTCACGGTGAGCTTTTCTCTCTGCAGAAGCTATGGCTGCTCTCCTGTTCGCTTCTGCTCTTGCTCTTTCTCTCCTTTTTTGCTCAAGCCGTTTGTTTTCCTCAATTTTTTCTCTCTGGATATCCATGAGTCTTTGCTCTTCAGCCTTCCCCTGCTGTTCAGCTTGAGCTACTGCGGATAATTGTTCTTGAAGTGAGTTTGCAAAGCTGCTTCCACTAAAAGAAAGGATGAGGGGTATAATGATTCTTTTCATCGTTTGAATCTTATTTTTTTACCGGGCATGTTGTGTTTGGTTGGATTCTTGTTTCATTATTTTTTGTGGAAATAACAACAGCTAAACCAGTAGTAAACTGACATGGTTTTCCTACTTGAGTTGATGTAAATACCTTTGTCCCTTCTTTATAAGTTAAAGAAACACCTTCAACGATAGATTTATCTTTGACTAATGTTCCTGCTGCGGCACCGACGGCACCACCGCCAACGGCTCCGGCTGTTGTGCCAAGTCCGCTACCACTTCCGACATTATGACCAGCCACACCGCCAACCACAGCGCCAAGGATTGCCCCAAAGGTTTGTGCAGCTTGTTTGTTTGCAGTGTTATCAACAGCAACCTTCGCAGGCAAAACAGAAATTATGTTTACAGTTTTCGTCTCCTGTTTTGCATTCAGTTGCCCTGCGTCATAAACGTCAGCAGCATATTGATCGGCATTGGATTGACAGCCTGATAAAGCGGTAATCGAGGCGGTTAGTAGGGCTATGCTTAACAGTGTTTTTTTTGAGCTCATGTGACTTCCTGTTTCTTAATGTAAAAAAACATTTTTAGGAATTATCCGTAAAAAGTAAAGGCTAAAGGTGGTGGTTGATTTTCCACTAAGATGAAGAACTTCTTGAGATTTCTTTGAGCAATGCGTAGTCTTTTGCTCTGTAAACAAAAAAACCGCCTGGGGAGGCGGTTTTTTCGAAGGTTAAGTCAGTTGGGGAACTGCTTAACCAGGTAACTGGCTTAAGTGGAGCGCAGATACCAAATACTGTCCTTACAGTGTAGCCGTAGTCAGGCCACCACTTCAAGACTCTCGATATCTAAATCCACTAATTCCCAGTTACCAATGGCTGCTGCCAGTGGCGCTTTGTCGTGCCTTTCCGGGTTGGAATCAAGTTGAAAGTTACCGGAGGAGGTGCAGCAGTCGGACTGAACGGGGGGTTCGTGCATACAGTCCAGCTTGGAGCGAACTGCCTTCCCGGAACCGAGTGTCAGGCGTGGAATGAGATAAACGCGGCCATAACAGCGGAATGACACCGGTAAACCGAAAGGCAGGAACAGGAGAGCGCACGAGGGAGCTACCAGGGGGAAACGCCTGGGATCTTTATAGTCCTGTCGGGTTTCGCCACCACTGATTTGAGCGTCAGATTCTGTGATGCTTGTCAGGGGGGCGGAGCCTATGGAAAAACGGCTCCGCCGTGGCCTTCTCGCTTCCCTGTTAAGTTTCTTCCTGGCATCTTCTAGGAAATTTCCGCCCCGTTCGTAAGCCATTTCCGCTCGCCGCAGCCGAACGACCGAGCGTAGCGAGTCAGTGAGCGAGGAAGCGGAATATATCCTGTATCACATATTCTGCTGACGCGCTGGTGCCACCTTTTTCTCCTGCTACATGACGCACTTTCATAAAGTGTTACTCCGCCGTAACATATTAAGCCAGTATACACTCCGCTAGCGCTACGTGACTGGTTCAGGGCTGCGCCCCGAAACCCGCCAAAAGCCTGACGCGCCTGCGGCTTGTCCAACCCCGCGCCGACCGGGAAAGGCTTTCCCGCCCGTCCCGGCGTTATCAGGAGGCCGGTTTGTCAGAGAAACGGAACAAGATGCTCACCATGTGGGTGACGGAGGACGAGCACCGGCGGCTGCTTGAGCGCTGTGACGGCAGGCAGCTGGCGGCGTGGATGCGGCAGACCTGCCTGGACGAAAAGCCGGCACGTTCCGGAAAGCTCCCCTCAATCTCGCCGGCGCTGCTGCGCCAGCTTGCCGGCATGGGCAATAACCTGAACCAGATAGCCCGCCGTGTTAACGCCGGCGGCGGCACCGGCCATGACAGGGTACAGATTGTGGCGGCGCTGATGTCCATCGATGCCGGGCTTGAGCGGCTGCGGCACGCCGTTCTTGAGAAAGGAACGGACGATGATCGTTAAATTTCATCCACGCGGTCGCGGCGGTGGCGCCGGGCCGGTGGACTATCTGCTGGGTAAAGACCGGCAACGTGAAGGCGCCAGCGTCCTGCAGGGGAAGCCGGAAGAAGTCCGGGAGCTGATTGACGCGTCGCCTTACGTAAAGAAATACACCTCCGGCGTCCTGTCGTTTGCGGAGGCCGATCTGCCTCCCGGCCAGCGGGAAAAACTGATGGCCAGCTTCGAGCGGGTTCTGATGCCCGGACTTGATAAAGATCAGTACAGCATTCTGTGGGTGGAGCACGAGGACAAGGGGCGTCTGGAGCTGAACTTTCTGATCCCCAATACCGAGCTGCTGACCGGCAGGCGGCTCCAGCCGTACTACGACCGCGCCGACCGGCTGCGTATCGATGCATGGCAGACCATCGTGAACGGCAGACTGGAGCTGCACGACCCGAACGCACCGGAAAACCGCCGGGCGCTGGTCACGCCGTCCGGACTGCCGAAAACGAAGCAGGAGGCCGCAGAAGCCATCACCCGCGGACTGCTGACCCTTGCTTCGTCCGGGGAGCTGAAAAACCGTCAGGACGTCACTGAGGCGCTGGAACGGTCAGGTTTTGAGGTGGTGCGCACCACGAAAAGCAGTATCAGCATTGCCGACCCGGACGGGGGGCGAAACATCCGACTGAAGGGAGCCATCTATGAGCAGTCTTTTAACGCTGGCGAAGGACTTAGAGCAGCAATCGAAAGCGCAGC
>NZ_JBMKJG010000050.1:0-4648 GCF_049237765.1 Enterobacter cloacae complex sp. SHL021 | reverse complement strand
GATGACGATGTAAGACCAACGCCTACGATAGTGAAGGTCTCAGACATATTTATTCCGTGTGTAGTTGGTTCAGGCCCTCGGGACGATTTAACAAGAAGGCATATCGAGGATGGTTCCCGGGGCCTGGAATAAAAAACCTGGCGACAATCCAGGAAGATGAGGGAAAGGCAATGCCGGCTCTCTGGCCGAAGGGTCCCAGGTAGTGGGTTCTGTGTGCGGCGCGCCGCAAATAAAAAAGCCCCGCACAATGGCGAGGCTCTTAATTTTCTTCTTTGCAGTTACGGCGCTGGTTTCCAGTCACCCCATTCAGGCTCACTTGAGGATTTAAACCAACCCTCGATCGCCTTCATTGCTGCTTCGGTACATTCTTCGCAGTTGGATGGGTGAGCTGGCTTTCCATAAGCTCCGATGCTGCAGGAGCAACCCTTACGCCACTCCTCTATTACCTTGAGCGGGTGCATAGGTCTTTTAAGCTGGCTTACTTCCATCTCAACCTCTTAAAGAAGCGCTGGACACCGCCAGTGCATACAACATTGGCACAATATCAGATTTACATGAAATATATGCGTTTCAATCCAGTTTTGCAAGACTTGAGTCAAAATTTGTCGCCTTTTGTTGTGAACGTGATCGCGTAACCTGCAATAATGCCCCGCCATCTAGTCGCAGGAAGATACGCCTCATCTCCACCCAGCGGTCCGTAAACGTCTCAGACCAGTTTTTTGGCGTTACACCGACTAGTTCCGCCAGCGCCTGATATTTGTATGTCTCACGGCCTGCCAACTCCGCTTTGACGTCCTGCGCCGCCAGCCATATCAGTTTCTTCAGGCGCTCCATCGTTTTGCCGGCCACCTTCTTCGCGCCGAGTTGCTCCCGGAACTCAGCCCATGCCCACTGAGTGATCGCCACCTGGTACTCAAAGCGGATATTTTCGCTGTAGTTCCAGAGCAGCCATGCTTTCTGGTGGCCCTCCAGCGACAGGACAGCGCGGCGCCATGATGCTGTCACGAACTCCACCGGCCCCACCAGCGCAATGGATGAGCCCTTGGCGCTGGACTGGCTTCCACTCATTGGCGGACCATCCGGGTTGACCATGCGCTGCTTATCCTTGTCGAATACCTTTTTCCGGCCCCGGCTGCGCGCCGTCGCGGTGAATTGCGCATTCTCGGCGAAAGCTACCAGTTGCCCTTTCGTCGCCCCGCTGAGGTCTGCAGTCGCCACAATAAGCTGCTGACGTACGTATTCCAGTTGCTGACTGTTCATGCGGCTTCCTTCTGTGGCTGGTTGGTTTTGGTCTGGCTGTGTTTTGCTATTGGCGGCAGGTTTGCGCGCTTAACGCTTTCTGCCTGGTACCGGAGGAAGTCGGTATGGTTCATGCGGCCTCCTGTCGGCGGGCCCGGCGCTTTTCCAGCGCGCGGGCTTTGCGTGTGAAAATGGATTTGATGCGCTGCAGGTATGGGATGTCGAACCGGCGGACAGAGTTATCGTTGTTTATCGCGTCGACTTTTTCGGCACCGATGCGCTCAATAAGGCCCTGTTCAAATGCCTTTTGCGCGCCGTCCCGATCCCGGTTGCAATAGACACACTGGGCAGCGGTATTGTGAAGGTTGAAAGCCAGATGCGCGGCAGCTCCACGGGTGCGGTAGTGGCCGCAGTCCATGGTTCCGCCAAACTTCTGCTCCGGCAGCCTGCCGCAGCTGATGCATGGCTTACCTGCATCCCTCAGACGGACGTACCGATTGAAAGCAGCCTGCGCTTCAGCTCTCCACTGCGGTTTCGTTTTTAGCGCCACTTTTCTTGCTTTCAGATCCCGGCGCTCCGCGCGCTCTTTCTCTTTACGTTCCTTAATGCGTTTAGCCGCGGCTTTCACCTTCTCCTTTTCGCGTTCTTCCATCGCGAGGATTGCGCCGTGCTCCGGGCAGCACCAGCGGATCCTGATATCGTGGAATTTCGGCACGAAGTATTCGCCGCATACTTTGCACTTACGGCGTGATGGTTTACGCATGATTCCTCCGTGCCGCGAGACGCAGCCATTTCTGATCCACCAGGCTGGCGGTGTAGCCCTTCAGTGTCGGGATGTCTGACGGGTTAACCGCGGCCTTACGCTTGCGGCGCACCGGAACTCGGAAGATTTCGTTTGTGATGACGCGGGAAAGTGGAGTAGACATCAGGCCTCCTGCTTATCGCGCAGTTGTTGGTATTCACAGCTCTGCGGAATGGTCAGGTGGCAGCCGATATTCATCGCCCAGGCTTCGACCTTGCACAGGAAGACGTACATTTCGCCCGTTTCAAGATCAGACGTATGGCGGAGAGATTGGACCGTGGTGACCTCGCCGGACACGACGTCTACCCGGTCCTTGCTTTCGTAGCCGAGATAGGTGTGCTTCATCGCGTCTTTAACCCACTCAGGCGTAGCGAAGGCCTTACCGCGGGCGATGAGGTAGTCGCTGATTTCCGTGTACCACATGTGGCTGAGAGCGTTCTGCGACAGGCTGCGCTTCTCGCGCCACGGCTTCACCTGCAGGCGGAAGCATTGCCCGGCATCCAGCAATGGCTGAATCTGCTGGCCTACGGCCGCGAAGTTGCCGCGATGGAGTTTGATGCCGTCTACTGGCAGAGTCATACGGCCTCCTTAACGGAAACCGCAGAATGCAGAAAATCGCAGGTGCATTTCTGCATCTGTGACAAGGTGAGGAGTTCAGATTGTGGTCGCATTTAAGTCCCCTTAAATGCGCAGAAGTCACCGGAGTTGTTCAGGCTCCGATGACATGATTATGGCGGGTTGATTTCAGAAAATCAAAGGCTGATTATTCTCCGAGGAAAGTATATTTTTCTCCGTCAAAATCATGGAAATAAAATCCCTTGGCTGTTCTCTCATCGAAAATGAACTCGAACAGCTCATCATCAGCGGCGCCGTCAAAAATGACTTCCGTGACTGAGTCTTTAGGGAAAACTAACATTTCCGGCGATCCGTCAGTGAACTCTGCGTCCATAACGATTTTTGGGTTCTTTAGTAATGCAACTTTCATTTTTAGTCATCCTGTTTCAGGTAAACCGGATCGCTACCTTTCGGCAAAGTTATCGACTTCTCACGATAAAACTTAAGGCGCTCAAGGAAGTAATCACGCAAATGCTCCGGCTGCTCACGCATCACCACTTCGGCGATAACCGGCATATTTAGGCGCTCTTTGTACGCCACTCCGGACGCTGCTAGATCAACGTTAACTTTGTCACGTTCATCGTCACTTTTAGCTGCTAAGTTATGTTCTGACATGGAATCCTTTAAGGGAGGCAATATGCGTGGAATATTTTTAGACAGTAAACCGTGTAGTGAAGAAAATAGCAGATCGAAGCATCTAGTACAGTTCGATGATGGATCTTACAGCGTTTTGTATAGCTCAAACGACATAATATTCAAAAAAGGTGAAAAATTTAGCAATGATGGCGGACACTGGAAATCTGATGATTTTGGTAGTTTTCAGATAGTAGCGGTCCCCAAAATGTCAGAAGAAGATGCAAATAGAGAGTTTGAAAGATAGGCCTCATTCGAGGCCTGTTTGTTATGCTTCGAATGGGTTAGGCATTGGGATTACCTTTTGGCCGAAGAATGTGGATCGTCATACCGCTTTCGGTAGTAATAACCACCCTCTGCCCAGGCTCGATATCTGCCAGCCTGAACGCTTCATAAAACGAGTCCATAGCTAGGGTTTTCTCGTCTTTCCGGTTCCACCAGCGCCAACAACGGCGAAACAGAATACCAATAAACCAGCCATACGCTTTGGCTACCAGGTAAAACCATGCAATCACCATAGTTGCGAAAAATAACCAGTCCGTCGCGCTGAAGTCTCTAAATGCGTCCATCACTTCACCTCCTGCTTCGGTGCTGCTGCTATCATCGCTGCCCAACACAACTTAGCCCGATGCGCCGCCTGCTGGCATCCGCTCATGGATTCGTATGCCTCCCAAACATCTGCATCGCTAAAGCTCTCATCTGGCTCAGACTCGAAACCATTGACGATCATGTCTTCAGTTGGCTCAACCGGTACTGCAACCCACCCCTCAGGCAACTTGTAAGCCGTCGTTACAGGTTCGGCACCCTGAAGCATGGCGTCGCGGCAGGCGTTAAATCCGCGAGCCCATGCCTCATCAACTTCAGTAAGGTCATACTTGATGAATGCCGGGCAATCTTCAGCAGTAACATCATCAGGCACAGATGCCGGCGCTGGCGGGGCGGCGCGATACAGAAGCACATCACCCATCTCTGTTCTGGATGCTGGCCATACGTCTGCATCGGAGCCAGATTTGAGATAATCAAGATTGGACTGGTCGATGACGCACACAGCCTCCGCTTCGAGCGATGCCAGAGTAATTTCAGCTAGCTTGAGGTGAATCACCGCCGCATCAGAAGCACCAGGGATTTTTTCCACCGCACCGCGCAGAACCTCAATGTTCTTCTTGGCCTGCTCAATCAACTGCTCTTTGGTGAAGGTGCTCATGATGCCTCTCCTTTACCGGCTGCTGCGATCATCTTGATACAATGCTTGGATAGCTCTTTTTTTACAGAATCAATATGGCAATAAGCACCACTTTTGAACGGAGAGCCTTGCTTGAAGTCGAAGAACGAATATGGCGGCAGATTGATTTCACGCGA
>NZ_JBMKJG010000049.1:0-4849 GCF_049237765.1 Enterobacter cloacae complex sp. SHL021 | reverse complement strand
TCACCTTCTCGGAAACCCTCGCGAAATTTCGCAGTCGCGACGCCAGAGACCGAGGGTTAGATCATGCCTAGCATTCACCTTCCGGCCGCCCGCTAAATATCTCCTTTTGGGTTGTTAATAAAACATCCAATAAGTTGACTGTGCGTGAAAAAGAAAGTTTTGTGTGATGGCGTTGAAGATCGCACCGTTAAGCTCTTATGTGGGATGGTGCAGAGCTCGACGACTACCGATAAAACGCAACCGCCGCAAACAGACAAGAAAAAGCCCCAACTGATAACAGTTGGGGCTTCAGTATTGTGATTGGTGGAGCAATAGCACCCTGAACCCAAAACCTTCTCGCTCAACCGGTAGTGGCTGATAACAACTCGTGAGGGCTATTGCGGGTTAAGCATTTAGCGATGTCTAGGGCCAGACTGGACGTCTGAACGCAAGCCGCTGATACTGTACATAACCACAGTATCAGCGGAGGATACCCATGTCGCTGGCAAGGAACGCCACGGCGAGTCAATCGCCCACTCAAACAAACGGTTACGAACGCCACCAACCCGACCAGACGCTGCTCTACCAGCTGGTTGAGCAGCACTACCCAGCCTTCAAAGCCTCACTCGAAGCCCAAGGTCAACACCTGCCTCGCTACATCCAACAAGAATTCAACGACCTCCTCCAATGTGGCCGTCTGGAGTATGGTTTCATGCGGGTTCGCTGCGAGGATTGTCATCACGAGCGTCTGGTCGCCTTCAGCTGTAAACGACGCGGCTTTTGCCCTAGCTGCGGTGCCCGCCGGATGGCCGAGAGTGCGGCGCTGCTGATAGACGAAGTCTTCCCCAAGGAGCCCATTCGCCAGTGGGTGCTCAGCTTTCCTTTCCAGCTACGCTTTTTGCTGGCTCGCCATCCCCAGCTGATGGGCCAGGTCTTGAGTATCGTCTATCGTACACTCTCAACTCATCTGATCAAAAAAGCCGGTTACACCAAAGCCTCTGCACAAACTGGCTCAGTGACTCTTATCCAACGCTTTGGCTCCGCGCTAAATCTCAATGTCCACTACCACATGCTGTTTCTCGATGGTGTCTATGCCGAAGATGACTATGGCAAGCAACGCTTCCATCGTGTCAAGGCACCCACTTACGATGAGCTGAATACGCTCGCTCACACCCTCAGCCATCGCATCGCTCGCTGCATGGAAAAGCGTGGGATTTTGGAGCGTGATGCCGAGAATACGTGGTTGACACTGGAAGAGGGCGAAGACGATACGCTGACTCAATTACATGGTGCTTCGGTTACGTATCGCATTGCCGTCGGCCCCCAGCAAGGGCGCAAAGTCTTCACCCTGCAAACCTTGCCAGGGCGTGAGGATAAAGCCGACTCAAGCAGTCGAGTAGCCAACCATGCTGGTTTCTCGCTACACGCCGGTGTGATGGCCGAAGCGCATCAGCGGGATAAGCTTGAGCGCTTGTGTCGCTACATTAGTCGGCCAGCGGTTTCAGAAAAACGTCTGGCATTAACCGCCAATGGGCAGGTGCGTTACGAGCTCAAAACTCCGTACCGCAATGGCACCACCCATGTGATCTTCGAGCCGCTGGACTTCATCGCCAAACTCGCTGCGTTGGTACCTAAGCCGCGAGTCAACCTCACACGCTTCCACGGCGTCTTTGCACCGAACAGCAAACACCGAGTTCAAGTAACACCCGCCAAGCGGGGCAAGAAGCCCGACAAATCGGAAGGTCTCGATACTAACTGGCGTGACAAGAGTCCTGCAGAGCGCCACCGCGCCATGACCTGGATGCAACGCCTCAAGCGAGTCTTCAATATTGATATTGAAGTCTGCGAACACTGCGGCGGTCACGTCAAAGTGATTGCCAGCATCGAAGATCCGAAGGTCATTGAGCAGATTCTCAAGCATCTGAAACAGAAAACAGCCAAGGCGAATGCCGCCAAGCAGCGTGAGCTGCCACCAGAACGAGCGCCGCCACTGACTCCCAGCCTGTTCGATCCATCACAGAGTCGTCTCTTTGACTGACGACCCCAAATCCAACACTGCTCAACACTGCCAACTTTTAAACGGGGCGGTGGGGCAGTTTGTATCTCTCGAGCTATCAGGCTAGAGATTTTACCGCCAAATCGAACCTTATTAGAGCGGTTTAGGCTGGACCGGCAGTTAAAATTGGGGCTTGAGCGGTAAACGAGTGAGGGAATTTCAGGTAAGATACTTCGGATGAGGAGCAAAAAGGTGGTTTATACTTCCTATACCCCATAAAGGAGGCATCCGGTTGCGTTAAGCGGAATTCAACGGTGTTGTTGTCCAGTTTGCGCACGCTTTGGACGTTATCGGCAAACTGCAGGCTGTCGAAGTAGGGGAAACTGCTGCCGTTCACATTGTGCCACGGATGGTGGCGATCAAAGATGCGCTCGAAGGTAAACACCACATCGTCTGCATTCAGTTTGCGGGTGGGGGTGAACCAGGCCGTCTTCTGAAACTGAACGTCACGACGCAGATGGAAGCGGTAGGTTGCGCCGTTATCCAGCACCTCCCAGCTTTCAGCAAGCTCAGGCACCAGCCGATAGGTGTAGGGATCTACATCAAGCAGTCGGTCATACAATTGGGCCGCTAACGTATCGACGATGAGACCGCTGCTCGTTTTTTGTGGGTTGAACGTATTGACTTGCCCGCTGACGCAATAGACAAACCCACTGTCACGGATATCAGCGTGCGGAGCTTGCTCAGGCGCAGCAGCAGCCTGACCACTCAGAAATCCAGCCATCACGATCAGAGATGATAAAACCAGGCGCATAATTTTAATGGATTATATAAAGAGGCTATCTTACTAATACTTAATGACATTTGCCATTACCGTTTGTTTTTGGGAGTAACAGGCTCGATAAGCGCGAGTTCAACACCGCGACATGGTCAAAATTCATACCTGCTATCCACTTTGAATCTACTCTGTTAACTATCTTAGCATTTTCATGGCCCATCTGACTTGCTATAAACGTGGGGGCGTACCTGTCGTTGTTTACTGATTGATATCAGTGTGTGCTCGGAAGATGGAGTATGGCATCGATAACGAAGTGTGGAGCGAGCATTTAGAGTGTCACTATCAATGCTGAACTATAATCATTCAGGAAGCAGTACACGTTATGTGAGTTGTAATAGCTAAAGTATCTATAATTATTTCAATATGTTAATTCCATTTTTTCTTCATGGCATCTTAATCTTCTCACCCATTTATGGTGATGATTTCCATTGGTTATTAAATGCATTTTGGCTTTGATCCTGGTTATGAACGGTTTTCTGTTGCCATTTAACTTCTAATGGAATGAATTGTATGAATAAATTACTGAGCCTTGTTGTTTCACTTGCCCTATTGCCTGGAGCCGTTTTTGCAGCGTCGACTCCAGACTGTGTGAAGGTGAATAAAGCGCAAATCGAAGCGCTATTTGATAAGTGGAACGAGTCATTGAAAACAGGTAACGCGCAGACGGTATCTGAAAATTATCTTAGCGATGCGGTATTGTTGCCTACTGTATCCAATAAAGCGCGTTTAACGGACGCTGAACGTGTTGATTATTTCGAGCATTTTCTTGCGAAAAAGCCGACCGGGAAAATTGACATGCGTACCATTCGCCTGGGGTGTAATAAGGCGATAGACACCGGTACCTACACATTTACCTTCGCGGACAAATCAACGGTTTCAGCCCGCTACACATTCACTTATGCATGGGACGGTAAAGAGTGGAAAATTTCCACACACCACTCTTCAGCGATGCCTGAAGGGTAAAAAGCTGTGCAGGGGGCGGAATATTCACCGCTCCCTGAAGACTAGCCAATAATCGCGATGCCAAGACGTTCCATGAGCAACGATGCCTGGTAGTTGTCCAACTTAACGCCTTGTAAATCAACGCGCCGAATATCTAAGTCACCCAACTCCGAATTGGTCAGATCGCAATGTGTGAAGTTTGCTGCTCGCCAGTCGAAAGTCGAAAACTCGCCGCCGGAGAGATCTGAACCACTGAACGTCGCGCCCAGTACCTGGGCCCCCATCCAACGGTTTTCCCACAGCTCACACTTTTCCAACACGACTTTCGAAAAATTGGCGTAGCTTAGATTTGTGTTAGTGATATATGCACTGCAAAACCAGGTGCGAGTAGTGATCATATTCATAAAACTTGCGCCGCGAAAATCTGCGCCTTGCGCACGACAGTGGCTAATTTCAATGCCAAGCGCACTGGCATTGCGAAAATCCGCCATGGATAAATCACAGCTTTTAAAAATGGCATCTTTCAGCATCGCACGACTAAAATTGCACCCTTTCTGGCTTTCACGATCATAGAACTGACAGCCGATAAATTCAGTGCCGCTCAGGTCGGCACCTGAAAAATCACAGTTAAAAAATGTACTATTTTCAATTTTCTCACCGGTGAAGCGGTTTCTGTTAATTTTTTCGCCAACGAGTGCCAGAGCCATATTTTGTGCCTGTTTTTTTATACAGTAATGGCGTCATGGTAAACCCTGATGAGGTTATGCGTCAAATCCGCCAATATAACATCTGCAAATGTGCGTTAAATCTGGTGTTTTTTCAGCAAAGCGCGAAGCTGATGGTAAGTCAGACCCAGTAATTCAGCGGCTTTTTTCTGGTTAAATTTTGCCTGCTGTAAGCTGGTTTGTAGAAAGTCTTTCTCTTGCTGCTGCTGGAATTCACGCAGATCCAGCGGTAACCCTACAGACATCGGTTTAGTTTCCGGCGCCTGCGGCTGCGTCTGGTTCTGAAATCCATCCCTGTCGGTGTTGCTTATGCAGTCTGGTCGGGACTCGGCGTCGTCATAATTACAGCCATTGCCTGGTTGCTTCATG
>NZ_JBMKJG010000048.1:0-4945 GCF_049237765.1 Enterobacter cloacae complex sp. SHL021 | reverse complement strand
ACTGTCGATTTTTATCTCTCCTCCCGTCGTAACAGCAAAGCTGCATACCGGTTTCTGGGTAAAATCCTCAACAACGTGAAGAAGTGGCAGATCCCACGATTCATCAACACGGATAAAGCGCCCGCCTATGGTCGCGCGCTTGCTCTGCTCAAACGCGAAGGCCGGTGCCCGTCTGACGTTGAACACCGACAGATTAAGTACCGGAACAACGTGATTGAATGCGATCATGGCAAACTGAAACGGATAATCAACGCCACGCTGGGATTTAAATCCATGAAGACGGCTTACGCCACCATCAAAGGTATTGAGGTGATGCGTGCACTACGCAAAGGCCAGGCCTCAGCATTTTATTATGGTGATCCCCTGGGCGAAATGCGCCTGGTAAGCAGAGTTTTTGAAATGTAAGGCCTTTGAATAAGACAAAAGGCTGCCTCATCGCTAACTTTGCAACAGTGCCCGCAGGGAGGACTTTCCGCAACCGGCCGTTCGATGCGGCACCGATGGCCTTCGCGCAGGGGTAGTGAATCCGCCAGGATTGACTTGCGCTGCCCTACCTCTCACTAGTGAGGGGCGGCAGCGCATCAAGCGGTGAGCGCACTCCGGCACCGCCAACTTTCAGCACATGCGTGTAAATCATCGTCGTAGAGACGTCGGAATGGCCGAGCAGATCCTGCACGGTTCGAATGTCGTAACCGCTGCGGAGCAAGGCCGTCGCGAACGAGTGGCGGAGGGTGTGCGGTGTGGCGGGCTTCGTGATGCCTGCTTGTTCTACGGCACGTTTGAAGGCGCGCTGAAAGGTCTGGTCATACATGTGATGGCGACGCACGACACCGCTCCGTGGATCGGTCGAATGCGTGTGCTGCGCAAAAACCCAGAACCACGGCCAGGAATGCCCGGCGCGCGGATACTTCCGCTCAAGGGCGTCGGGAAGCGCAACGCCGCTGCGGCCCTCGGCCTGGTCCTTCAGCCACCATGCCCGTGCACGCGACAGCTGCTCGCGCAGGCTGGGTGCCAAGCTCTCGGGTAACATCAAGGCCCGATCCTTGGAGCCCTTGCCCTCCCGCACGATGATCGTGCCGTGATCGAAATCCAGATCCTTGACCCGCAGTTGCAAACCCTCACTGATCCGCATGCCCGTTCCATACAGAAGCTGGGCGAACAAACGATGCTCGCCTTCCAGAAAACCGAGGATGCGAACCACTTCATCCGGGGTCAGCACCACCGGCAAGCGCCGCGACGGCCGAGGTCTTCCGATCTCCTGAAGCCAGGGCAGATCCGTGCACAGCACCTTGCCGTAGAAGAACAGCAAGGCCGCCAATGCCTGACGATGCGTGGAGACCGAAACCTTGCGCTCGTTCGCCAGCCAGGACAGAAATGCCTCGACTTCGCTGCTGCCCAAGGTTGCCGGGTGACGCACACCGTGGAAACGGATGAAGGCACGAACCCAGTGGACATAAGCCTGTTCGGTTCGTAAGCTGTAATGCAAGTAGCGTATGCGCTCACGCAACTGGTCCAGAACCTTGACCGAACGCAGCGGTGGTAACGGCGCAGTGGCGGTTTTCATGGCTTGTTATGACTGTTTTTTTGTACAGTCTATGCCTCGGGCATCCAAGCAGCAAGCGCGTTACGCCGTGGGTCGATGTTTGATGTTATGGAGCAGCAACGATGTTACGCAGCAGGGCAGTCGCCCTAAAACAAAGTTAGATGCACTAAGCACATAATTGCTCACAGCCAAACTATCAGGTCAAGTCTGCTTTTATTATTTTTAAGCGTGCATAATAAGCCCTACACAAATTGGGAGTTAGACATCATGAGCAACGCAAAAACAAAGTTAGGCATCACAAAGTACAGCATCGTGACCAACAGCAACGATTCCGTCACACTGCGCCTCATGACTGAGCATGACCTTGCGATGCTCTATGAGTGGCTAAATCGATCTCATATCGTCGAGTGGTGGGGCGGAGAAGAAGCACGCCCGACACTTGCTGACGTACAGGAACAGTACTTGCCAAGCGTTTTAGCGCAAGAGTCCGTCACTCCATACATTGCAATGCTGAATGGAGAGCCGATTGGGTATGCCCAGTCGTACGTTGCTCTTGGAAGCGGGGACGGACGGTGGGAAGAAGAAACCGATCCAGGAGTACGCGGAATAGACCAGTTACTGGCGAATGCATCACAACTGGGCAAAGGCTTGGGAACCAAGCTGGTTCGAGCTCTGGTTGAGTTGCTGTTCAATGATCCCGAGGTCACCAAGATCCAAACGGACCCGTCGCCGAGCAACTTGCGAGCGATCCGATGCTACGAGAAAGCGGGGTTTGAGAGGCAAGGTACCGTAACCACCCCATATGGTCCAGCCGTGTACATGGTTCAAACACGCCAGGCATTCGAGCGAACACGCAGTGATGCCTAACCCTTCCATCGAGGGGGACGTCCAAGGGCTGGCGCCCTTGGCCGCCCCTCATGTCAAACGTTATGCAGCCAAATCCCAACAATTAAGGGTCTTAAAATGGTAAAAGATTGGATTCCCATCTCTCATGATAATTACAAGCAGGTGCAAGGACCGTTCTATCATGGAACCAAAGCCAATTTGGCGATTGGTGACTTGCTAACCACAGGGTTCATCTCTCATTTCGAGGACGGTCGTATTCTTAAGCACATCTACTTTTCAGCCTTGATGGAGCCAGCAGTTTGGGGAGCTGAACTTGCTATGTCACTGTCTGGCCTCGAGGGTCGCGGCTACATATACATAGTTGAGCCAACAGGACCGTTCGAAGACGATCCGAATCTTACGAACAAAAGATTTCCCGGTAATCCAACACAGTCCTATAGAACCTGCGAACCCTTGAGAATTGTTGGCGTTGTTGAAGACTGGGAGGGGCATCCTGTTGAATTAATAAGGGGAATGTTGGATTCGTTGGAGGACTTAAAGCGCCGTGGTTTACACGTCATTGAAGACTAGTCCTTTGCATAACAAAGCCATCAAACCGGACGCCAGAGATTCCGCGCCTGTTGCGCATGGCTTCGCCATTTTATGCGCAATAGGCGCGCCACCCTGTCGCCGTTTATGGCGGCGTTAACCCAAAGGAGTATCGTGAAAATATCACTAATGGCTGCAAAAGCAAGAAATGGGGTTATTGGCTGCGGCTCGGATATCCCGTGGAACGCTAAAGGTGAGCAGCTGCTTTTTAAAGCAATAACTTACAATCAATGGCTCTTAGTCGGCCGTAAAACATTTGAGGCAATGGGGGCTCTCCCAAATAGAAAGTATGCAGTTGTCAGCCGCTCAGGATCGGTAGCTACTAACGATGATGTGGTTGTGTTTCCATCTATAGAAGCAGCAATGAGGGAGCTAAAGACTCTTACGAACCATGTTGTTGTTTCTGGTGGTGGAGAGATCTACAAGAGTCTGATCGCCCATGCCGACACGCTACATATCTCGACAATAGATTCCGAGCCAGAGGGCAATGTTTTCTTTCCGGAAATCCCCAAAGAGTTCAATGTGGTGTTCGAGCAGGAATTTCATTCAAATATAAATTATCGCTATCAAATCTGGCAAAGGGGTTAACCATCCAAGCCATCGGACACATTTTGCTTCGCTGCGCTCAAAACGCAAAATGTGCCGCTGCTTAGCGGCGTTAGATGCACTAAGCACATAATTGCTCACAGCCAAACTATCAGGTCAAGTCTGCTTTTATTATTTTTAAGCGTGCATAATAAGCCCTACACAAATTGGGAGTTAGACATCATGAGCAACGCAGTGCCCGCCGAGATTTCGGTACAGCTATCACAGGCACTCAACGTCATCGAGCATCATCTGGGATCGACGTTGCTGGCCGTGCATTTGTACGGCTCTGCACTCGACGGTGGCCTGAAGCCATGCAGTGATATTGATTTGCTGGTTACTGTGACTGCACAGCTCGATGAGACTGTGCGGCAGGCTCTGTTCGTAGATTTCCTGGAAGTTTCCGCTTCTCCCGGCCAAAGTGAAGCTCTCCGTGCCTTGGAAGTTACCATCGTCGTGTACGGCGATGTTGTTCCTTGGCGTTATCCAGCCAGACGGGAACTGCAATTCGGGGAGTGGCAGCGCAAGGACATTCTTGCGGGCATCTTCGAGCCCGCGACAACCGATGTTGATCTGGCTATTCTGCTAACTAAAGCAAGGCAACACAGCCTTGCCTTGGCAGGTTCGGCCGCGGAAGATTTCTTCAACTCAGTCCCGGAAAGCGATCTATTCAAAGCACTGGCCGACACCTTGAAACTATGGAACTCACAACCGGATTGGGCAGGCGACGAGCGGAATGTAGTGCTTACTTTGTCTCGCATTTGGTACAGCGCAGCAACCGGCAAGATCGCGCCGAAGGATGTAGCTGCCAACTGGGTAATGGAACGCCTGCCCGTCCAACATCAGCCCGTGCTGCTTGAAGCCCAGCAGGCTTACCTTGGACAAGGGATGGATTGCTTGGCCTCACGCGCTGATCAGTTGACTGCGTTCATTTACTTTGTGAAGCACGAAGCCGCCAGTCTGCTCGGCTCCACGCCAATGATGTCTAACAGTTCATTCAAGCCGACGCCGCTTCGCGGCGCAGCTTAATTCAGGCGTTAGATGCACTAAGCACATAATTGCTCACAGCCAAACTATCAGGTCAAGTCTGCTTTTATTATTTTTAAGCGTGCATAATAAGCCCTACACAAATTGGGAGATATATCATGAAAGGCTGGCTTTTTCTTGTTATCGCAATAGTTGGCGAAGTAATCGCAACATCCGCATTAAAATCTAGCGAGGGCTTTACTAAGCTTGCCCCTTCCGCCGTTGTCATAATCGGTTATGGCATCGCATTTTATTTTCTTTCTCTGGTTCTGAAATCCATCCCTGTCGGTGTTGCTTATGCAGTCTGGTCGGGACTCGGCGTCGTCATAATTACAGCCATTGCCTGGTTGCTTCATG
>NZ_JBMKJG010000047.1:0-5296 GCF_049237765.1 Enterobacter cloacae complex sp. SHL021 | reverse complement strand
GCTGCGCTTTCGATTGCTGCTCTAAGTCCTTCGCCAGCGTTAAAAGACTGCTCATAGATGGCTCCCTTCAGTCGGATGTTTCGCCCCCCGTCCGGATCGGCAATGCTGATACTGCTTTTCGTGGTGCGCACCACCTCAAAACCTGCACCTTCAAGAGTGTCAGTGACATCCTGACGGCTTTTCAGCTCCCCGGACGAAGCAAGGGTCAGCAGTCCCCGGGTAATGGCTTCTGCGGCCTCCTGCTTCGTTTTCGGAAGCCCGGACGGCGTGACCAGCGCCCGGCGGTTTTCCGGCGCGTTCGGGTCGTGCAGCCCCAGTCTGCCGTTCACGATAGTCTGCCAGGCATCGATGCGCGGCCGGTCGGCGCGGTCGTAGTAAGGCTGGAGCCGCCTGCCGGTCAGCAGCTCGGTATTGGGGATCAGAAAGTTCAGCTCCAGACGCCCCTTGTCCGCGTGCTCCACCCACAGAATGCTGTACTGATCTTTATCGAGTCCGGGCATCAGAACCCGCTCGAAGCTGGCCATCAGTTTTTCCCGCTGGCCGGGAGGCAGATCGGCCTCCGCAAACGACAGAACGCCGGAGGTGTATTTCTTAACGTAAGGCGACGCGTCAATCAGCTCCCGGACTTCTTCCGGCTTCCCCTGCAGGACGGTGGCGCCTTCACGCTGCCGGTCTTTACCCAGCAGATAGTCCACCGGCCCGGCGCCACCGCCGCGGCCGCGCGGATGAAATTTAACGATCATCGTCCGTTCCTTTCTCAAGAACGGCGTGCCGCAGCCGCTCAAGGCCGGCATCGATGGCCATCAGCGCCGCCACAATCTGTACCCTGTCATGGCCGGTGCCGCCGCCGGCGTTAACACGGCGGGCTATCTGGTTCAGGTTATTGCCCATGCCGGCAAGCTGGCGCAGCAGCGCCGGCGAGAGTGAGGGGAGCTTTCCTGAACGTGCCGGCTTTTCGTCCAGGCAGATCTGCCTCATCCACGCCGCCAGCTGCCTGCCGTCACAGCGCTCGAGCAGCCGCCGGTGCTCGTCCTCCGTCACCCACATGGTGAGCATCTTGCTCCGTTTCTCTGACAAACCGGCCTCCTGATAACGCCGGGACGGGCGGGAAAGCCTTTCCCGGTCGGCGCGGGGTTGGACAAACCGCAGGCGCGTCAGGCTTTTGGCGGGTTTCGGGGCGCAGCCCTGAACCAGTCACGTAGCGCTAGCGGAGTGTATACTGGCTTACTATGTTGGCACGGATGAGGGTGTCAGTGAAGTGCTTCATGTGGCAGGAGAAAAAAGGCGGCACCGGTGCGTCAGCAGAATATGTGATACAGGATATATTCCGCTTCCTCGCTCACTGACTCGCTGCGCTCGGTCGTTCGGCTGCGGCGAGCGGAAATGGCTTACGAACGGGGCGGAAATTTCCTGGAGGATGCTAGGAAGAAGCTTAACAGGGAAGCGAGAAGGCCACGGCAAAGCCGTTTTTCCATAGGCTCCGCCCCCCTGACAAGCATCACGAAATCTGACGCTCAAATCAGTGGTGGCGAAACCCGACAGGACTATAAAGATACCAGGCGTTTCCCCCTGGTGGCTCCCTCGTGCGCTCTCCTGTTCCTGCCTTTCGGTTTACCGGTGTCACTCCGCTGTTATGGCCGCGTTTATCTCATTCCACGCCTGACACTCAGTTCCGGGAAGGCAGTTCGCTCCAAGCTGGACTGTATGCACGAACCCCCCGTTCAGTCCGACCGCAGCGTCTTATCCGGTAACTATCGACTTGAGTCCAACCCGGAAAGACACAACAAAACGCCACTGGCTGCGGC
The DNA here is from genome assembly GCF_049237765.1 of Enterobacter cloacae complex sp. SHL021. Classification (NCBI taxonomy): domain Bacteria; kingdom Pseudomonadati; phylum Pseudomonadota; class Gammaproteobacteria; order Enterobacterales; family Enterobacteriaceae; genus Enterobacter; species Enterobacter cloacae complex sp. SHL021. The sequence continues at coordinate 3,491 of NZ_JBMKJG010000047.1, read as the reverse complement.
CATTGGTAAGAGGGTGTACAAGAGATTACTGATGCAGAGTTCTTGAAGTCAGAGCCATACTGAGGCTAAACTGGAAGGACAGAATTTGGTTTCAGCGGTCTTGTACACCCTGTTACCACGGTTCAGAAGTTCCCCAACTTACTGAACCCTCGAAAAAACCGCCTCCCCAGGCGGTTTTTTCGTTTCGAACATAAGATACGCTTTGTCGATTTAATCAGTCAAGGAAGAACCCTGAAAGCCTCAATCGCTTACAGAATTATTCTTGTTAGAGACATGTTTCTGCACCGTATCAACACCAGTACACAAAACAGCTGCAAACAGGAACCATCCCCACCCATCTAGGCCACGAACAGCAAGAACCCCAGCAATGACTACACAAAGCAAAGGGAACAACAAAATCATAAAGGCTCTCATAAATCCTCCAGAGGTACTTATTTTTGAATAAAGTCCCTAATCCATCCATATTGCCACTAGGATGGATTAGTAACTTACTTATTGATTACTAATGGTAATCTTCAAGATCAACGTCTAAGACGTTTGGTTCTTCCACCTTGAAAACCACCCTCCAGTTTCCGTTAACCTCTACGGAAAACTCACCTTTACGTTCACCTTTTAGGGGGTGACACCCCAGCGCCCTTACATCCACAATATCTTGAAGACATGTTGCGGTGCTTAGCGTAGTCAATATCATGCGAAGTTTTTTCGCTAAGTGAGGCTGAATTCCGGCGGTGTTACCGTTTTCAGCAAAACTCCGAAGCCCTTTATGCTTTATGTTTTTTATCATCAATCATCTCCATAAAATTTTCGTCGATATCTATCTCTATAAACAGAAAACAATTTGACAGCGTCCATTTGAACCCCTTGCATTATTAAAATAATTGACGTAACTTTGTCTCTGAGGTCGATTACCTCGTTTGACTTCCAAGAGCGCTAACCGTACAATATGGCGCCTTGAAAAAGTCGGTAAAGACACCATATCAGCGGTAGCTTTCTGCTCCACCGAGCATCCTAAAGCTTACTGCTTTTTTTGTCAATAACAGACACTTGCGTATTGTGCAATGCGCAACGCGAAAGAAACAAAATGTTTTGTGTAATCAAATACAAAACCAATAGAGGAAGGCATGATAAATCTTTACGATCCTGTACACCCCGGTGAATTCATCAGGGAAATGTTCATGGAACCGTTCGAAATACCTGCCGCAGAGTTAGCTGATAAGCTTGAAGTATCACAATCTGCATTAAGTAGATTGCTCAATGGAAAAACTGATCTTAGTTATGAGATGGCTCTTCGACTATCTAAAGTTATAGGCCGCTCTGCAGAGTCGTGGGTTAATATGCAGGCTCAGTACAGCCTCTCGAAAAGTCGTAAGACTTTATCCGAGACGCTAGAACACCTTCATCCGATGTTTCCATAAGTAAAAGCCCGCTCGTGCGGGCTTTTTGCCGTAAAACCCCCCGCATACCTACCTTTAGTTTGATTTTTAGTTCAGTTCTTAGATCTTGAAATGATTGTTGTTTGAACACCAATAAGATGCCCATACAAGGCTCTAAAAAGGAGAACAAAATGGCAATTTATGTAGGACCACATGGCAAAATAGGTCGTGATGGTGGCTCATTCCAAGAATGTGACATCAACACAAACACTCATACTGTTACCCGCAAATATGGACGATACTGCACCATTCGCGATAATGAGTTCGCACCACCAACGAGCGCACCTGGCAGGTACTGGCTACAGATCTACCGAACCCCAGACAACACTGAGTAACAGAAGCGCCAGTAACGACAAAGCCCGCATAAGCGGGCTTTGTCTCTTACAAAATTCCTCGTCGTCGCAATTCAGCTTCTATCGCCTCACATGCGGCATCCACAATCTCCGTGTTGTAGTACCTGGACATGCCACTGCTAATGATATCGTCCATTAGGGCACGGTTATGAGCTAAGGTACGTCGTAAGTATTCAGGGGTATGTTGCTCCATCGGATTCTCCTTTTCATGACTGAGCATTATTGCTTACCTGTATTTATCCCCGTCAGTGCTGGTCACGTTGAAAAGCCCTAAAAAACCACTTTTTTAGCTGCCTTAATCATTGAAAAATGGCACTTAAATCCACATCTATCGCGCTGGGGAAATCGCCCGCACACAGCCACTGATAAAATAAAAGTGAGATAAAATGGATCCAATGGATAAGATTTGCGATGTTTGTGCCCTCCCTGCCAGCGCCTGTACCTGTGGCTTCTGCGATGACTGCAACGAGAAGCTGGCAGACTGCGTCTGTGAGCGCTGCAGCGATTGTGGAAATTTAGATGAGCACTGTAGCTGCTCACGTTGCGACGAGTGCGGTGAAAAACTGGATGAGTGCATATGTGAGGAGTGCGAAGAATGTCTCCGCAGTCCACATGATTGTATCTGCGAAAACTGACCTAAGGCCGAATTCTCTTTCAAGAGCGACCGGGACGGTCGCTCTTATTTACCATAACATCCGTTGGGCGCACCGCTGAAACGGGGTTGGCTGCGTTTCCGGTGCCAGACGCGAGAAAGTGGCGACAGACATAACGAAAAAACACCAGAAACGCAGCCGCTGAATATTACACTGGTGCATAGTCATGCAGCCAGATGCATGGATGTTAAAGTCACACTAAAATCCGCGCCAATGCCTTAAAAACCGACAAATGCTTCTCCAGCCAGTCCCACAGCTCCGCCGCCAGATACAGGCAGTTAAGCAATGATTCAATAAGATTTAACAGCTTCATTTCCCGCTCCTGAATAAGTCGTGACCTTTTTGATCACGAACCTATTTAGCGGGAGAAATAAGAGCCCCTCTTCGTGCGGGTTGTCAGCTGCCTGGATGGTTTAAAGTGTCGGCCCGCGGTAGGTTTTCTGCGGCTGGCGCTCCAGCTCCAGTGTTTTCTGATACTCATTCTCCCTCTGCCGGAGCTCGATGGCATTCAGTTCCCGGACAAGCGGCGCAGCTGCTCGCTTAAACTCAGCACCTGCGTGCTCAAGTCCGACACGCGCTCGTTCAGCACCGCGTTCTCCCGTTGCATAAGCCCACACATGCTCCGCCATTCCGCGAAGGCGCTCTCCCATTCGTCCAGCCTTTGCGAGTAGTCCTGCTGTAGCTGCTCTAATGCGCTCAGCAACTGCTTTTCCAGCTCTGTCATTTTCAGCTACTCCTGTTTCAGGCGGATCCATGTCGTCCCGTCGTAAGGGATGGCTTCGGTTTGTATCCCCGGCGGCAGGATAAGAAACCTCCGGCCGTCGCTGCTCTCCTGATAGCGCACTCCCCACGTCCTGGCGGTCATTTTCGCCAGGGTATCTTCCTGCTGACGAAGATGCGTGTAATTGTCGGTTATCTGCTGCCCCTGCCACCACAGAATGCTCCCGCTCGTGCCGCTCAGCAGCGCTGACACCATCAGGATGGTGAGCCATGTCCGCCCGGCAGTCCGCAGTACGCTCCGCCGGTTTTTCTCCATCGCCTCGCTCATACTC
>NZ_JBMKJG010000046.1:0-5350 GCF_049237765.1 Enterobacter cloacae complex sp. SHL021 | reverse complement strand
TCACCTTCTCGGAAACCCTCGCGAAATTTCGCAGTCGCGACGCCAGAGACCGAGGGTTAGATCATGCCTAGCATTCACCTTCCGGCCGCCCGCTAGCGGACCCTGGTCAGGTTCCGCGAAGGTGGGCGCAGACATGCTGGGCTCGTCAGGATCAAACTGCACTATGAGGCGGCGGTTCATACCGCGCCAGGGGAGCGAATGGACAGCGAGGAGCCTCCGAACGTTCGGGTCGCCTGCTCGGGTGATATCGACGAGGTTGTGCGGCTGATGCACGACGCTGCGGCGTGGATGTCCGCCAAGGGAACGCCCGCCTGGGACGTCGCGCGGATCGACCGGACATTCGCGGAGACCTTCGTCCTGAGATCCGAGCTCCTAGTCGCGAGTTGCAGCGACGGCATCGTCGGCTGTTGCACCTTGTCGGCCGAGGATCCCGAGTTCTGGCCCGACGCCCTCAAGGGGGAGGCCGCATATCTGCACAAGCTCGCGGTGCGACGGACACATGCGGGCCGGGGTGTCAGCTCCGCGCTGATCGAGGCTTGCCGCCATGCCGCGCGAACGCAGGGGTGCGCCAAGCTGCGGCTCGACTGCCACCCGAACCTGCGTGGCCTATACGAGCGGCTCGGATTCACCCACGTCGACACTTTCAATCCCGGCTGGGATCCAACCTTCATCGCAGAACGCCTAGAACTCGAAATCTAACGTCCGTTCGGGCATCGAGGTCCATGTCGGGGTGGGACGGGCCCGTGGCTTCAAGATCACTTGCAGTCCGACCGCGATGTCTTGGTTGCGCGAGAGGTTGTCGATATCCTCCACTTCCATCATCAACCCTGGATAATGCCGCCGCCGTCATCGCCGCCGACGCCCGTGCCGGGCTTTTCGGGCCTGTCAGGCTTGCTCGGCCTTCAGCCTGCCTGGGCGAGATCTCCGGCGGACGGATTAACGGCGGAGCTTCGCCGCCTTTCGTGCGTGTGAAGGCCGAAGATAGTTCTCTCAAAAACATCCGTTTATGAGAGATACCAAATGTCATTTTCAGAAGACGACTGCACCAGTTGATTGGGCGTAATGGCTGTTGTGCAGCCAGCTCCTGACAGTTCAATATCAGAAGTGATCTGCACCAATCTCGACTATGCTCAATACTCGTGTGGGCTCTGTTGCAAAAATCGTGAAGCTTGAGCATGCTTGGCGGAGATTGGACGGACGGAACGATGACGGATTTCAAGTGGCGCCATTTCCAGGGTGATGTGATCCTGTGGGCGGTGCGCTGGTATTGTCGCTATCCGATCAGCTATCGCGACCTTGAGGAAATGCTGGCGGAACGCGGCATTTCGGTCGACCATACGACGATCTATCGCTGGGTCCAGTGCTACGCCCCGGAGATGGAGAAGCGGCTGCGCTGGTTCTGGCGGCGTGGCTTTGATCCGAGCTGGCGCCTGGATGAAACCTACGTCAAGGTGCGGGGCAAGTGGACCTACCTGTACCGGGCAGTCGACAAGCGGGGCGACACGATCGATTTCTACCTGTCGCCGACCCGCAGCGCCAAGGCAGCGAAGCGGTTCCTGGGCAAGGCCCTGCGAGGCCTGAAGCACTGGGAAAAGCCTGCCACGCTCAATACCGACAAAGCGCCGAGCTATGGTGCAGCGATCACCGAATTGAAGCGCGAAGGAAAGCTGGACCGGGAGACGGCCCACCGGCAGGTGAAGTATCTCAATAACGTGATCGAGGCCGATCACGGAAAGCTCAAGATACTGATCAAGCCGGTGCGCGGTTTCAAATCGATCCCCACGGCCTATGCCACGATCAAGGGATTCGAAGTCATGCGAGCCCTGCGCAAAGGACAGGCTCGCCCCTGGTGCCTGCAGCCCGGCATCAGGGGCGAGGTGCGCCTTGTGGAGAGAGCTTTTGGCATTGGGCCCTCGGCGCTGACGGAGGCCATGGGCATGCTCAACCACCATTTCGCAGCAGCCGCCTGATCGGCGCAGAGCGACAGCCTACCTCTGACTGCCGCCAATCTTTGCAACAGAGCCCGCCGTGCTAGTCTGCTCGGTGATGGTGGAGTGAAGCCAACCCGCAATCGGGTTATGAATCTGCATCGCGATTCGCAATCAGCTGTCTCTTGAGCATGTCGAACTCCTGCGATGTTATCTCGCCGTGCTCGTGCTGCTACACCAACTTGTCCAACTCATCCGCCACACCGCTCCCCACCACCTGCGATGGCCAGGTTGTTTGCTGGGCGCATTGGCGGAGTATCGTCTCGACCCGGGACACCCACACCGGCACAACCTTACGGGAGTGATTCACTGTCAAAGAATCGGCCCGGTGCTCTGACGCAAGTATCGGGATGGTCACCATTTGTAAGCCGTAGACCTGAGTGGTGATCAAGACTTCGATACCACCGACCGTACCGGTACTAATCGACGACGGTCGTGTTCGTCGCCTGCCGCAGGGACTCTGCACACCTCCGTTTACGCATGTGCCTGGAGGAGTTGGAAATCGTCGTGTTCGGGAAACATTAAACACAGGATGGCAGCGATCTGAGCCAGCACATGATCAGCTAGCTCACCATCCGGATCGACGGCCCACTGCATCGTCGCGCCAGCGATGACCGAGTGCAGGAGCAACTCAGCTGCCGCAGGAGCACCTGGGGGCAGTCGCTTGCGGATCCCCTCCACCACCGCGCGGTTCCGCTGGATCGCAAGCGTGCGTAGCTCCGGCACCTGGAGCTCGTACCAGGAGATGAGATAGTTCACCGAGAAGTCGTTGCGAGTGTTCATGCTCCGAACGAGCACCTGCAAAAATTCCCAGAGCCCTTGCGGCCCTGCGCCTATCGGTATCGCATTCAGGTAATGCCGCACCTGCTCGACGCCGCGCTCCATCATCCTCACCAGCAGCGTATCGCGGTTGGTGAAGCGCTGGATTAACGCTGCGCGGGAGAGCCCCACCTCCTTTGCTACTCCGCTGAGCGTGAACTCTATGGGACCGCAACGCTTCAGCACTACGGTGGCGGCCTCGAGTACCTCGTCATCGGACTTGAGCTTGGGGCGGGGCATCAGTGTTCACCTTCTGTATGGGTTGGGGCGGAGGCTGTGGCTGCCGCCGCCATTGTAGCAAATTGAAGACGGAGCGAGAGTAGAGCCACGAGCCCCGCAAACACGGCCGATACAACGAGGCCAGGGAGCGGACCAGCAAGGTCGACAAACGCGCCGGCCGCAAGCATAACCATGGGCGAGGCTGACAGCATCACCGCCGAGACCGTGCCGAGTACCCGGCCGAGAAGTTCTGGCGGCGTGCGGTTGTAGATGGCAGCGTTGAGAATGGGAGAGACTGAGCCGGTCAGCAGTCCCACGAGCGCGCCCAACAACATCAGCACCGGCACGCCTGGCAACTGTGAAAGCAGAAGCGAGCCCACCGCAGAGCCACAAAATGCCACCGCCAGCCAGTTCTGCGCTGATATCCGGGCGCCGACCGACGCATGAATGGCAATGCCAAGGAGACCACCAGCCCCCATCATTGAGGAGAACAGCCCGAGCTCTGCTACTTGGCGTCCTGCATCTACAAACAGCGCAGGCATGATGACGCTGCCGTTGGCGCCAACGATGCCCACGAAGATCATCACTATACCAAAGAGAGGGCGCAGCAGGGGTTCGCTCCAGAGAAAAGCGACGCCGGCGCGCATGGAGAGAGTCGCCGTCGTGGTCATCGTCCGAGCGGCACGCGCGGGAAGCACCCACGCGCCGAGCAGACCTGCAAGGACGGAGCAGAACGCCGTCAGCCCGAGCGTTGGCGCAGCGCCAAGCAGGCCGATTGCGGCCCCCCCAAGGGCCGGGCCACCTAGAATCGCGACGTTCCCGATCACCGCTTTCAGTGACGAGACGCGCTCAACGGAGAGCCCGGCGACGTGGCCGAGTTTGGGCAGCTCACTGTCCTGCGCGGCCATACCGGGTGCGTCGAACGCGGCACCGAGCACCACGCAAGCGATCAGCCCAGTGTTCGAGAGGGCGCCAACGGCATCGAGCAGTGGGATGCTCGCCATGGCCACGCCGCCCACCACACCCGAGATCAATGCGACGGGCGCGCGCCCGAACCGATCGACGAGGCCACCACCAACCCACGCGCCGATGATGGTCGCGATGACGCTGCTAGCGGCCGTGGCGCCCGCCCAGGCCGCGCTCTTTGTATGAGACAGGACGAACCATGGAAGCGCGAGGGCCGCCACCGCGTTGCCGATCCGGAAGAGAAAGGTCGCCGCGAACAGCGTCGCGAGCGGGCTATATCGACGTTCGCTCATTCCGCTGCGGCGAGCTGCGCCTTCGCCGCAGCGAGGTACTCTTCGTTACCCGAGTCGAGGGCGAAGAGTGCGTAGGTGACCGCCCCGAACGCAAGGCGCTCCGCGATGTGGTGGGCGAGCCGCGGCCACACCCGGCCACCGGCCGCTTCATACGTGAGGAGGAGCTTCGCGAGCCCCTCTTCACCAAAGACCATAAGGTGCGCGGCCATGTCGATGGCAGGGTCATCAACGCGGGCCTCGCTCCAGTCGATCATCCCGCTGACGCGCTCCGTGTTGTCGATGAGCACATGGCCCACGTAGAGATCGCCATGCACCACCACGGAGAAATCTGGCCACGACGAATCGTCGTCGAGCCAGCGCTGCCACCGGTGGAGGCGCTTGTCGTTCACCACGAACTCGCGTCGGACGCGGTCAACGTCGTCGGCCACCTTCTGACGGGCCTGCGTCGGTGTACGGATGAGCATCCCCGCATCCACGGCGGCGGAAATGGGGACGGCATGCAGGGCGGCGAGCGCGGTCGCGAAGCTCTCCGCGAAGACCTCCGAGTCCTGCGGCACGACCCAGTCGGGCGTGGACGAACCAGGCTGGATGACCATCGCAGTCGAGTCTTCGAGCATGGGATAGGCAACGAGCTCGGCGTTGGCCACGCGCCAGTCCGGCACCGCGAACGGCAGGCGATTCTTGAGCATTGCCAGCACCCGCGCCTCTGGTTCGACCTTCGCGCTTACCTCGGCTCGGCGCGGGATGCGCAGCACCCACCGACGTCCATCGTCGACGGTGGCGATCACGATCCTATAGTCGAGCCCAAGCTCATTGACAGTCAGCGGGCCATGGAGCTTGAGCCCATGTCGGGCTGCAAGTGCGTACAGTTGGGAGGTATCGGCGGTCGTGACTACGGTCATGATTCACTCCTGAGGGCTTGACGGGTTTAGCCACCTAAATGTAACAGTCACGTCGGTTATATTCAATCCGGCACTGTTGCAAAGTTAGCGATGAGGCAGCCTTTTGTCTTATTCAAAGGCCTTACATTTCAAAAACTCTGCTTACCAGGCGCATTTCGCCCAG
>NZ_JBMKJG010000045.1:0-5388 GCF_049237765.1 Enterobacter cloacae complex sp. SHL021 | reverse complement strand
GCAGAGCCGCAGACTGGAAGACGGGAAGTTTCGGCCCTTACGGATGCCCGGAAAACCTTAGCGTACGATTTTTTCCGAATTCTGCGGGCTCCCCTATCTCATCTGCGCAAGGCAGAACGTGAAGACGGCCGCCCTGGACCTCGCCCGCGAGCGCCAGGCGCACGAGGCCGGCGCGCGGACCCGCGCCACGGCCCACGAGCGGACGCCGCAGCAGGAGCGCCAGAAGGCCGCCAGAGAGGCCGAGCGCGGCCGTGAGGCTTGGACGCTAGGGCAGGGCATGAAAAAGCCCGTAGCGGGCTGCTACGGGCGTCTGACGCGGTGGAAAGGGGGAGGGGATGTTGTCTACATGGCTCTGCTGTAGTGAGTGGGTTGCGCTCCGGCAGCGGTCCTGATCAATCGTCACCCTTTCTCGGTCCTTCAACGTTCCTGACAACGAGCCTCCTTTTCGCCAATCCATCGACAATCACCGCGAGTCCCTGCTCGAACGCTGCGTCCGGACCGGCTTCGTCGAAGGCGTCTATCGCGGCCCGCAACAGCGGCGAGAGCGGAGCCTGTTCAACGGTGCCGCCGCGCTCGCCGGCATCGCTGTCGCCGGCCTGCTCCTCAAGCACGGCCCCAACAGTGAAGTAGCTGATTGTCATCAGCGCATTGACGGCGTCCCCGGCCGAAAAACCCGCCTCGCAGAGGAAGCGAAGCTGCGCGTCGGCCGTTTCCATCTGCGGTGCGCCCGGTCGCGTGCCGGCATGGATGCGCGCGCCATCGCGGTAGGCGAGCAGCGCCTGCCTGAAGCTGCGGGCATTCCCGATCAGAAATGAGCGCCAGTCGTCGTCGGCTCTCGGCACCGAATGCGTATGATTCTCCGCCAGCATGGCTTCGGCCAGTGCGTCGAGCAGCGCCCGCTTGTTCCTGAAGTGCCAGTAAAGCGCCGGCTGCTGAACCCCCAACCGTTCCGCCAGTTTGCGTGTCGTCAGACCGTCTACGCCGACCTCGTTCAACAGGTCCAGGGCGGCACGGATCACTGTATTCGGCTGCAACTTTGTCATGCTTGACACTTTATCACTGATAAACATAATATGTCCACCAACTTATCAGTGATAAAGAATCCGCGCGTTCAATCGGACCAGCGGAGGCTGGTCCGGAGGCCAGACGTGAAACCCAACAGACCCCTGATCGTAATTCTGAGCACTGTCGCGCTCGACGCTGTCGGCATCGGCCTGATTATGCCGGTGCTGCCGGGCCTCCTGCGCGATCTGGTTCACTCGAACGACGTCACCGCCCACTATGGCATTCTGCTGGCGCTGTATGCGTTGATGCAATTTGCCTGCGCACCTGTGCTGGGCGCGCTGTCGGATCGTTTCGGGCGGCGGCCGGTCTTGCTCGTCTCGCTGGCCGGCGCTGCTGTCGACTACGCCATCATGGCGACGGCGCCTTTCCTTTGGGTTCTCTATATCGGGCGGATCGTGGCCGGCATCACCGGGGCGACTGGGGCGGTAGCCGGCGCTTATATTGCCGATATCACTGATGGCGATGAGCGCGCGCGGCACTTCGGCTTCATGAGCGCCTGTTTCGGGTTCGGGATGGTCGCGGGACCTGTGCTCGGTGGGCTGATGGGCGGTTTCTCCCCCCACGCTCCGTTCTTCGCCGCGGCAGCCTTGAACGGCCTCAATTTCCTGACGGGCTGTTTCCTTTTGCCGGAGTCGCACAAAGGCGAACGCCGGCCGTTACGCCGGGAGGCTCTCAACCCGCTCGCTTCGTTCCGGTGGGCCCGGGGCATGACCGTCGTCGCCGCCCTGATGGCGGTCTTCTTCATCATGCAACTTGTCGGACAGGTGCCGGCCGCGCTTTGGGTCATTTTCGGCGAGGATCGCTTTCACTGGGACGCGACCACGATCGGCATTTCGCTTGCCGCATTTGGCATTCTGCATTCACTCGCCCAGGCAATGATCACCGGCCCTGTAGCCGCCCGGCTCGGCGAAAGGCGGGCACTCATGCTCGGAATGATTGCCGACGGCACAGGCTACATCCTGCTTGCCTTCGCGACACGGGGATGGATGGCGTTCCCGATCATGGTCCTGCTTGCTTCGGGTGGCATCGGAATGCCGGCGCTGCAAGCAATGTTGTCCAGGCAGGTGGATGAGGAACGTCAGGGGCAGCTGCAAGGCTCACTGGCGGCGCTCACCAGCCTGACCTCGATCGTCGGACCCCTCCTCTTCACGGCGATCTATGCGGCTTCTATAACAACGTGGAACGGGTGGGCATGGATTGCAGGCGCTGCCCTCTACTTGCTCTGCCTGCCGGCGCTGCGTCGCGGGCTTTGGAGCGGCGCAGGGCAACGAGCCGATCGCTGATCGTGGAAACGATAGGCCTATGCCATGCGGGTCAAGGCGACTTCCGGCAAGCTATACGCGCCCTAGGAGTGCGGTTGGAACGTTGGCCCAGCCAGATACTCCCGATCACGAGCAGGACGCCGATGATTTGAAGCGCACTCAGCGTCTGATCCAAGAACAACCATCCTAGCAACACGGCGGTCCCCGGGCTGAGAAAGCCCAGTAAGGAAACAACTGTAGGTTCGAGTCGCGAGATCCCCCGGAACCAAAGGAAGTAGGTTAAACCCGCTCCGATCAGGCCGAGCCACGCCAGGCCGAGAACATTGGTTCCTGTAGGCATCGGGATTGGCGGATCAAACACTAAAGCTACTGGAACGAGCAGAAGTCCTCCGGCCGCCAGTTGCCAGGCGGTAAAGGTGAGCAGAGGCACGGGAGGTTGCCACTTGCGGGTCAGCACGGTTCCGAACGCCATGGAAACCGCCCCCGCCAGGCCCGCTGCGACGCCGACAGGATCTAGCGCTGCGTTTGGTGTCAACACCAACAGCGCCACGCCCGCAGTTCCGCAAATAGCCCCCAGGACCGCCATCAATCGTATCGGGCTACCTAGCAGAGCGGCAGAGATGAACACGACCATCAGCGGCTGCACAGCGCCTACCGTCGCCGCGACCCCGCCCGGCAGGCGGTAGACCGAAATAAACAACAAGCTCCAGAATAGCGAAATATTAAGTGCGCCGAGGATGAAGATGCGCATCCACCAGATTCCCGTTGGAATCTGTCGGACGATCATCACGAGCAATAAACCCGCCGGCAACGCCCGCAGCATCGCGACCGTCATCGGTGAGAAGTTCGGCAGGTATTGGGTGGTGACAATGTAGGTGCTGCCCCAAATGGCAGGTGCTATCGCTGTGAACAATAAATCGGGCGTGCGTAATGACATGCGATTACAAGACCTCCGCTACGGCGATGGGTTTTTGAGAGTTGCAGGCGCCGCGATGACCGCACCCTGACTTGGACTGGCCCTGCCTCGCACCAATCCACCTGCGGCTATGGCCGCGATCATGCGAGGCCCGAAAATTACACGACCTGTACACGTCCGCCGAACCCGGAACGCAACAGAGCTTCGTGGGCATCCCGATCCGGGTCGTAGCAGCAGTCCTGGACCAAACGCACGTCGTAGTCCGCATCACTAGCCCAGGCGACGCTTGAAAGAACAACGCCGGTGGTGCTTATCCCGGCCATGACAAGCGTGCTTACGCCGCGCGTCCGAAGGTCGGCGTCGAGCGCCGTGCCATAAAAGACGCTGGCTCGCGGACATGCATAGAAAAGGTCGCCCCGTTCGATCGCAAGCCCTTCGACGGGCAGACCGGTGCGAAATCGTCCGCTCGGGAGATACGGTGAGATTTGGCGATTCGTCGCCGGCGGCGCATGTTCATACTCTTCGCCGAGCGAAAAGTTGGGGAACAGCACGGGCCGGCCGCGCAAGGCGTGCTGGCAGCCGTGCAGACCCTGCGTGAGATGAACGCCGACAACCTGCGCAAGGTGCCGGCCGATGCACCCACGGCCTTCATCAAGCCGCGCTGGAAGCCGCTGGTGATCACCCCGGAAGGCCTCGACCGGAAATTCTACGAAATCTGCGCCCTGTCCGAGCTGAAGAACGCCCTGCGCTCCGGCGACATCTGGGTCAAGGGCTCGCGGCAGTTCCGCGACTTCGACGACTACCTGCTGCCGGCCGAGAAGTTCGCCGCACTCAAGCGCGAGCAGGCCCTGCCCCTGGCGATCAACCCGAACAGCGACCAGTACCTGGAAGAGCGTTTGCAGCTGCTGGACGAGCAGTTGGCCACCGTCACCCGCCTGGCCAAGGACAACGAGCTGCCCGATGCCATCCTCACCGAGTCAGGGCTGAAAATCACCCCGCTGGATGCGGCGGTGCCGGATCGGGCGCAGGCGCTGATCGACCAAACCAGCCAGTTACTGCCGCGCATCAAGATCACCGAACTGCTGATGGACGTGGACGACTGGACGGGCTTCAGCCGCCACTTCACCCACTTGAAGGACGGGGCCGAGGCCAAAGACAGGACGTTGCTGCTGTCCGCAATCCTCGGTGATGCGATCAACCTCGGGCTGACCAAGATGGCCGAGTCGAGCCCCGGCCTGACCTACGCCAAGCTGTCCTGGCTGCAAGCCTGGCACATCCGCGACGAAACCTATTCGGCGGCCTTGGCCGAGCTGGTCAACCACCAGTATCGCCACGCCTTTGCCGCCCACTGGGGCGACGGCACGACCTCATCCTCCGATGGCCAGCGCTTCCGCGCGGGTGGCCGGGGCGAGAGCACCGGGCACGTCAACCCGAAGTACGGTAGCGAGCCGGGACGGCTGTTCTATACCCATATCTCCGACCAGTACGCGCCGTTCAGCACCCGCGTGGTGAATGTCGGCGTCCGCGATTCCACCTATGTGCTCGACGGCCTGCTGTACCACGAGTCCGACCTGCGGATCGAGGAGCACTACACCGACACGGCCGGCTTCACCGATCACGTCTTTGCCCTGATGCACCTGCTAGGCTTCCGCTTCGCGCCGCGCATCCGCGACCTCGGCGAAACCAAGCTGTACGTGCCGCAGGGCGTGCAAGCCTACCCGACGTTGCGCCCGCTGATCGGCGGCACCCTGAACATCAAGCACGTGCGTGCCCACTGGGACGACATCCTGCGCCTGGCCAGCTCGATCAAGCAGGGCACCGTCACCGCCTCGCTGATGCTGCGCAAGCTCGGCAGCTACCCGCGCCAGAACGGACTGGCCGTGGCCCTGCGCGAGCTGGGCCGGATCGAGCGCACGCTGTTCATCCTGGACTGGCTGCAAAGTGTTGAACTGCGCCGCCGCGTGCATGCCGGCCTGAACAAAGGTGAGGCGCGCAACTCGCTGGCCAGGGCGGTGTTCTTCAACCGCCTTGGGGAAATCAGGGATCGGAGCTTCGAGCAGCAGCGCTACCGGGCCAGCGGCCTCAACCTGGTGACGGCGGCTATCGTGCTGTGGAACACGGTGTACCTGGAACGCGCCACCCAGG
>NZ_JBMKJG010000044.1:0-6271 GCF_049237765.1 Enterobacter cloacae complex sp. SHL021 | reverse complement strand
GTTAACGAGATGAAAAAGCTGGGAAAAGAGTACAGTAATATGGTCATGGTGGCATGACCATATTACTGGGGATCCCTCAGCCCACAGGGAGAGGGAGAAAACCGGATGCAAAACCGCTGCTTACGACGGTAGGCGTACACATCTTCCACATGCCCGTTTTTGATCCGCGTTTGCAGCCCGCGCCAGTAGCTGGCACGAAACAGATCGGCATGCATCTCTTCAAACAATGGCCCAATACGCGGGTCGGCGCACAGCCAGTGGCGAAACTCCTCGGGAAAGACATCGCCCGGTGAGACGCTGTACCACGGCTCCCCGGAGAGTTCATCTTCCGGGTAACGGGGCGGCGGGATATCGCGGAAATTAACCTCGGTCATGTAGCAAATTTCATCGTAATCATAGAACACTACCCGCCCGTGTCGGGTCACGCCGAAGTTTTTAAACAGCATATCGCCGGGGAAGATATTGGCAGCGGCAAGCTGACGAATCGCGTTGCCGTACTCTTCAATGGCATCTTTTAAAGCCTGACCGTCGGCCTGTTCCAGCCAGATATTCAGCGGCACCATACGGCGCTCGATATACAGATGGCTAATCGCTATTTTGTCGCCCAGATCGGTGATTTTTGCCGGTGCTTCCTGCAGTAACAGGGCCATTAAAGCCGGATCGATCTGCCGCTTATCCAGCACAAAATTTTCAAACTCCTGCGTATCCGCCATCCGTCCGACGCGATCGTGTTCTTTCACCAGCTGATAGCAGGCACGAACATGCGCTGCGGTCATCTCTTTCTGCGGCGCGAATGTATCTTTGATGACCTTAAACACCCGGTCAAATCCCGGCAGCGTAAAGACCAGCATCACCATGCCGCGAATGCCGGGCGCTTCGATAAATTGCTCATCGGCGGTGGTGACATAACGCAAATACTCCCGGTAGCTTTCCGTTTTGGCATGCTTTTGACAGCCAATCGCCATATACAACTCGGCGGTGGTTTTGCCCGGCAGGATCTCGCGCAGCCACTCCACCAGGGCGGCAGGCAGCGGAGCGTAGACCATAAAATAGGAGCGGGCGAAGCCAAACACAATGCTGGCCTCAGCGCTGGTGGTCAGGCAGGTATCGACAAACAGTTCGCCGTCATCGGTACGGTGTATGGGCAGCAGAAACGGCACGGTGGCGGAGGGCGTCACGAGCTTGCCCACCAGCCATGCGGCTTTATTGCGGTAGAAAAGCTCGTTGGCGACCTGCAAATGGCATTGGCTGAGAGCCTCTTCGCCAAAGGATTCGTGGAGATGGGCGATGATAAAGCCAATATCGCGGGCTTTATTCTCCCACGGCAAACGCAGCGGTAAATCTGTTAACACGCGGTGCAGGAGCTTCTCCCAGCCGTGGTCGGGGAAAAAATCCTTCGCCAGCGGGCGCGGAATGGTGCGAAAACGGCGCTCCGGCTGGGAGCTAAAAATAAATAACCGCTCAGGAGATAATGAGCGGTGGTCAAATAACCGGCAATACACGGAGTTGAAAAAGCTCTCCGCAATCTCGAAGCGCGGGTAGTCTGGCAACAAATGGGTGTAGTGCTCCTTAACGCGCAGTAAAAATGCCGCGTCAGGGTTTTTACCGTCGGTAATGCAGCGCAGTTGTTCCACCACCAGACCCACGTGATGATCGTAGAGGTGAATACGCTGCTTCATGGCCTGCTGGACCGCATGCCAGTCGGCGTGCTCAAAGCGCTGCTGCGCGCCGGAGGTGACTTCCAGAAAACGACCATACTGGGCATCGAAGCCCTGCAAAATAGTCTGTGCGATCAGTAATTCCAGACCACGCGACATAGATTCCCCCTCACCCCAACCCTCTCCCCAGAAGGGAGAGGGGGAAAAGATTAGAACTGCGCTTCTTCTGTTGACCCCGTTAAGGCGGTGACGGAGGAGACGCCGCCCTGAATAATCGTGGTTACATTATCAAAGTAACCGGTTCCCACCTCCTGCTGATGAGAAACAAAGGTATAGCCCTCTTTACCCGCGGCAAACTCCGGCTGCTGCACTTTCTCAACATAGTGCTTCATGCCTTCGCCCTGCGCGTAGGCGTGCGCCAGGTCGAACATGTTGAACCACATGCTGTGGATCCCCGCCAGGGTGATGAACTGATACTTGTAGCCCATGTCTGACAGCTGCTGCTGGAAGCTGGCGATGGTTTTATCGTCCAGATTCTTTTGCCAGTTGAAGGACGGCGAGCAGTTATAGGCCAGCAGTTTGCCCGGGTATTTGGCGTGGATAGCATCGGCAAAGCGTTTTGCCAGCGCCAGATCTGGCGTGGAGGTTTCGCACCAGACCAGATCCGCATACGGTGCATACGCCAGGCCACGGCTGATGGCCTGCTCAATGCCAGCATGGGTACGATAAAATCCTTCGCTGGTGCGCTCGCCGGTAATGAACTCGCTGTCGTATGGATCGCAGTCAGAGGTGATCAGGTCAGCCGCGTCTGCATCGGTACGGGCAATCACCAGCGTCGGCACGCCGAGCACGTCAGCGGCAAGACGCGCAGCGACCAGTTTCTGAATCGCTTCCTGGGTCGGGACCAGCACTTTGCCGCCCATGTGTCCGCATTTCTTCACCGAGGCCAGCTGATCTTCGAAGTGTACGGCCGCTGCACCGGCCTCAATCATCGATTTCATCAGCTCAAAGGCGTTCAGCACGCCGCCGAAACCGGCTTCTGCATCCGCGACGATCGGCAGGAAGTAGTCAATAAAGCGCGGATCGTTTGGCTCAATACCTGCCGCCCACTGGATCTGATCCGCACGGCGGAAGGTGTTGTTGATCCGATCCACCACCGACGGCACCGAGTTTGCCGGATAGAGCGACTGATCCGGATACATGCTGGAGGCCAGGTTGGCATCCGCCGCGACCTGCCAGCCGGAAAGATAAATGGCTTCGATACCGGCCTTCGCCTGCTGCAACGCCTGACCGCCGGTCAGTGCACCGAGGCTGTTGATGTAGCCCTTTTTGGAGCCGCCATGCAGCAGATGCCACATCTTCGCCGCGCCATTTTGCGCCAGCGTGCATTCCGGATTGACCGAGCCACGCAGTTTCACCACTTCCTCAGCGCTGTATGGGCGACGGATACCTTCCCAGCGCGGCTGTGTCCACTCTTTCTTCAGTTCTTCGATTTGTTGGGTACGGGTTTTCATGTGCAGATGCTCCATATTGTTATGTGGTGGATTTACGCAAGCAGGCGGTAGCCTGGCAGGGTGAGGAAGTCGATTAAGTCATCTGAGGTTGTGATTTGCTCCATCAGGCGGGCGGCATCATCAAAACGTCCGCTGCTGAAGCGGTGTTCGCCCAGCTCGTCCTGAATGACGCGCATCTCTTCGGCCAGCATCTGGCGGAACAGGGATTTGGTCACCGGCTTGCCGTTGCTGAGCGTTTTCTGATGGTGGATCCACTGCCAGATAGAGGTACGGGAGATTTCTGCCGTCGCCGCGTCTTCCATAAGACCGTAGATGGGCACACAGCCGTTACCGGAGATCCACGCTTCGATGTACTGCACGGCCACGCGGATATTGGCACGCATGCCCTCTTCCGTGCGTTCACCCGAGCACGGCGCCAGAAGTTGCTCTTCTGCGATTGGGGCATCGTCATCACGGGTGACAAACAGCTGGTTTTTGTTGTCACCGAGTACGTGGTTAAAGACTTCCATTGCCGTATCGGCCAGGCCCGGATGGGCGATCCACGTGCCGTCGTGACCGTTACGCGCTTCAAGCTCCTTGTCAGCTTTCACCTTGTTGAGCACCTGATTGTTACGCTCAGCGTCTTTGCTCGGAATAAAGGCCGCCATGCCGCCCATCGCAAAGGCACCGCGCTTGTGGCAGGTTTTAATCAGCAGGCGCGAGTAGGCGCTGAGGAACGGTTTATCCATGGTGACAACCTGGCGATCCGGCAGTACGCGATCGGGGTGGTTTTTCAACGTTTTGATATAGCTGAAGATGTAGTCCCAGCGTCCGCAGTTCAGACCCACAATGTGATCGCGCAGAGCGTGCAGGATTTCATGCATCTGGAATACGGCAGGCAGCGTTTCAATCAGCAGGGTGGCTTTAATGGTGCCACGCGGCAGGTTGAAGCGATCTTCCGCGTAGCTGAACACCTCACTCCACCAGGCCGCTTCCTGCCAGGCCTGGGTCTTAGGCAGGTAGAAATAGGGGCCACTGCCTTTTGCCAGCAGGTTTTTGTGGTTGTGGAAGAAATAGAGGGCAAAATCAAACAGGCTGCCCGGAATCGCTTCTCCGCGCCACGTGACGTGTTTTTCCGGCAGGTGCAGGCCGCGTACGCGGCAGATCAGAACCGCCGGATTGGGTTTCAGCTGATAAATTTTACCGGCTTCGTTGGTATAGCTGATGGTGCCATTAACGGCATCGCGCAGGTTGATCTGCCCGTCGATCACTTTACGCCAGTCCGGGGCCAGGGAGTCCTCAAAATCCGCCATAAAGACTTTGACGTTGGCGTTCATGGCGTTGATCACCATTTTGCGCTCTACCGGGCCAGTGATCTCAACGCGGCGATCCTGCAAATCTTCAGGGATGCCGCGGATTTTCCAGTCGCCGCGTCGAATGGAAGCGGTTTCCGAAATAAACCCAGGCAGCTTGCCATTATCAATTTCCTGCTGTTGATGAATGCGTGCAGCCAGCAGCTTATTGCGCTGCGGCGTAAAGCGGGTCACCAGTTCAGTCAGGAATTCAACCGCCTCAGCCGTCAAAATTTGCTGTTCTTGCTCGCCATACGGCTGGGTAAAGGCCAGTTCATCGACCGTCGTTGCCTGTTGAGTCATCACTCTGCTCCTCATCAAAGATCCAAATTCACATCCCCAATGCGAACGAAAGATCGTTGTGTAGTTTTCGCTCAGCAGAATTAAGACTATCTCTATTTTTTACAAAATCAAAAACAATTTCCATTTTAAATTCAATTTAACTTCAACTTATTGATTACTATGAATTTAAAGTTTTATTGCATGTTGAGTTGAATTTCGGAAATAAAAAAAGCACCCGAAGGTGCCTGATGTGAATAGCTGAAACGCTTTAGGATCGTTTTATGCAGAAGATTACTCCAGCGTCGGATTCATGTGACGCAGATCGTATGGCGTTATCTGGTAGACGTAATAGTTGAGCCAGTTGGTAAACAGCAAATTCCCGTGACTGCGCCAGGTGGCTCGCGGTTTGTTCTGGGGATCGTTTTTCGGGAAGTAGTTATACGGCACATCCGGATTGAGACCCGCTTCGACATCACGGAAATACTCTGCCGCGAGGGTGTGTGGATCGTATTCAGGATGGCCGGTTACAAAGGCAATACGTTTATCTTTGCTGGCAAACAGGTAAGCATCGCCATCTTCTGTTTCGGCCAGGATCTCCAGATCGGTGTAGTCACGAATCAGCTGCGCCGGGAAATCGGCGTAGCGCGAATGCGGGGCCAGGAACGAATCATCAAACCCGCGTGTCAGCAAGGCATGAGGGTGAAGAATGTGGTGTTCGTATACGCCGGAGAGTTTTTCGGTACGGGTTTGTTTGGGGATGCCGTAGAGAATATTCAGCGCAGCTTGTACTGCCCAACAGACAAACAGCGTGGACGTGACGTGATCTTTTGCCCACTCCAGTACCTGTTTGATCTGCGGCCAGTAGGCGACATCATTAAATTCTACCAGGCCCAGCGGCGCACCAGTGACTATCAGTCCGTCGAAGTTTTCCTCGCGGATATCGTCGAAGTTACAGTAGAAGTTATTCAGATGCTCAGAAGGCGTGTTACGCGACTCACGGGCATCGATCCGCAGCAGCTGAATATCCACCTGGAGCGGAGAGTTCGAAAGCAGGCGCAGGAACTGATTCTCTGTTTCGATCTTTTTCGGCATCAGATTAAGGATGAGCACCTTCAGCGGGCGAATTTCCTGACCTGTCGCGCGTGAAGTGGTCATCACAAAGACGTTTTCTTCACGTAAGAAATTGACGGCTGGTAGCTCGTCCTGCACCCGAATCGGCATAACCTTGTATCCTCACAGCATACGTATAAACGTTTAGACATCCAGATAGCCAACGATACCCAGAATCGGCGTGAATGTCGAGTCTGCAAGCTTAAGGTGAGAAAGTTTCAAGGAGAGGGAGAAAACAAAAGCAAAAAACCCCGCACCTTACGGTACGGGGTTCTTCCTGATTGATGCCTGGCAGTTCCCTACTCTCACATGGGGAGACCCCACACTACCATCGGCGCTACGGCGTTTCACTTCTGAGTTCGGCATGGGGTCAGGT
>NZ_JBMKJG010000043.1:0-8813 GCF_049237765.1 Enterobacter cloacae complex sp. SHL021 | reverse complement strand
GATGACGATGTAAGACCAACGCCTACGATAGTGAAGGTCTCAGACATATTTATTCCGTGTGTAGTTGGTTCAGGCCCTCGGGACGATTTAACAAGTAGGCGTGTCGATGATGGTTCCCGGAGCCTGAAAATAAAAAAGCCAGCGACAGGCTGGCAATGTGAGGGTAAGGCAATGTCGGCTCTCCGGCCGAAGGGTCCCAGGTAGTGGGTTCTGGTGTGTGGCGATCGGACTCGAACCGATACTCAGGTTCAGCATTAGCATCATGCCTGCCATGCTGGCTATGCCAGTTGATGCATTACTCTACCCATCTAACCCGCAAGCGGGAATTGAGTTACACCACAACGGACAGAGCACTGAGCACTTCGCGCCAACTCCATGCTGCTGCGTGGGTTGGGTTATGAGCCCTTCACGCCAATGCTCTTTCCTGTTGTGCAGATACAAAAAAGGCCGCCTAAGCGACCTGTTTTAAATTTCTTCCTTATGGGTTTCGGTTGAATGGTTCGACGGTGAAATCAGTCATCCTTCCGCTCGCTTCTAACCCTGCAATAAAGCCAGAAAGCAGATTGGTATACATATCAGCAGTCGCTTCACTCTCAACATATCCGCTAATAGTGTCGAAACGCTTTCCATCCCAGTAAAGACCATCAGGAATAGGAAAGGCATGCTTAAATTCCATTACCGTGGAGCTTGAATCAAAGTCCATATCAACCTCGTCTTAATTGCTCGTCATTGTTCGCTATGGCAGGCGGTGACGATACCGCTTTTCGATTGGCCTATCTAGCCATAGCCAACTAAAAAGCCCAAGGCGTTAACCTCGGGCTCTGTCATTCTTTCTGATGCCGGACTTTCCCGGCGGTCATCGGTTTGCAGTTCTCACGATACTGCCGCCCTCAAAGAGGTCTGGCCTACGATGGCTCCTTTGGCGCACCCAACCCGAAACGCTCGCCTCAAGGCATACCTTTGGGCAAAATTCTCGGATGTAAAATAAAGCCCCGCACGATGGCGAGGCTGTTAATTCTTTGTCGACCTACGAAGCTATGGCGACGATATCAGATTTACATGAAATATATGCGTTTCAGTTCGGTTTTGCAAGACTTACATCTAAATTTGTCGCCTTTTGTTGTGAACGTGATCGCGTTACGGAGATAAGCGCACCGCTATCGAGCCGCTTAAAGCTGTTACGCATAGCCAGCCAGTGAGGCAGATACGTTTCTGTCCAGGTGGATTTAGCCACGCCCACCAGCTCCGCCAACGCCTGATATTCATACGTCTCACGTCCCGCCAGCTCTGCCTTCACGTCCTGCGCCGCCAGCCAGACAAGTTTCTTCAGGCGATCCATCGTCTTGCCGGCCACCTTCTTCGCGCCGAGCTGCTCCAGGAACTCCGCCCAGGCCCATTGGGTAATCGCTATCTGGTACTCGAAGCGGATATTCTCGCTGTAATTCCAGAGCAGCCACGCTTTCTGGTGGTCTTCCAGCGACAGGACAGCGCGGCGCCACGATGCGGTTCCGTACTCTACCGGGCTGACCAGCGCGATTGACGATCCCTTGGCACGTGACTGACTGCCACTCATCGGTGGTCCGTCCGGGTTGACCATGCGCTGCTTATCATTGTCGAATACCTTTTTCCGGCCCCGGCTGCGCGCCGTCGCGGTGAATTGCGCGTTCTCGGCGAAAGCTACCAGTTGCCCTTTCGTCGCCCCGCTCAGATCTGCGGTCGCCACAATGAGCTGCTGACGTACGTATTCCAGTTGCTGACTGTTCATGCGGCTTCCTTCTGTGGCTGATTGGTTTTGGTCCGGCTGTGCTTTGCTACTGGTGGCAGGCTGGCGCGCTTAACGCTTTCTGCCTGATACCGGAGAAGTTCTGAAAAATTCATAAGTCCTCCCGGTCTGGGTGAAGGCTTTTCAGCATTTGGTACTTTCTTTGAAACCGAATACCTTTACTGATTGCTGAGAACTGAATGCGACATTTTTTGTAATTGATATGACTGATAATGCCCATCGCGATCAGCGGAATGAGGTAAAAGGCCAGCAGAAATAAAGATTCAAGTTTCATGCGGCCTCCCGCTGTTTCAGTGCCTTGAGCTTGGCGCGGTACTCATCGCGGATCCGGATGAAGTCTTCCCGGCGGTAGTTGGTCATTTCGTGGGGGCTATTGAGCCAGTCGACGTAATCCTGCCCGTAACGAGCGACCAGGCCAGCTTCGTATTGCTTCGCGACCGTCGCCTCTTTGGCGGTGAACTTACCAGCCCCGGCATTACAGGATTTGCACTGCTTATGGGCGTTGCGTTCTTCAAAGCGCAGCTCAGGGTTGGCACCGACCGTTTTGAAGTGGCCGCAGTCCCATTGGCCGCCATGCAGATCAGGCGGATTGGTCTCGCCGCAGCTGATGCATGGCAAATCAGCATCACGCGCACGGATGTAGGCGTTGAATGCCTGCTGAGCCTGCGCCTTGTAGTAACCGTTAGGTCTGAGCTCTGCCAATCGCGCTTTACGGCGCTGGCGGCCTGCCTTCTCTTCGGTGCGCTGGCGATGCGCTTCCTTCTTCTTGGCGGCTTCACGGGCTTTTGCGGTCTGTTCTTTGCCAATCGCGCTGGCGCACTCAAAGCTGCAAACAACTTGCCCGTCGCGTACCGGGTGGAACCACTGACGACACGATTTGTGGGCGCACTTGCGGCGCGGTAACTTAGCCATGTGCCCTCCGTGCCGCGAGTCGCAGCCATTTCTGATCCACCAGGCGGGCGGTATAGCCTTTCAGGGTCGGGATGTCGGACGGCTTAACCTCTGGCTTGCGCTGGCGGCGCGCCGGGAGGCGGAAGATTTCGTTTGTGATGACGCGAGAAAGTGGAGTAGACATCATGCCTCCTGCTTATCGCGCAGTTGCTGGTATTCACAGCTCTGCGGAATGGTCAGGTGGCAGCCGATATTCATCGCCCAGGCTTCGACTTTGCACAGAAAAATGTACATCTCGCCGGTTTCCAGCTCGGACGTATGGCGGAGAGATTGGACCGTGGTGACCTCGCCGGACACGACGTCTACCCGGTCCTTGCTTTCGTAGCCGAGATAGGTGTGCTTCATCGCGTCTTTAACCCACTCAGGCGTAGCGAAGGCCTTACCGCGGGCGATGAGGTATTCGCTGATTTCCGTGTACCACATGTGGCTGAGCGCGTTCTGCGACAGGCTGCGCTTCTCGCGCCACGGTTTGACTTGCAGGCGGAAACATTGCCCGGCATCCAGCAATGGCTGAATCTGCTGGCCAATGGCCGCGAAGTTGCCGCTATGGAGTTTGATGCCGTCTACTGGCAGAGTCATACGGCCTCCTTAACGGAAACCGCAGAATGCAGAAAATCGCAGGTGCATTTCTGCATCTGTGACAAGGTGAGGAGTTCAGATTGTGGTCGCATTTAAGTCCCCTTAAATGCGCAGAAGTCACCGGAGTTGTTCAGGCTCCGATGACATGATTATGGCGGGTTGATTATGGAAAATCAATTCACCTGTGAGGCACCGGTTTTGGTTCGCCCCTCATGACAGCGAGTTGCAATTCTTCCTTAGAAGGTAAATTATTAGCAGCCACATTGTATCTTTTTCCATTGCACTCCATCACGTTAACGTTGAGATCGTAAAAACGTAACTCAGATCCAGGTGGTGTTATCTCACAAGCTTTCATCATTACTGGCTTTGATACAACACGAACAACATCTTGGTTATCATCAAATTGCCTAACATCACCGTCATATCCGTGTCCAAAAACGATGTAATCCTGCATGACCGATCTCCTGTCTGTTATTATTTGCCTTCGATTCCTGCTTGCTTGAATGCTTCAATCAAGCGAGTAGCATCCTCTTTACCCCCAGGGAGCACATTTGACTTTTTCAATATATAAGGTGGGAATTTGGTCGTAAGATATTGATGTTTGAACCATCTACGAAATTCAGATAGAGCACCGTCAGGGTAAGCATTGATTATCTGTGGATTAGACCGAGCCTGGAGAAAATCTTCTGGGTAATAATGCTCATAATCAACCCGTTCCCCAAATTCACGCCCCAACTCTTGACTGTTCCAATGGCGAGCCCAGCAACTTCCGACACTTCCATCAGGAACAGTATGTTGGTTTATAGCCAAGCCAGCATTGATGAGATCAACCATCATACCTGCGATTTCATTAAAGATGATAAAGTATCCGTCAGGGACTGAGCCTTTATCTTTGAGAAGTGAAACCCTGTCGTGATAATGGCGCCATGGATCCTCAGGCTGATATTTGAGAGCTTCATATATGAAAGTTTTAAGCCCTTTTTTCGCCAGTTCACGATATGATCTTATAGCAGTTTCACTTTCAGCTTGCTTGGCCTCGAATGCATAGTATTCCAAGATTGCCATGCAGACGACATCTGGATAAGCATGGTACTCAACACCATTGCGAATGATAGGGATGTACAACTTTTCATCAGTAAAACCTTCATTCAGAAGGTATGTACCAATAAATGTCATCCTACCTTTTCGGAAAACACCATGCTCAACTGACTGCGCCCACTCGTCAGTGATTTCTTTAATCCTTAATCGCTGAACGCCACAGACGTTTGCAAGCCCGCTCTGCGTGAGATATGGAATTCCGTTATCAAGAACTCCCATCTCAATACCATTAATTACCGCTTCTTGTTTAACCTCTAAATCCAGAGGAATTGTCCTCAAAGAGGTTGATCTCTGCTGTGGCATAATTGAGCTTATTCCTTTGATTTATTTAATAATTGAGGGTGTTCTCTAAATCAGAAAACACCCTATGATAGCGAGATTAAAAATAAAAATACTCAAGTGAGATCATGTTTTAACTTCGGTCGTGACGCAATCATCGCAGACCAGCACAACCTCGCCCGGTGAGCCGCCTGCTGACATCCGCTCATAGCTTCGTATGCTTCCCATTCCTCCGCATCGCTAAATCTCTCATCTGGCTCTGACTCGAACCCATTGACGATCATGTCTTCTGTGGGCTCCACTGGAACAGCCACCCAACCATCCGGAATCACCGGAGAGTTGCCAGCCTCCAGTCGCTTATTGAGCTCCAAAGCCACCATAGCGATGGTCGAAGTTGTTGGTGAATGCATGTGCGGATTGCTTGCCACAGCCTCCAGCCACACGACATCATTGAAGCGATCGAAGTCGAAATCATCCGGCAACTTGTTAGCCGTCGTTACAGGTTCGGCACCCTGAAGCATGGCGGCGCGGCATGCGTTGTAAACAAACTCCTCCGCGCTGGCGATAGCGTCATCATCCGCAGCACCATAATCAACCAGACGCTGAACGATGCATTTCGTTAATGCGCCAAAGTCAGGCACAGATACCGGCGCTGGCGTGGCGGTGAATAGCGGTTGTAAGATGTATCTGGCATCAGCACGGGCCTCTTCTTCGCTATGGTAAAGTGCGCCATTTCCCATGCACGCCACAGGCTCCGCTTCGAGCGATGCCAGCGCGATACGCGCCAGCTCTAAGTCCATTGCTACATTCAGGTGGCGTGGGAAGCCAGCCACAGCTTTTGTATATCGCTCAATGCTACTTTTAGCTTGCTCGATTAACTGCTCCTTGGTGAATTCTTTGGTAATAGTGCTCATGATCATCCCCTTTCCACGTCGAGCATTTCGTCGTAGTCATATTCGGTTTCAGAACCATCAGTCCCGAACAGGGTAACGGCGTCATCTACCATCCAGAATGATTCGACCGTGTATCGCTTTCCTTGAGAGGTGATAATTACATCGCCAGGCTCAACTTCTTCGGCGCGTATCTGCAGTTTGTCGATGTTGCTCATTGGGCTGCTCCAGGATTTGGTTTCCAGGTGAATTCAGGCGCGATAATCACATCCATGCAGGTGCCACGTTCGTTATACTGCGCAAGCATTTCTAGAATGTCAGAGTCAGTCTGCGTATCTCCGTAGCTCCCAACGATGCAGAGCAATTCGACAGGAGCACCGAGGTTTTGCAGGGCAATCGTCAACTGCTTTGCTAATGCCATTTTCATTGCTTCGTTGCTCATGACTGCACTCCTTTGCTCTTTACTGCGACAGGCTTGCGAGTTAACTGATTGATGTAGCGCTGAAGTTTATTCCAGATTCCAACATGCACGTTGTGGGCATCCACGCAGATGTTGTGAATTTCCACATCATTCTCACCCAGCCCGCCGACCATGCCGACCTCGATAAGCTCACTCATCTTTAAAGAGCTGACGCGCTGAGCCTTGCGCATACGATTGACTATTTTGCGATGTGTCATGACTGCACTCCTTTGCGAAGCTGGTCGGCGAACTTCAGCACAAATCTTACTGTTGATTCATGCCATTCGAGTTTTTCTGTTTCTCTGGCGAACATCTCCACCCCCTGCGCCCGCACTTCAGCCAGGAAAGCGTCCGTTGCTGGGGTTTTGATGTCGTTAAGCGCATCAGTGAATCCGCCGCGATCCATGCCTAATTCAGCTTCGTAATCAGCATCGAACGCAGCGTCTTTGCAGAATTTCTTCAGCCCCGCATTCTCCGCAGCCAGCGCCAACTTAGCTTCACGTTCTGCATTGAGCTTCATCTGCAGATTCTCGATAGTCGCATCAGCTGCGCGGAACTCGCGCTGAGACTCTGCAAGCTTCTGCTCTAACTCAGTGAACTTACGCACCAGGTATTCGGCGTTCGTTTCGTTTACCTTCATGTCGCCAGGCAAGCATTTGCCACGCAGAAAACCTTCCATCTCAAATAATTTCATACCCCTACCCTCCCCCAAACCATCAATACCCTTCTCATCGCCGGACTGTTGCGGCACTCCTGAAATATCCCATTGGTACAGCTTCGTGCCGTACCGGCCTGCTCTTCTGGTGTCGCCAGGCGATAAGTCACCGTTCTCCAGACCTTGCTCACCCGGACAATCTTGCGGGCCCGCTCCAGATCGATGGCGTTCTTCGTGATGCAGTTGATGGTCATGCCGCACTCTGTGGCCACATCCTTCGCGGTGAAGGTCCGGTGCGTTTCGAGATAACGCAGAATTGCCTGTTTTCCTTTCATCTCACACCATCCCGTTCGACTTGTTGCGGTTGTACTTGGCCTGAAGCAGCTGGATCGGCGTTGGCCCATGCTCTGCGGCAGGCGCTGCAATTGCCCGGCGTACCGGCGGCACTGGTTTACCCTCGGTGACGCGCTTCTCCCACATGTCCAGCAGATCGCCCGCTTCGCGCGCCAACTCACCATGCGTTAACTGGCGCTCTGTGCTGCGGTGGCGCAGTTCAACGCAGATGTGGTACATGACCGGCTGCGACCAGGGGAAATGCTCACTGGAGGTGAATTCAAACGAACGGTTACGCCAGTCCCAGTATTCGGCGATCACCTGGTCAACGTTGACGCCCAGCGCGCCGCCGCTCTGCTTGCACCAGGCGACGAACTGGCCCGGCGACGGCAGGAATGGGCGCTCCTGGCGGCGGGCAATGCGCATACCGGCATCGACTTGCGCCATTGAGTGGATCCCGTTCTCTTGAAACGCCAGCAGCCACTGACGGCGGAATTCGTTCAGGTCGTCCTGGGTGCGGAAGTTCGCCATGCTGGCCGGGAACGCGGCACGCAGTTGGTTGAACAGCCCGTTGAACACTTGAGCCACCTGCTCGACCGGTGCGCGTTCCTGGTACTGCTCTGGCAGGTTATGAGCCATGCGGCTCATCTGCTCGCGGTCGTGGTTACGCATCTGCTCTGCAAGAGATTTCATCGAATCACCCCATAAGCCCAGTCAGTGTTGTTGAAGTCCAGATCCGGCTTAGCGGCGCGCTGCTCGCCACCAGCATTGCGCTGCATCGTCAGCTTGTCCCACTGCTTACGCAGGCTTTCCGGGCTCAGGATGTTGGTCTGCCAGAAGTGGTGTTTGCTTGCCCAGTCGTACAGCGCGCAGATGTCCTGGTGCGACCTGTTGTCTATCTGGCGCATCAGGCGAACGGTGTTAGACCAGGAGGTCATGTCCGGGGCTTTGCAGGTTGGGTTAATCAGCTTCACCCTGGTGGAAATCCACTGGGCAGTTTTGAGGTCTTCAGCCGATCCCCACTTAGCACCGGATGGTGTGTAAATCGCAGCTTCTGGATGAGTTGATAAAAATTTCTTGAGACGTGCGTCAGAGGATTCGTCAGAATT
Source organism: Enterobacter cloacae complex sp. SHL021 (assembly GCF_049237765.1). Classification (NCBI taxonomy): domain Bacteria; kingdom Pseudomonadati; phylum Pseudomonadota; class Gammaproteobacteria; order Enterobacterales; family Enterobacteriaceae; genus Enterobacter; species Enterobacter cloacae complex sp. SHL021. The sequence goes on along the minus strand of NZ_JBMKJG010000043.1, from coordinate 676 downwards.
CTCGGACGATAAGTTATTTATATTCTTGTTATTACCTTCTTGTTCATGATGTGCGGGGAATTGTGCGGCCTTATGTGCGGTATACCCATCTGAACCCGCGCCGTTACTGGCTTCATCATGTGCGCCTGTATGTGCGGCTTTATGTGCGGGTAAATCGTCCATTTTTTGAGCACATTCGACGTAGTTCGTGATGGTGATCACCCTGCCTTTTCGCTTCTCTCCTTCGATGGAAATCATCCCTTCGCGGACGAAAACAGACAGCATTCTCTCCACTGCGTCGCGGCTTGTCGGGTTGCCCTGGCGGTCACACAACTGAAGGCCTAGATCCGCAGCAGTGACGACCAGTTGACCGGGTTGCAGAGGCCATTGCTTGCCCTTGAAGAATGCCGTGTATGGCTGTCTGGCTGCGTCAATGAGCAGGTTCTCCCACAGCGCGCGCAGGAAAACATCCTTAGCCCAGGACTTCTTCTTGATGCTCCGGTACAACGGGACGTAACCAGATTTCTGGTTCTCCATCCTGTTGCTCCTTGCGGCTGAGTGCGCCGCGAAATTTGCGTAAGCGACGTTCGACACAGTTAAACCTGTTACCAACGGTGCAAAACTGATCCACCCCAGCGGTTGAAAATTGATCCAGGGGTTAATCTGCTCCTCTGAATACAGGGGAGCTTATGATCAC
>NZ_JBMKJG010000042.1:0-10373 GCF_049237765.1 Enterobacter cloacae complex sp. SHL021 | reverse complement strand
CATCGAATAGTCGATGCCCTTTGTCGTCATAGCGCCGAGACGCTTCCACTCGGAAAGCGCTGGCACTGCATCGGGGCAGCCAAAGGCCATGCGTAACACAGCTACTTTCCCGATCAGCTTGCCAAAATCATTAGCACAGCCTTGCATGTGTACCTCTCAAATAAAAAAGGCCGCCGGATGGCAGCCTGATGGGTTGGTGATGTGGTTATTCGCCGTAAACGCACATGAACTGGAGTCTGAAGACCAGGCGCCCCTCTTCGGTCAGGATGGGTGCAGGCATATTGCCGAGGTTTTGAATCAGACCAAGGCACTCGTCGGCAATGTCGTTCTGTTCGACATAATTGATGATTTCCTGAGCCTTCTCTGCTGCCGCGCGGCTTTTTTCCTTGGCGGAGATGATATCTACCAATACATAGTGATCGGCGCCAAGGTCGTTACGGATATCGGTACCGCCGTTGGGCCGGAAAACTATGAATGCATCGGTTAGCTTCTTTGTGTCGTCCCATGCCAGCAACTGAACAATGAAGCCAGTGGTAAGCCCGGCATCAACGAAGTAGTTACGCACGCGCTCATACATGGCTGGTGTCATACTGAAAGCTCCTTGCGCATTACGGCATCAATCTGGCTGCGGGTGTCTTCAAAGCCTTTAGTGAGGAACTCTTTCTGCGCGGTTGCGCGGCGGAAGGTTTGCGGCACGTTCGGATCGTGTACGAAAACAGCGTAGTTCGCCGTGTAACCCACTCGCCCCGTCAGTCGAACGCCGTTGTTTATCAACTCCCGATACTGGCTATTAAGCAGCGTAGAGGTATCGATCGGCGTATAAAGCGCGGCCTGGGAGCTGCCGATTATCATTGCTGACTGAAGCGCCCGGACAACCTTTCGGCCTTTCACGTCGTTGATGATGCGGTTGAGCCCGGCTTTCGACTGCTTAACGCCGCGCACTTTGATGCCCATGGCTACACTCCCGTAATTATCGCCCAGTCATCTTCCAGACCGTCGAGAGTGTCGTTCCAGCGCGTCACGTGGCGAACCTCATCGGCACCAGCTACGACCGGATCCGGCTCAACGCTCTCACCAATCAGGATGTAATCGCCCTCATCGGCCAGCGCATAAGCTGTAAAGAAGGTGTTTTTTACGACAACCTCTTTACCGATTGATCCGAGCTTTGCTGACAGGCCGCCGATGTAGTCGCACATGATGGTTTCAGGTGGTTCGTATGGGTCGACAGGATCGCCCCACTCGTCATTACCACCTGCACCTTTGCGCCATATCGTGCACGGCTTGTTGTATGACCATGAAGCAGTAGACGACATCAGCCCTCCTTCCAGCGCAACACCTTCGCGCCAGTCGCCCGGATGCGCGGGCAGTTAATGAACCACTCGCCATCCGATTTGACGTAGCCGGTAGTCTCCCGCCCAGTGTCGGTCATCACCCAGACGCAGACGAATGAACGCGGCAGCCCGTGCTTAACTGATTTGTACGTCATCATTTATCCCCGCACATGCAGCCGCCTTTTCCTATCCAGATACCAGCGAATGCCGGGGCGGCGGTAGGGTCTGCAGGAATAAGGGCAGTGGCGCAGCCGTACTTATCCAGCCCGCGCAAGAGGTTAACCGAGGCCTTCCAGCGATCGGTAAACGACTGGTACCGGAACGAGCGCGACGCACCACTCGGCGCCGTCTGGCTTGAGATATATTTATCACCCTGACCGAGCCCCATAAGCGCCAGCAGATAGAGCTGAATCAGCAGCGCGGTCGATGTAGGATAATGCGCATCGAGACACTCCTGAATGCTGTTGGCCTGGTCGACGAGAGCCTGAAGAACAAAATCGGGAATGGTAATTCCCTGGCTCTCCAGATACTCCTTCGCCTGTTCGAGAGTTACCATTATCGACTCCGTGAAATACCCCGCCGGAGCGGGGCATAAAAAAACCGCCTGAGCGGCGGCTGTTATTCAGCAGGGAAAAGCTTTTCGAGTTCGCCATCCGGCAAAAGCTCGCTGAGTTTTTCAGCGCCCAGGTTGCCTTTGAACTCAATACCCAACTCAGTAAGGCGGCCCTGAATGATCTCTTTGCGAGATTTTTCACCGGTACCGGCATCAGGTGTCGCAGGTTTCAGCTCGCCACCAGCCTCGCCCTTCATCAGCCGGACGTTAGACTTCAGCGCCGGGTGAAGATCTTTCAACTCCACCACGTCGCCAACCTTTACGCCGAACCATGGGCGCACAACTTCGTATTTAGCCATGCTGTTTCCTTACGCCAGGTTAGCGCCGTAGACAACGCCGGACAGCCCCTGATCGTCTGCGGTGATTTGCAGACCTTCAGCAGACATAATCTGGAAGTTGTAGTTAACGTTAGGCAGTGGGCGCGGCAGCGGAACAACGCCTACAGCCATACCCACCAGTGGAGAGATCACGTCACGGCGACGAACGTACGCGATAAACTCGTTACCGGTCAGCGCGAAGCTCATGCGGATTTCTTTCACTGGCGCGAACGGCAGAACCGCCTGCAATACAGTGCCGCTTACAACGCCATTCACCACGTACGGCTGCGCCAGGTTTGCCCAGATTTCCGGGGAAACCCACATCACATCGTATGCGGCGACTTTGTTGGTGCGCGCGGTTGTACCGAATGCCCCTTTACCGAAGAATGCGAAGATCGCAGTCATGTCAGCGGTGGTCAGGTCGATGTTCGCGCCACCAGCACCGGAACCGAGGTTGATCTTCTTGGTGTTTCGGTGGTTCTTAATGCCCTGCGCCGGGTAGGACTGAACCTGAATTTTTGAATCGCCGTTCAGGTAGTAGTTGACGCGCTTCTGGTTGAACTTGCGCATCTTCGCCATCTGCGAATCCAGAACCAGATCAATGCCTACAGAGTTAAGGCCAGCAGCATGACGCCAGTTAACACCGTAGCCAGCAGTGAACACCGGAATCGGGTCGCCATCGCTCGCGTAGTCAGTGTGGTCGAAGGAGAATGGCGCCTGACCATCGATGCTTACTGACACGTCGTCAGCGATGTCGCCGACCACGTTATACAGCTTGGCGGTTTTACCAACCGGCAGCACGGTCTGAACGCCGATCAGGTCGTTTACGATTTCCATGCCAACTTCCTGATCCCGCAGCTGCAGCACCTGGTTGTCAATCTCAGCCCAGAAGTCACGGGAGAAACCGCCAACAGCGTTACAAGCCAGCATGTCAGGCGTCATCATTGCGCGGTTAGCTGCAATGATGGAATCGTTCTGTAGGTTCCACATGTTGCGGTTTGCCCACAGCTCACTCCAGTGCCCGCCAAGGCGTGAGTTAGTCGCCAGTGTCTCTTTTGAGAAGTACATATGTTTTTGTCCTTTTGTTACGCGCCAGCAGCGGCGGCAGTGCCAACGCGCATGCGCACGCGGATGAAGTCGGTGGTGCTGGCCGCGATGGTGTATTCATCCTGGCTGTATCCGATCACTGAATCAGTGTCATCGGTTGCCAGGGTAAACTGACCGGCAGTGCCCAACTTGATCGGGCTGTCTTTTTTATACGCTCCAGGCAGGCAGCGCAGCGCCAGCTCACGACCTTCTTCGACGTAGTTACCTACTGCCGAATCCCCGGCAGGGATTTCTTCGGTGATTGTCAGGCCCTGGTGGTAACCGACATCGATGATGTACAGGCGTCCGGTTAGCGCAGTGGCCTGAGCGAATTTATCGGATGAGTTGATGGTTGCGGCGGTGCCAGGAAGCAACGCGGCGGCCGTTGTGCGGGTTTCGGTCTTGTACAGAGACTGACCGTCGATATTAACGCGACGATAACGTGGCATTATTCCGGCTCCTTACTTGAAGTGTTCGTCTGCGGCTGGTGCGCCGGTTTCTTTGTGCTGCTGAGCATTGTTGGTGCCCAGCGGCGCAGCTTCGCCCAGCGACTTGAACATCGCGTCCAGAGCTTCGCCTGACAGAGCGTTCGCGACGATATCGCCATGGACCTTCGCAACCGCTTCGCGCTTTGTTTTCTCTTCGGCGCGAGAGTTGGCAGTCAGGGTTTCGGCAAGCTTGTCCTGATTGGCCTGCAGACCGGTGATCGCATCCTTAATCGGATTCAGGGCATCGGCGAAGTTAGCGGCCAGGCCTTTACCGATTTCGCTGATCAGCTCTTGTTTCTCTTCAGTGGTTAAAGGCATGTCGCCCTCCGTTTTGTGGTTTGGTGCAGGCTGTTCCTGCGGTGTGAATAGAGCTTTGAATTTGTTAGCGACGACGGCCACCCACGACTCCTGGCGCGCTACTGCGGTTCCGGTATCGTCGATTGTGATCTTCCCGCCATCAGCGGAATATCCGTAAACCTGAGCATCACCGCCATTTCGCACGATGACCACCTGCGAGTCAGTGAAGTCAGCAACCCAGGCATATTCATCCGTGCCCGGCGCAAACTTGGCTTTGGCTGCCCGATCGAGACGCTGCTCGCGCTCCCGGTAGGATTCACCCACCAGCGCGCCGGAGTTAGCCTTAAGCGGCTGTGCAAGATCAGCGTTAACCATCAGGCCAACGCCCTGCTCAGGAGTGGCGGCCCCGACCTCGTGCAGAAGGATCGCGTCGTGATCCATGCTGTAAATCTTCGCAACCCACTCAGCGCCAGTGGCCCGTTGCTGTTCGTTTGGTTCAAGCTGGTCGAGGAAAGCAGCGACGCTGGTGTGAATCGGCGGAACGTCTTCGCCGCGCTCAATGGCAGCGACACGCTCAAGCAGCTCCCTGCCACCTTCTGACTCACTGGCACGGGCCACATCAACCCACTTTTCGAGGTAAATTCGATTACCGGACTTCTTAACGTTGCGGTTCCATGCGCCGATATGGCTTGCGTTAATCCCCTCTGGCGAGAAAGCAGACACGAACTGACCGTTAACCTGAGGGTGGCCCAGCGGCGCCAGGGTGCCTTCCAGGCCCTGATAGTGGGCATCGATTTGCTCTTGCGTGTAGAGCCCGCCATTCATGACGACGTTTGCCGGCAGCGTGTAGCTCGGCAGCACCAGATGCTCACGACCGTTATATGTTTCGCGCCGGATAGACTGACTGTTCACCTTCGTGGTGATGTTGACCTGCATAGGCATAGTTATTTCTCCGCCCAGGCGTAACCGCGCGCCTGCATCGATTTATATTCCTGTTTGAGTTTCGTGATGGTGTCCGGGTATTCCGGATTACCGTCCGCATCCACCAGCACCGACTGCTGGCTGCATTTGCAGTTGATGGAGTTGCCATCCTTGCTGTACCAGCCACGGACCTCTTCATTGGTGTAGAGGTGGGCATGGCGCACTGCATGTGTATGTCGCGTTGTCGGTGACAGAGCCGAGATGTGAACCAGCAGAGTTTTCAGGCCGAAGAGGTCATTCGCCTCCTGGTCTTCATCCCACTTGGCCCGGCGCAGCGCGGTAGTCACTTCAGTGCGCGCTATCCGGTTCGCCCGGCGCTTCTCGATGCCGGTCTGTTCTGTGAGGTTGCGGGCAATATCCAGCGGATTAAGACCACGCCCCACGCCATCAGTCAGCACACGCGCCATGTCGCGCTTAACGTCAGCAGTCAGCCCCTTCATTTCCTCAAATACACGCGCATGCACCAGCGCCATACGTTGCTGATATGGGTCGCTTGCGAGGATGGACGCCAGCGACTCACGCCCGGCTGCGTAAACCGGCGACTGCTGGCTGAGGTTGTAGAACGACTGCCCGGTCCCTTTCTCAGAAGCCAGATCTATGTACTCGTAAAACCAAAGGTCGTAATCGCCACCTTCAAGCAACACCTGATCCACCAGGTAACTGGCATCATTCAGGATGATGGAGAGTAGCGTTGGGTTTAGCTGGTATTCGTATCTGGCGTTTACTGCGAGGGAGGAAGGTATTTTGTCGAGTGCTGATTTGTACGCTTTGCCAATCTTATTCATCCGCCTGGAGAAGTCTTTCATTGCCCGGCGTTCCAGCGCATCGGCTCCGGTCGGATCCTGATAGTTACGCGGCAGAATTGGTGGCTTCGTCTTTTTCGTCGCCATCCTCTTCTCCTAACGGGAATTCATCGACGTTTTCATAACCGGCTGCCGTGCGAATTTCTTCACGGCTGAATGCCGGATTCTCTCCGCTGCCCTGGAACGTCTGGTTAATCTCTGCCATGGTTTTGGCATTGGCGAGTTTCTCAGTTCCTGTCTGCTCGTTGAGGTCATCCCAGATAACCGTCTTCTCGCTGACAGCATCAATGATGTTCAGGTCGATGAGCTTGTCACTGAAGTCTTCAATTTCGAATGACAGGTCACCGCGGCGTGACTGACAGCGCGCGTTGAAATATTTCTGATCCTCGGTGCTTGCCCTTTCACCCGTCTGCATCCCAACCAGAACCTTCACAGGGATATCAACAGATGCAGCGAAGGTTTGCAGGTTGACGTTATAGGTCGCTGACGGATCCGCTACAGCTGTGACCAGTGGTGCGACTGTAGCCCCTTGGGTTGTCATCAGAACATCGTTACCACGGTTCATTTCCCCGGCAACTTCGTTAAACTTATCCTGCAACTCGTCAATGCTCACGCCATAAAGTGACGCGAGATTGTTGAAGTCGATTTCCTTCTCAAAATTGACATTAAGCTGCCGCGCGGCGTTCTTCAGGAATGACTCACCAGAACCACCCTCGACCTTCTCAAGGCTGACGCAGGCGTTATAGCCTGGCTCAAGGAAGCCAATGGCATCATTCGAGTAGTCGCCCAAGATGAAGACGCGATCAGGATGCACAAAGCGCTGATTCGCCCCGCCATTTGGCAGGCTCTCAACGTATTTCCACTGCTTTGGTTGCCCGTAGTCTGCAGATTTCTGGTCAGTTACCCACTCGCTGACAGTTAACGAACCGGCCCATGCGATCGTTACCTTTTTAAGTGACTTACCGCGGACAACCGGCTGATCCCATGCTCTTGAATCGTTGATATGCAGCAGGATGCCAGCATAGCGCCCGACCAGGCGGCGGCGGTCAGCTTCAGCAAAGGCCCGCCATAGGCGCTTTGTGAAAACCTTTTTGGTGTTCTTCTCCCAGATGGTCTCGTCCTTGCTCTCGTCGGCATCGTCACCCTCGATGATTTCCGGGTTAGTCTGCCAGCACTTGCCCACCAGCTTCTCAACTGCACCATGAGAGATACCACCGCGGCGGTAAAGGGCATAGAGGTTTTCGTAGGTCACCTGCTCAGGGAAGCCATACTCGCACCATGCTGAATGGCGCTTATTGTCCAGCCCCATCGTTGGCGCCATCAGACCCATACGGGCGCGCGCCATCCGCGCATCGTTCAACGCATGGTTGACGGCGAGAGTTAATTTGTCAGTCATGGTTTGTCCGTTTGGTTAGCGAAGGCGTTTCGGAATCATCATCCCCACAGGTTGCGATCCATTCAGTTCAGTCAGTGCGTAAACCATCGCATCGAGGCGGTCAGGTGATTTCCTCGCGGTGGCGGGGATGTATTCCATCAACTGGTTCTCCAACACGTAGAGATTGCCGTGATTTGCCACTCGCCCCTGTTCGTAGAGCGCCGATATCGGCTCCGCGCGGGCATACTTACCTTTGCTGGCATGGACACGAATGATGCGACCTTTGAACCCGGCGTTGCGGAGTGTCTCCTCCGCCATATCTCCGCCCTGGTTCGTCTCAATAACTATCGCGTCAGCTTCGTGTTGCTCATAAGCCGATATGGCTTTCTTGGCCCATCCAGCAGGTGAATATTTACCGCTGTAATCGCCATCCACAGAGAACTGCTTTTTATCACCAGCACCATATGAGCTGGCAGCGACAATACCTGTTTCATCGCTTTCGTCGCTGTTTGTTGCCTGCGGGTCAATGGCTACGACAGTGCGAACCTTATCGTGATGAATTTGCAGTTCGCGAGCCGCGCTGATCATCGCCTCTGTCCACAGAGCACCTTCTGCATTAAACCTGCGAGGCTTCTGCATATACTGCGCTTCGGCAGTGCGTCTGTGAGAGAACAGCGATACGCGGTGCGATTCATTGTGTTTGAACGGCCACAGCCAGCCATCAGGCAGTCCGTGGTCAATCGGTATGGCGTGGGTGTTTTCAGGGTACTGAGCAGCGTATGGCTGACTATTGTCGATAATCACCGGCAGATTCAGGTGATGCCATTTCTCACCACTCCCGCCCCGCAGAAGATAGCCGCTCAGGTCGTGGTAATGGATCCGCTGCATGATGACAATCATCGGCGTAGTCTCGATCGCCAGTCGTGACTTGATTGTCTCGTTAAAACGGTTGTTGACCCCGTCGCGGACGATCTCGGAGTAAGCGTCATCCGGCTTAACCGGGTCATCGATAATAAGCGCGCCCTGCCAGCCTGGCTCCATGTGCCCGGCACGAAAGCCGGTAACCTGCCCCGCAGCTGACGATGCATAAACGCCGCCGCCGTGCTCAGTCCACCACATCGCCTTACTGTCAGCGTCATCGCGCAACGACATCGGCCACATCGACTGATATGCCTGAGACTTAATCATGCCGCGCGCAGTGGATGAGTTCAGCAGCGCCAGGTTATGCGAATAGGACAGGTGCATGAAACGGGCCCGGCAGTTCAGCGCCAGCCCTCGGCCCATCATATTGATGGTCGCCAGTTCCGTTTTCGTGTAGCCAGGCGGAACGTTGATGATCAGGCGCTGAATCTCACCATCAATGACGCGGTCCAGCGTCTGCTGAATCACCTTGTGGTGCGGCGCGACAATCATCTTGCCGCCAGTGCGTTGCTTGAAGAAGTATCGAGCGTAGTAAAGCCCGTCTTCTTCGCATTCAACCTTACGGGCAAACGCCCTTTGCTCAGCAGTCGTCATCCTCCATCATCTCCTGCCGTGCGGATTTGTATTCCTCTTTGCTCATGGTGATCGTCTGGATGGCGCCACCATTCGGGCCGGAATGTTCAAACTTGTGCTTATTGGTGTAGGCATCGCCCATTTCTTTGGCGGCCTGCTCAATAAGTTGAGAGGTCATGCCGTAGTTCTTCATCTTTTCAGCATTGGTCGCCATTCGGTCAAGAACGCGCAACCGGTACGCTTTATTGGCGATCGGGATGTCGGCGATCTCATTCTGGAATCGTTTACGGGTGGTATTGAACAGGTCGATCCACTTCTGACTCAACTTGGCCGCCATTGCGTTGCCTGGCGTATATTGCGACACCTGCTGCCGTGAGACATCGATGCCGTATTCAGCCTTTACAAGCTCAATGACTTTTACCGGAGTCTCGTAGCAGGCGAGTGATTGAACGATGAAGGCTTTAACCTCTGTCGATAATGCTGCCACAGGCTACCTCCATGACAATCTGAATAAAGCGTTACGCCAGCTTCAACATGCACGTCCCGCATGACCTGGCTATATCGATGTGAGCCACTTCCGCTGGCGCATTGGCCGCATCAACGAGCTCCTGTACTTCTTTGCTGGCACCGTATCGACGTACGACACCAGTGAATTCTTCGACGTCGTGGCCGCGCAGTGTGAGCACTGGCTGCCCGGTCTCTTTGTTGAACTTAGGCGCGCCGTAGTCATCGGTGGCCTGTGCGATGTGGTAAAGCTCATGCTCTACCAGCGCGCAGAACTCGAGGTCACTGCATTGCGAACAGTAATCGGCTGCCAGCGTGATGATGAACTTCGGAATTCGACCGAACCATTCATGCATCTGCTGTTCCATTCTGGTTTTCTGCCAACCGCCTGCGCGGAGCATTACCTGTTCGGCCTGACCGAGGACTAAGCGCCCCTTCTTAGGGAATGAGTCAGACGCCCACATGAAGCAGAGGTCAGCCTCTAACAGGTGTTCGTGGTCAGGGTTATGGATGCTGCCGGTATCGCTGAGGATTTGGCGGTTTACCCACTCATGCACTTCATTGGCGGGAATGAGCCGGGTGTATGGCTGCCAGCTCTCGGAGTCGATGAAGTTAACTGGCGGGTATGGCCTGCGCTCGTCATCGTTAGCCATGGATTACTCCGTTGTTTGATCTGCCTTGCTCTTGGCCTTCAGGTAATCCCGGGTCACGTCGACCAGTAGGATCCGAAGCGCCTCATCTTCAGAAATGCGCGGGCTAAGCCCATTAGTGCGGCGTAGTAGCTCGCTGGCCACGGCCTGAGCCTCTTCGCCAGCAGATGAAACATCCAGGCTAAGCGTTACCGGGATAAAAGCGCTCTTCATGATGCGGACTCCTCAGTTTCTGCCGGTTCTTCCTCTGCCGGTACTGGCGTGAACTCCACTCGCTTTACATCGGCAGGAGCGAAATACAGCCACTGGCCCGTTTCCGTCGCCAGCGGCACAAAGCCGTTAACCAGCTCAGGCTGACGTCGTGACATCTTGCCCGTGAAGGTTTCGCCTGTTTGGGTGGTTAGGGTGATTTGATAGATGTCTGACATGATTAC
>NZ_JBMKJG010000041.1:0-10563 GCF_049237765.1 Enterobacter cloacae complex sp. SHL021 | reverse complement strand
CATCGAATAGTCGATGCCCTTTGTCGTCATAGCGCCGAGACGCTTCCACTCGGAAAGCGCTGGCACTGCATCGGGGCAGCCAAAGGCCATGCGTAGCACAGCTACTTTCCCGATCAGCTTGCCAAAATCATTAGCACAGCCTTGCATGTGTACCTCTCAAATAAAAAAGGCCGCCTGATGGCAGCCTGATGGGTTGGTGATTGGGTTATTCGCCGTAAACGCACATGAACTGGAGTCTGAAGACCAGGCGCCCCTCTTCGGTCAGGATGGGTGCAGGCATATTGCCGAGGTTTTGAATAAGGCCAAGGCATTCGTCGTTAATGTCGTTCTGTTCGACATAATTGATGATTTCCTGAGCCTTCTCAGCGGCTGCGCGGCGCTTATCTTTGGCGGAAATGACATCCACCAGCACGTAGTGATCAGAACCGAGGTCATTTCGGATGTCGGTACCGCCGTTAGGCCGGAACACGATGAATGCGTCGGTTAACTTCGTTGTGTCGTCCCAAGCCAGCAACTGAACAATGAAGCCAGTGGTAAGCCCTGCATCAACGAAGTAGTTACGCACGCGCTCATACATGGCAGGTGTCATACTGAAAGCTCCTTGCGCATTACGGCATCAATCTGGCTGCGGGTGTCTTCAAATCCTTTAGTGAGGAACTCTTTCTGAGCGGTGGCGCGGCGGAAGGTTTGCGGCACATTAGGATCGTGAACGAATACGGCGTAGTTAGCGGTGTATCCAACTCGCCCGGTGAGTCGAACGCCGTTGTTAATCAACTCCCGATACTGGCTATTAAGCAGCGTTGAGGTGTCGATCGGCGTATAAAGCGCGGCTTGGGAGCTGCCGATTATCATTGCTGACTGTAGCGCCCTGACGACCTTTCGCCCTTTTACATCGTTGATGATTCGGTTGAGCCCGGCTTTCGACTGCTTAACGCCGCGCACTTTGATGCCCATGGCTATACTCCCGTCAGGATGGCGTAATCATCCGCCAGGCGCTCAAACGTGTCGGCATAACGGATAACCTGCCGCACCTCGTCAGCGCCCGCCACAACCGGGTCGGGTTCCGTCGATACGCCAATCAGCAGGTAATCACCAGCGGCAGCCAGCGCGAACCCCGTCCAGACGGTGTTCTTCACGACGATTTCAGCGCCAAGGCTGGCTAACTTCTTGCTGAGCCCGCCCTCGTAATCACAGAGTATTTGCTCGGGTTCGGCATAGCCCATCGGGTCGCCGTATTCGTCATTGCCTTCCAGTTTGCGCCAGATAGTCGCCGTCGCGGTATAGCTCCAGTTCGCTACCGATGACATCATCCCTCCTTCCAGCGCAGCACCTTCGCGCCAGTCGCCCGGATGCGCGGGCAGTTGATGAACCACTCGCCGTTAGATTTCACGTAGCCGGTAGTTTCCCGCCCGGTGTCGGTCATCACCCAGACGCGGGTGAGTGAGCGCTGAAGGCCGTGCTTAACTGATTTGTACGTCATCAGCAGCCCCCGACCACCATGAACAGGCCGACGCTGTTACCGGCGCTGATCGGCAGCTCTCCGGTGCAGCCGCTGGTATCGAGACGGGCCAGCGAGTCGCGCAGCCATGTGATGCTGTCGTCACCGTACTCAAACGAGCGTGACGCGCCAGACGGCGCACCCTGCGATTTGATGCGGCGAGCCCCGGACGAAGTAGCCATCAGCGCGGCGGCATACATCAGGATCAGCTTCGCGGTGCACTCGTCATAACCGGCCCCGTCGAGGCACGGGATAATCTTGTTCACCACGCAGAGGATCGGCTCCAGCAGAGCGCCCGGAATGGAGTAACCCAATTCACCGAGGAACGCCTGCACGTCTGCCGCTGTGATTGGGTCAGCCATGGTTATTTCGCCTTTTTCGATTTAGCGGAGGTGTCTGCCTGCTCTGCCTGCTCTGCCTGCTCTGCCTGCTCTGCCTGCTCTGCCTGCTCTGCCTGCTCTGCCTGCTCTGCCTGCTCTGCCTGCTCTGCAGGAGCATCTTCGGCACCAGGCGTCGCAACTTCAAGCTCCTGAGCCTCGACTTCACCCACGACCGATACACGGCCAGCGAAAGCCGGTGGCACAGCAACAGCAACGAACTCATGACCCACCGGCAGTTGCTGGAATACGCCGTTAATCGTTCCCCAGCAGCCAGTCTTCTCGACTTTTAACTTTTTCATGCTCTCTCCTGAAGAAAAGGGGCCGAAGCCCCTTACCCCTGTGCGTTGAACACTTTAGAACGACCGTTGAAATCGCGCTTAATCTGCAGACCGACAGCACTCCAGACCAGAGAGTTGTAGTTGTCGAACGGGTTCTGACGCGGGATCATGAAGGTACCAACCGGCGCGGCGATTCGCGTCTTGATGTACTGCGAGTTACGCACGTACGCGACAAAATGGTTACCGGTCAATTTGAAGGTCTGGTTAATAGACTCAATGCGACCATAGCGCATGATGTATTCCAGCACGGTGCCTTCTTTAAAGCCGGCAGCGTTAGAATACGGTCGGTTCAGGTTGCGCATGATGTCTGGAGACACCCATACCTTCACCTTCTCCTGCACGTAGTTATCATCCAGCAGCTTAGCAAACGGACCAGTGAAGAAGGCCACTGATTGATCAGGAGTAGACGTGGTCAGATCGATATTCAGACCGGATGCGCTCAGGTCAACCTGATTGGTGTTGGCATGGTTGGTGATACCAGCGCCAACATAGCCTTTCACCTTCACTTTCGCATCACCGGAAAGCATGTAGTCAGCCATATCAGCGCGAATCGCAGCAACATGCGCTTCCTGGTCATCGGCCATTGCATCGAGGTTTTCGGACTGCATGCCGTTCCACTCACGCCATTCTCGGCCGTAGCCAGTGTTGAAGATCGGGATTGGGTCACCAGCTTCGTCGTAGATGACTTTATCCAGCTCTTCCGGCACGTGGCCCGTCAGTGAGCGATGTACCTTGCCAGCGTCACTGGAAACGCGGTACAGCGCCGCCGTCTTGCCGATAGAAATCGGTGTACCGAGACTGAGCAGATCATCCAGCAGGCCGTTGCCTTCGTCATTACGGAAGACTCGGGTGGTGATGTTGTCCACTTCGCGCCAATAGTCTTTGGAAATCAGCGCGGCCTGGTTAACTTCCAGCGCGCCGCCGTACTGGGCGGAAATGGTGTTCTGGTTGATATTGAAGGATTCACGCTGCATCAGCAGCTGATTCCATGCCTGCTTCACCTGGTTGTGCTCGGTGATCAGCTTTTTGTTGAATACGATCATGCTCATGCGGCTGCTTTCCCTGATTTGCGAACTTTCACGAGCTGAGCTTCAGCGCCAACGGTGATTTTTTCGCGTGAATAGAAGAGGACCTGGTCGGTAGCTGGCGTTGTTGCCTTGGCAAGCGTGCCGTCACCGGCAGAAACCAGGCCTTCGTTTTCCAGCAACACTTCGCCTGCTTTAACCAGCATGTGGTAATCCACATCGTCTTCGCACATGATGGCCGCGCCGGTATCACCTGCAGGAACCGCGTCGCGAATGTCACCGCCGCCGATATAGTTATGCTGAAGAGCCAGTGCAACGCCTGCGCCGCCAGCGACATTGTGAACTGCCAGTTTCCCGGTGCTGTCGAGCATCACCAGTGAGCCTGGTTTCACGGCCGCCGCCATGATTGCTTCAATGACCTGCGGGTCATTCTTACGGGCCGGGCCCGCGATTACGATATGGAAACGAGGTGCGAGAGCCATTATTCAGGTGCCTCCATGTTAAGGATTTCACTCTGAGCGCCATTCCCTTGGAATGCATGGTTCAGACCGGTGCTGGTCTGGCACTGTGAGTACAGTTCGTTCAGCGCGTCACCAGCCAGCGAGTTGATCGCCGCTTCGGTCATGAACGAGAATTTCGCTTTAACAGCATCGCGCTTAGTTTTCAGGTCGCTTTCTGCGTTCGCCTGCAGCTGAGTTTCCAGCTTGCTCAGCTTTTCGTTCAGCGGGGTGAGTGCCGCATTAACAGCCGCGGTAATCACGTCGGAGTTAATCTGAGCCTTGCCCGGGTCGCCGCCGCCATCTTTCTTCTGCATCTGCTGGTTGTAGGCATCCCAGACCTGATCGTCGGTCAGCCCCTCGGTTTTAACGCCTGCGGCATTGAGCGCGGCGATCATCTTCTCTTTCATCGGGTTTGTTTCTCCGTTGGTTTTGACTTCGTACTCAGTTGGTTTGCGCACGACTTCTACTGGATCACCGACGAGTTCAGCCTTGCCATCGTCGTCAATGAGGTACTTTTGCTGGAGGTATTTGCCGTTTTCCTCGTAAATGAAGCGATCAGGCCAGACGGCTTCCGGCCAGAAGTAATATGTTTCAGGCTTACCCTCGCTCATCTTGTTTCGCAGCGCCGCGCAGATTTCATCAAATGAGTAATTCGAGGCGTTGCTCAAATAAAACTTGGTTTTGTTCCACCAGCCGTCTTTCATGCTGTTGGCGGCATCGATGAGGCTTGTCACTTCAACATCGGCCTCCTGCCCATCAGCGTTGACGAACATGCCGACACCTTCATCCGGCGTACCGGCACCGGGTTCGTCGAGCAGGATCGCGATGTGGTCGAACTGCATGTTGCGGGCGATCCATGAGTACTTCTTGCCCTTCGATTCACCAGACTTCTTCTCTTTGTTGGTGAGCAACCCGGTAGACAGGTGAATCGGGTCTGTGTTGATGCCGTCGATCATCTCATCTAGGCGATTAATCAGGCGCTTGCCGTCTGGCTTTGTCTCTGCAACCGCTTTGTTGATATAGACGTCAGTTACCGTCTTATCACCAGCCTTACTGACGTTCTGAGCCCAGGCCCCGACGTGAAAGGTGTTAATGGCGCGCGGGTCATTGGCGCTGACATATTTGCCATCTACCATCGGGTGCGGGAGAGGCATCAGCTTGCCTTCCATCGTCTGGTAGCTGTTGTTAATTTCCTCCGCCGGGTACAGGCCGCCATTCATCACGATGTCATCGACGATCGGAACCGCACCACGAATGACGTAGTGTTCCTGGCCGTTGATGGTGGTCGTTGAGATGTTGGAGGCGTTGATGGCGAGGGATTTAACGTGGATGCTGGATAGTTTCACGTGTTATCCTCTTTATGGCGTAATAAACTGTTTAATAAGGAGTAAATGTGGACTATAAAATTTTATTTAAGGGTACAATTAACGGTGAACCTCACACATTGGACACCGTTATCAGCAGCCCGTCAGCACCAGAAGCAGATTCTCCAATTGTTCGCGCTGCAGCAATGAGAGCCCTTTCTGATCTCATCACCGGACAGGATAAATCGGTAACAATTGAAGTATCCATCACCGCTATCCTTCCTCTTTGATTTTCTTTTTGCTATCCCAGGTTTTCCTTTCTTGGGATAGCTTATCCGCCAGGCCATCATTGAATATGCTACCGTCGTCGTTGAGCAGGGCTGGAATCTGGCTGCAGTAGCAGTTGTACCGGTTACCGTTCTCAGCGTAAAAGTCCCGCACCTCTTCGGTGGTGTAGACCTTGCCGTGACGGCTGGCGTGCCAGGTGCGCGTCGTTGGTTTTAGCGCTGACAGCCACAGCAGACCGGTATTCAGCCCCAGCCGGTCAGCGGCCCAGTCCGTTTCGTTCCACTGTGCCTGCCGAAGCGCTCCGACCTGCTCAGTCTGAGCGATGGTCTTGGCCTTCGACATCGACACATCAAGACGCTTGCTGATGACGCTGGCCGTCTCGCGTGGATTCACGCCGCGCGCTACCGCGTCGGTGATGATGTTGGTCAGGTCGCCGCGGGCTGTATCGCTGATGACCTTCCAGTCACTGAACGTTGTCAGCCTGGCCGCTGCCACCTGATTAAGGTGACCGGGGCTGCTTAAAAGCTGCTGTAACGTCGTCTGGCTGGCGTACACCTGCGACTGCTGCGAGAGGTTGTTGAATGCCTCCAGTGTGCCGCGCTGCGCCTCTGCGACGACGTAATCCATCGCCCAGAGGTTTTGCTCGCCACCATCCAGCAGGTAATCGTCGAGAATGCCCTGCACCGCTTCCAGCAGGTCAGCCAGTTCCTGCGCCGACATGTCATAGATGAACTTGCCAGCGTTGACCTGGTAGAGCCGTAAATCCTCGCCGTGGTCATGACAAAGGAAGTGCCAGTTATGACTGTTTACCTCTCGCTCTCGACCGGTCAGGCGCTGGTCGAACAGAGCTTTCAGCGCTCGCTTGATGCCGAGATATCGCTTCTCGATATCCCGGAACAACGCGGTTACCTGCTTTGCCGATCGGGTCGGGTCAACCTTGCTGCGCGGAACTATCGGCAACCCCACCTTTGCCGTCTGTTCTGGTGTAATCGGCCAGTGGATCATCGGTAGTCACCTTTTCGTCCGGTTTCGGTGGTTCTTTTGGCTCAGGCAGCGGGTCAAGCCCAACAACTTCGCGCAGCTCATTGGCTGTAATCGGCGGCTCTCCGCCATAGAAGCCAGTGGTTTTCTGCACAATGTCGGCCAACTTAGAAGCGTTCTCGATCTTCTCTTTCTCGCCGGGCGCCAGCAGGTCACTCCACGAAATTGTGACCTCGCCTTTGGTCGGTGGGTCTATAATCCCAAGTGTCCAGAAGCGTTCCAGCAATGCGGTGATGCGGTCTGTCAGGAAACCATTGCGCCGAGTATTGCGGCGGATAGCCCAGTCCGTTTTATCCTCGTCGCTCGCCAGTCGCCCGGTCTGCTGACCGAACAGGATTGTGAAAGGGATTTGCACGGAGGCGGCCAGTTCGTTCGCAGTGACTTCCCAGGTTGGTCCCGGGTCACCTGGCGTAACCGAGAGGACGTTAAGCCTCCCGGCTTGCATGACAGCCGCCGCATCGGTACCTCTGTTCATACGCTTGAATTTATCCTCAAACGCTTCGCCGAGGTCTTTATATCCAGAATCTTTTGCCTGCTGATTAAGCGTGGTGATATCGGTCTCTTTATCGAACTCTGCTACCATCTGACGACTGGCGTTCTTCAGGAATCCCTCTGCACCACCGCCAGATATTTTCTCGATATCAAGGACTTTGTTGAAACCAGCCTCCAGCAGCGGGATGCCAGACAGGACGTTGTCGTCTTCAGATCCCTCGCAGAACAAGATAACGCGGCTCGGGTGTACCGGCTCTCCACGCATCGGTCCAACAAAAGGCTCATCACCGACCGGCTGCTCGTTGAAGTTGAACATCTTCGGCTGGCCGAACGTTTCTGACTGGCGGTCGTTATCCCATTCGGCAACAGTTAACTGCGGCTCCCATACCGGAATCAGCTTCACCAACGCTGACTGACCAATGGATTTCACCAGCTTGGTATCTACTGGATCACTCCATGGCTTATTGTCTTTCACCTGCAGCAGCAGAGCGGAGTAGCGCCCCACCATATTGCGGCGGTCAGCATCCTTCACCTTCGGCCACAGCGTCTTCATGAACTTGGTGACTTTCTTTTCCCAGGCGTTTGTTTTCTCAGCCTCCTGCGCTTCATCACCGTCAACAATGACCGGGTAATCCTGCCAGCAACCTTCCAGCAGGCGATGCACCACAGCGAAGCCAGCGGCGTTGCGGCGGTACATGTTATAGAAGTCGTTGAAGGTGATCGTGCGCGGGTAGCCAAATTCCTGGTAAAGAGTCGGGCGCTTCGTGTTCCCGCCACCGATGCCGATGGCGTTCAGGTAATTCGCTCGCCTCATTTCAGTGGCGAGGTTGTTCACAGCCAGTTGAAGGCCGTTATCTTGTTCGCTCACTGGCGATGCTCCTTAGAAGAATACTGCGCCGACTGTCTGCCCGCTCAGCTCGGTCATTGCCCATACATGAGCGTCGAGTCTGTCTGGTGACTTTTTCGCAGTGGTGGGTACGTATTCCATCTGCTGATTTTCAAGCTTGTAGAGGTTGCCACGGTGGGCCACGCGCCCTTGCGAATAGAGAGCTGATATTGGCTCTGCACGGGCGAACTTACCTTTGCTGGCATGGACGCGAATAATGCGCCCCTTAAATCCGGCATTGCGCAGAGTGTCCTCTGCCATGTCGCCGCCCTGGTTTGTTTCAATAACGATAGCGTCAGCGTCGTGAAGGTCGTATGCCTCCATTGCTTTTGTCGCCCAACCGTTTGGCGAGTATTTTCCGCTGTAGTCGCCATCAACCGAGTATTGCCTGCGGTCGCCAGTGCCATAAGAACTGGCAGCGACGATTCCTGTTTCATCACTCTCTTCGCTGTTCGTTGCCTGCGGGTCAATTGCAACTACTGTTCGAGAAAGCTTCTCTGTGATGTTTAGCGCCCGCGCTGCCGAAATCATCTCCTCAGTCCACAGCGCACCATCTGCGTTAAAGCGCTTAGGATCCTGCATGTACTGAGCTTCGGCAGTTCGGCGGTGAGAAAACAACGATATGCGGTGCGATTCGTTATGCTTGAAAGGCCACAACCAGCCGTCAGGCAAGCCATGGTCAATCGGTATAGCGTGGGTGTTTTCAGGGTACTGCGCAGCGTATGGCTGACTGTTGTCGATAATCACCGGAAGATTCAGGTGATGCCATTTCTCACCACTCCCGCCCCGCAGCAGATAACCGCTCAGGTCGTGGTAGTGGATCCGCTGCATGATGACAATCATCGGCGTCGTCTCGATCGCCAGTCGTGATTTGATTGTCTCGTTAAAGCGGTTGTTTACCCCGTCGCGGACGATCTCTGAATAAGCGTCATCTGGCTTAACCGGGTCATCGATAATCAGGGCGCCCTGCCAGCCTGGCTCCATGTGTCCGGCACGAAAGCCGGTAACCTGCCCGGCAGCTGACGACGCATAAACGCCGCCGCCATGTTCGGTCCACCACATAGCCTTGCTGTCAGCGTCATCGCGTAGCGACATGGGCCACATCGACTGATACGCCTGCGACTTAATCATTCCACGCGCGGTTGAGGAGTTCAGCAGCGCAAGATTGTGCGAATAGGACAGGTGCATGAAGCGGGCCCGGCAGTTAAGCGCCAGCCCGCGCCCCATCATATTGATGGTCGCCAGCTCGGTCTTCGTGTACCCAGGCGGGACGTTGATGATCAGGCGCTGAATCTCACCATCAATGACGCGATCCAGCGTTTGCTGAATCACCTTGTGGTGAGGCGCGACAATCATCTTTCCGCCGGTGCGCTGCTTGAAGAAGTAGCGAGCGTAATAGAGCCCGTCCTCTTCGCATTCAACCTTACGGGCAAATGCCCTTTGCTCAGCAGTCGTCATCCTCCATCATCTCCTGCCGTGCGGATTTGTATTCCTCTTTGCTCATGGTGATCGTCTGGATGGCGCCACCATTCGGGCCGGAATGTTCAAACTTGTGCTTATTGGTGTAGGCATTGCCGCATTCCTTCGCCGCCTGTTCGATAATCTCGGCAGTAAGCGCGAGGTTCTTCATGCCCTCGGCACGCGTTGCCATGCGGTCGAGAACGCGAAGTCGGTACGCCTTGTTAGCGATCGGTATGTCTGAGATTTCATTCTGGAAGCGTTCGCGGGTAGCATTGAACATGTCCACCCATTTCTGCGCCAGCCCCCTGCCGTTTGCTTTCGTCGGGTCGTGTGATTCGACCTGCTGACGTGTGATGCTCAGGCCAAATTCTTTTTTGACCAGCTCAACCACCTGGGATGGTGTATCGAAGCAGGCAAGGGACTGAACGATGAAGGCTTTGACCTCACCTTTCAGTGTCGCCATGGATTACCTGCCTGTCATAATCAGTCATATTGTTAGGCCAGCTTTAACATGCATGTGCCGCATGACCTGGCTATATCGATGTGAGCCACTTCTGCTGGCGCATTGGCCGCATCAACGAGCTCCTGTACTTCTTTGCTGGCACCGTATCGACGTACGACACCAGTGAATTCTTCGACGTCGTGGCCACGCAGTGTAAGCACTGGCTGCCCGGTCTCTTTGTTGAACTTAGGCGCTCCGAAATCATCGGTGGCCTGGGCAATGTGGTAAAGCTCATGCTCCACCAGAGCGCAGAACTCAAGGTCACTGCATTGTGAGCAGTAATTAGCCGCCAGCGTGATGATGAACTTTGGGATTCGCCCGAACCATTCATGCATCTGCTGTTCCATTCTGGCTTTCTGCCATCCACCGGCGCTTAGCATTACCTGTTCAGCCTGACCGAGAACGTAGCGCCCTTTCTTCGCAAACGAGTCAGAGGCCCACATGAAGCAGAGATCAGCCTCTAAAAGGTGTTCGTGGTCAGGGTTATGGATGCTGCCGGTATCGCTGAGGATTTGGCGGTTTATCCACTCATGCACTTCGTTAGCGGGGATCAGCCTGGTGTATGGCTGCCAGTTGTCGGAGGCGATGAAGTTAACTGGCGGATAAGGCCTGCGCTCGTCATCGTTAACCATGGGTTACTCCGTAGTTTGTTCGGTCTGTTCTTCCGGTACTGGGGTAAACTCCACTCGCTTTACATCAGCAGGAGCGAAGTACAGCCACTGGCCCGTTTCCGTCGCCAGCGGCACAAAGCCATTAACCAGCTCAGGCTGACGTCGTGACATCTTGCCCGTGAAGGTTTCGCCTGTTTGGGTGGTTAGGGTGATTTGATAGATGTCTGACATGATTAC
>NZ_JBMKJG010000040.1:0-15348 GCF_049237765.1 Enterobacter cloacae complex sp. SHL021 | reverse complement strand
TTCGTCGGAAAAACGCTTCTTCATGGGGATGTCCTCATGTGGCTTATGAAGACATTACTAACATCGGGGTGTACTAATCAACGGGGAGCAGGTCACAGCGCGTGAAACATAAATACCCTGAACCTCATCAAAGACATAGTTTTCAGCGATACGTTTATCATGTTCAGCATCCACTGAAACTGGGGACTGTTTCTTTCTGGCCCAGACGAATTTCTCTTTTATGTATCCGACGACCAACAGTGTGAAACGTTTGAAAATCCCATCCTGACGAGGTTCAACATGCTTCCTCTTAGCTTTAACAGGAGCGCGTTTAATCGCTCTTGTTGTTGAAGAGGATGGGTTTTTCAGTGTAGTGCGTGTATGAGGCGCAGGAGCAACCAGAACAGGTTTCTGCGAGCCTGTAGATGAAGCTCTGCCTGTGTTATCCGGGATAACAATTTCTTCTGGTTCAGCCAGTGCATGAACCCTAAAGCTGGCAACATCAACAACAATGTCCAATGGAAGATCTTTAAAGGTAAAGTAGGCTTCGTCAGCTTCTTTTTTCAGCTCATCACGTATGGCTTGCTCTGCGGCACGTTGTTCCTGAGCTGCAACAGTTCCCCAGCGGTCACGAGGGATATGAAGTATTGGATCGCGGTTTGTTTCAATAGCTTTAGCCAGCCAGATTGCTTTCTCTTCGTTTGTAGCAGCAGCCGTAGCCTGTTCAAGGGCTTCCTCATACTGAACCCTGATAGAACGGTGATCGATGCGTTCATCATGACCATACAGGTCAAGGAACCCATTACAGATGTCCTGCCAGCCTTTACGCCAGCTATCAAGGGTTTCAGGCTTGTCCCACTCACGGACCTTTTTACCAAAGCCGGTAGAAAGAACCTCACGGGTGGTTCCCATTATATGGATATGTGGGTTATGACCATTAATATCGTGAATAACAACATCGGCAATGATGCCTTGCTTGGTAAAGTGCTCAAGAACAAAAGCTGCAGTGAGTTCAATGTTCTGCTCTGGTGTTAGCTCAGCGGGGAGGGCAATCTTAAACTCTTTGGCAAGGCGGGCATCTTTTCTCTTCTCTGAGGCTTCAACAGCATTCCAGAGTGTTTCACTGTCAACAATCAGGGCAGGAGGGGTATGTTCAGGTGCAAAAATCTGCGCAAAGGCAAGGTCCTTTTTATGTGCTGTTTTGCGACCACAAACTTCACCCGTTCTGTTATCGAAGAAAACTTTACGGTGACGATATGCAGCAGAGTTAACCGAAGACTGACCTTCGCCTCTGCTGATGTTCTCCATTTTAAAACTGTATATCGCCATCCAAGTATTCCTCAATGCCAAATGCTGCTTTTCGTTTTACGTAAGGAAAACGCCGGGGTTGACGTTGACCTTGATTTTGTTTCCGAAGGAAACGGTTTTAGCCTGCGGCAGGCAACCGTCGGTAGACCCCACGGCATTAGAGCGAAGCGATAATGCGTAAGTGGGCATTGCTTTATTTTTTATCGCCATAAATGGCTCAAAAATAACGGCAATGTATAAGGCTTGCCTTTATTAATTAATACTAAATATATGAATGGCTGTAAAACAAAACGCCGAAATAAGCGGCGCAATATGGATGGGCGGGCGAAGTATACCTCGATATTACACGGATTGGCCTTTGATAGCGTCCGAAGGACAGGAAGAGTATTAATTTATCCCGCCGTAAGGCGGGAAAACACTAAAATAGAAAAATAGCAAAAGATATTGGTAGCTTTCCCTGTTGCACAATTCACAGGTTAGG
The DNA here is from genome assembly GCF_049237765.1 of Enterobacter cloacae complex sp. SHL021. Lineage (NCBI taxonomy): Bacteria > Pseudomonadati > Pseudomonadota > Gammaproteobacteria > Enterobacterales > Enterobacteriaceae > Enterobacter > Enterobacter cloacae complex sp. SHL021. Next base: position 13,580 of record NZ_JBMKJG010000040.1, on the reverse strand, counting down.
ATAAGAAATTAGAGTGGAAAATCGAAAGATAAAATGAAAATCACTGATAAACAAAAATAAGTAACGCGGAGAGAATCGTTCAAAGTTGTTAGTGAATATTAGCGCATAGTGTTGTTATATTCTTAGTGTGTACTTTATTTTTACTGGTAGTTGTTTTTTTGTAGGGAAAAAGAGACAACATTAATCAGAGATTACTATCACGATAAAACTCATAATTTGCCAAAGTAAATTATTTAATATAAAAGAATATAAGAACATAAAATAAACGGGGTGAATATGAGTATCGGTGAGTTGTGTGAGTCAGAAATAATACTAATCTGTGTTAATGCTGCATTATGGACTATTAACATTGGCTTTATAAGTATTTGGGTTGTCAGATAAGATTTAACACCTTACTTATTGATTTATCTGTAAATTGTGTTAATACATAATCAGGAAATCAATACAGGGAGGTTTTATGTATAAAAATAACGATGAAGCCATCGATCTTGAAGCAAAACGATTACTTGATAATGGAATCTATACCGATCTGGAAAAAGCGTATAGTGAAGCAGAAAAGATAATCACAGAAATAAGAGTTGAGTTTAAAAAGAAACAGGAAAAGAAACAGTTCCGTTCCCGGATTAAATCAATCAAACGAGCACTTTCAGATGATGAGTTCAGAAGTAATATTCCTTATAATCATAGGCATCAGTGGAGAAAAGAATGAGTGATGATGAAATAAAAAATACCTATCTAACTGGCAATGTTTTTCAGAGTGATAGAAACAGGCCGGAAATTAAGAAAACACTTGAGCAAAAAATTGCTGGAGCACAAAACAAATTAAATTACCTTAAAGCAAAAGAAAAAAGAGACAGCAAAAAAGAAAACACACGACAAAAAATAATTCTTGGTGCAGAGGTTGCCAAGGTTTTAAACTGTGATATAAGTGAGGTAGATAAGCAATTACTCTTTGGTTTGTTGTTAGAAGTTCCATCGTTACATACACACGATATCGAACGGTATAAAGTAAATGGACAAATCTACATTGAAAGAGTTCTCAAGAAATTCAGACCATAAAATAATTTCACGTCCGAACAGCTCTCCGGCTTAAAACTTGTTTTAGGCTGGGGAGCTGTTGAGCAAGCCCCAGAGGGCGCGGTAGCCAATTTTTACCACCATCCTTGGCAGCAAATTAAAACTCTCAATCAAATGGCAAAATCTTCCAGAACCTTACCGCTTTCCAGTGCAGCTGCAATCACTTTTGGTGTTCGACCCTGACCTGTCCACGTTTTCTCATCGCCGTTTTCGTCGATGTATTTGTACTTTGCAGGACGAGGAGCACGTAAAGCAGCAGGACGTGATGATTTAACATTACCCAGCAGCTCAGACGGGTCAATGCCATCTTCAAGCAGTTGCGCACGCAGGGCTTCGATTTTGCCCTGACGTTCAGCATTTTGTTGCTTTGCGATTGTCTCTTCTTGGCGTTTGTCCTCGACAATAGCTGTTAATTTTTCGAGTATCTCTTCCAGAGTAGCGAGATCTGTTTCTCGTGCCTGAGCGCGAAGAGTACGGATGTTATTAAGTGTTTTAATAGCGTCTGTCATTGTCTTTTATCCTGAATGTATAAAATCATTGTAATGATACCACAAACCGGATAGTGAGAGATAAAATCGGCTCATTTTAATTTTTATTATTAATCTTTTCATTGATTATATATTCATCGGTCTTGACCTCCTGTTTATTTTTGATAATTAATTAATACGTGAAATAAAAAAGGACGATGAAAATGAAAAAACAAAATAAGAAAGGGTTCTCCCTGTTAGAACTCGTATTGGTGCTGGGTGTGGGTAGTATGATGGCATTTATGCGTTTTCAGGATATGAATAATGAACAGGAAACGATTATAGCTAATGCTGTTGGTCAGCAAATTAAACAGGTCGGGGAGGCGGTTAATGGTTATATTAATATCCGATATGATAAACTTTCCACTCTGACTTCAAGCAGCAGTCAGTCAAGCGATCCGGGTCCCCGTGTCTGTAATGCTTCAGGCTGCGAAATTACATACCAGACACTGGTTAATGAAGGGTTATTACCTGCGTCATACACCGGTATTAATGCACAAAAATCTTCATATAAAATTATATTACAACGTTCAGGAATATCACCTAACTATGTAGTTAATGGTCTTATTACAACGACTTTGCCTTGGATGGAAGGGGATAAGTATCGTTACGATTTATTGGGTCGAGCGATGCAAGCGGCAGGTATTGATAGTGGTATGACGCAATCAGCAACGTTAGCATCAGGTTTACAGGGTGCATGGAAAGAGACATCTACAGATTACAGTAATATTACAAGTGCAGGATTGATGGCATATCGCGTAGGATATGATTCCACCATGTATTCTGTTTATCTTCGTCGTGATGGTACTTTGCCGATGACGGGAGATCTTAATATGGGAGGTAAAAGCATCAAGAATGTCCAAGATATAACTGCTGCAGGTTCAGGTGATTTCGGTGGTAATATAATATCCGGTGGTACAATATCGGCTGCTGGACAAGTTATTGCTCACAATGGGTACGGAAATAGTTTGGTTATCGGAGGTGATGCTGTTGGCAATAACTTCGAAATCAAAATATCTGGTCAAAAACAACTAGATATTCTTTCAGATAACAATTCTTCTATTACTCTGGTAGCTAATGGACGCATTGAAGTTAAAAATCCACAAAACGGAATCGTTGGTGTTAATATTAACGATGAAGGCGCAATAAATACTATTGGGGAGATAAAAGCTTCTGGAAACATAGTGTCAGACAAGGGTCTCAAAGGTGCTGCAGTAGAGTCAATTGGTCGAACTACTGTGGGTGAATATATTCAAATTAATGGTCTTTCTGTCGCTGGGAATATTTGCCAATCAAATGGGCTTTTAAGCCGTGATGATCGTGGAGCTATTCTTTCTTGTGTATCGGGGAAGTGGCAATATAACACGGCTGTTAGTAATTCCGTTAAATGTTATAGCTCTACGGGGTACGTCATGAAAAATACAGGTGTTTATGGCTTTTATATTATTGGTAATAACGTTTCATCTCAAACTTCATTTATTTGTGATGGTGAAGGTAACCTTACAGGCATTCAAAAAATGCGTTAATTATATAATGAAATTAAATTTGACATGGTTGAAAGTAAATTGTAATGTCTAATTACTATCAAAGAAGAATAACTCCATATTCAATCTTGTAAATCTTTGATGGTTTTTTAATAAAGTCAACGAAGCTCGCTTCCAAAAAAAGACCAGAATGATCTGGTCTTTTTTTGTTTTTATCAGGTAGTCCGCTTATCGGATAAGAGCATATAAAGAATATACAAGTCTTGTTTAATATTTTATCTGGTTTATCTCTTTTATATCTATTCAAATAACTAAGGAGATATAAAGGAAATGAAAAAAGCAGCATTAATTAAATACAAAAAAAGCAAGAAAGGATTCTCGCTCTTAGAACTTTTGTTGGTTCTTGGGATTATATCTGCATTAGTGGTTGCAGCATTTATCGTTTACCCTAAAGTACAAGCTTCACAGCGTGCGCAGGCAGAAAGTAATAATATAGCTACTATTCAGGCAGGTGTTAAGTCGTTATATACTTCAGCATCAAGTTTTACTGGTCTTTCAAACACTGTGGCAGTTCAGGCTAAGATTTTCCCTGATAATATGTTGAGTGGCTCTGAGTCAGCAGTGAAGCCAATTAATGCATTTAAAGGTGATGTTATATTGGGAGCTGCAGCAACTGGTCCATCAAAAGCACCCGGTTCTTCTTTTAATATTACTTATTCTAATGTTCCTGCAGCGGAATGTACCAAAATAGTAACTGCAGCAGCAGGAAATTTCTATGAGGTTGGCGTAGGAGTCGCGGCGAATGTGAAAGCAGCAGGTGATGTGCTGGATGTGGCTAAAACTGCTACGCAGTGTTCAGCCGGTGGTAATAGTAATACTCTTATATTCACAGCTATTTAAAAAAACACAAATATCCTTTCGCATTTATATCAGTTCCCCCTCACTAATGAATGAACAGTGAGGGGGAAAGGATTAATGAATGCTACGCTTAATTAAATTAGCAATGCTATCATCAGCAAACTGCGTTTTAAACTCCACATTGACCGTTTTACTTATTTGATTGAACAGTGCCTGAGCATGTTCAATCTTACGCTTCTCTTCAAGCCGCAGGCTATCTTTTCCGTCTACGTTTTTTGTTTCAATGATAAAGTTTAGATAATCACCTTTGGTGGTTTTAACAACGTAAGCAAAGTCAGGAGAATATGTATAACCACCCGCAACCGGGATCTTAATGGAGTTCTTCGGTATCTTTGTGAAAACAGATACAGACTGGATCTCTCCATCTGTTATGTTGAGCCGTTCAAGCTCTGAGTCATAAAATACTTCTTCAAAAAGATAAGAATCCAATGGTGATTTTGTATTATCCTGCAATACACCAAGATCACTTGATAATACCTCATTTAAAGGATTACCATCTGCATTAGTCAACTTTGTAGGATGAATAGAGCTTGATATCACATTGTAGCCAAGACTGAACTTGTTAAACGAATTGTTCAACAAATACTTGCTAAAGCCAGATTTAATCTTTCTGATAGTTTGAATGTTCAGGTAGTCAGTGATATTGATAGTGTCTTTTATATCACAAAAAACCTTATGCAAGGTATCGTGTTTAGCAAACATAGTTTGTGATAAGTTATCAAGAAATTCACGATAACTCATTGTGTTGAGTTTAGCAAAGTTATCATCATCACTAATTATGCTTTTCGACATTGCCGTATCATTATGGATATAAATCCTATCAATGCGAGTATGAACGCCTGATTTAGTAAATCTATCTTTTTCTTCGAGCATGAACGACTTGAATATTGATAAGAATTCACTCTCGCTATTTATTTTATATTCAATCACAGCTTTTTGATTGATCAAATCCCACAGTTCTTTCAGTTCACTGAACTTGCCAACACGCATTTTAGTACGTTTTTTACCATCAGTGGATTTTTTGATTTTGTTTGGTTTAACTCCGGTAGGGAATGCTGCTGGATATTTATCTTTTAAGCGAGTATAGGCACCAGAATCTTTAAAGTTTTCATTCTCATCGATGATTTCAGCATCAAAAATTTCATTCATTAGTGTTCTGGATGAAAGTTCAGGATACTGAGTTAAGATTTTATCCTTAAGCTCTTGAGTAAACTTACTTGGTATAGTTTCTTTGAAAGAGCTATCGTTAACCTCTTTGACAAGAGAATCAACAAAATCTTTTTCCGTAAAATCAACATAATAGTTGAGTGTAAAGTTGCGGTCTTTAACACGGCACATGTATTCATTCACGGGAAGACGTAAACCACGCCCTACCTCTTGAAGTTTAGATGTGGTGCTACCGCTCGAACGGAGCTTACAAATCTGAAAGACATTTGGGTTATCCCAGCCTTCCCTCAACGTCCATTTAGAGAAAATGAAACGGCGAGGATTATCTAAAGATAATAAAAGCTCTTTATCATGAAGGATTTCATTAATTTCCTGCTCAATTTTATCATCTTTATCGCTATTATCTTTTGAAAAATATCCACCATGAACAGAAGATACATCCTGAACGGTTTTTTCAAGGTAGTTTCTATAAAATTCGTCTTTTTCTGTTTTTAACAGTTTATTAGCTTCTGCCAAAACGTATTCTTCGAACTTAGTTTTCAGGCTTCCGGCAATGTCATTACCATCACGATACCCTTCAATGTCATCAATGAAGAAAAGAGTAAGAGGCTTTATACGTGGCCTTTGTGTCAGATACTCTTTTTCTAACTTAAAGTGTTCTTTGACAGCTTTAAGCATCATGTTATCAGCGAGCGTCTGATCGTAAGAGTAGGGGTTTATTGAACTACCAATTTTTAGTTCAATACCATTACTCAACACTGCAGTACTTTTATTTAATGCATCGAGTGTTAAATCATGAATTGCGCTATGTGTTTTCGATAGCGATTCATCTTTTGCTAATTTGAACGTTTTTTTGTTACCATTTTCGGTAAGCTCAAAAATAGCTTCTTTACCGTCAGATTTTACGAACTTGAGGTTGGCGCTACCATCACCAACAATATCTTCAATGTAAGCATCAATGCCTTTAACAAGATCTTCATTAAATGCATCTACGGCTGTCAGGCGATAAACTAAATTTTTATAGCCTTCACTAAAGGTTGCGCCGTAACGAATAATATATTGAGCATTGAATTTCTCAATATTCTCCCATGTTTTTTTAGCTGTAGGGAATTTATGAGGTTCATCAATAATAATAAATGGTTTAACTGCACTTAGAGCAGCAAATGGTGTATCAAACTGATTATCAAGCAAACCAACATCATAAGTGTCAGTTAAAGACTTGGAGTTAATCATTCCTGAGTTGATCACAAGGATGTGTATATATTTCTTATTGAAATTACTAGCTTCAACAAAATCATGAATAGCTTGAGGCATATACGATTTTGTATTTTTACCAGAGTTTTTCTGACTCTCAACTACATAAGTCTTTAGTTCACGCTCGTAATCATCTCGAAAGTGTTCTTTTAAAGCATCACTTTTTAAAAAGTTAACGGTTCCAGCTTTAATTGAAAGTGTAGGAACAATAATAATAAATTTATTAATGCCAAAAGATTTGTTCAGATCAAAAATTGTTTTTGTGTAGGTATAGGTTTTACCTGTCCCCGTTTCCATTGAAACATCAATAACATTGCTTTTGGCATCGTAATTATCTTTTAAGTGCTCAATGCCATTGAATTCCTGAACATTTTTTATGTTGTTGTAGTATTGTTGTTCAGATAGATTCAGTTCTGGATTAGCTAACAGGCGGATAGCAACATGATCCGTCTGATGAGGCATGGCGGAAACAAAAACATTCATGACCGCATCAACGCCAGCTTTTTGATGGGGTAAGTTTTTTTCGAATGTAAACCCTTTGGACATGATTAGTTCCTTACCACCAAATCTAAATCAATAGATTTTTTATTAGCATAACTTTTCAGTGCTTCATTGAGTTCCATTTGTTTTGCGCTTTCAAAGTTGCTGCCATAAAACACAACTTTGTTAGGAGCAAAGTCTTTGTCTGAATCCAGCTTTTGAAGTAAAGCTTTCAGTGCTTCGCTACTGAAATTAGGCGCAATCAGATATAGCCGTCCATCGCATAAGTGCGCTTTGTAGCCATTGAGATCAACATCTTCAATTGGTGTTGTCAGTAAGCTGCCATCATACAGGCACCACGTAGTCAATAAGATGTCGTACTGCTCAGGAGTCAATACAACATCATCAAAAAAAGTATGATTAGACAGCGTAAGTTCAGACTCATCTTTAGTACGAAAATCATTGACTGTTTCAAATATTTTGAATCCCAGATCACCGTTAAAATCAGGATGTTCTTTTTTAATTCTTTGGGATGCTCTTGAAAGTCGTTCTTTTGTTAATTCATAGATGTTTTTAAAGCCTAACTCATGTGCTTCAGATGTTTGAGATGTTTGTTCTGGGATTTGTATAGAAATAAATCTTCTATTACCTTCGTCGTTAGCATTCATAGCCATTACTGCATGTGCGGTTGTACCCGACCCGGCAAAGAAATCTAAGATTAGATCATCTTTTGAAGCATTAGGCACTATATGTATCAGATTCTGTATTACTTGAAGTGGTTTTGGAAAATCAAAGACTTTTTTTCCATCAAATAATGAGCGAAGATCCCTTGCTGCCTTTTTATTACCTTCTAATTCAGTCCATAGAGGTGATGGACGTTTAGTTCTCCCTTCAACATAATATTTAACGTATGGCCACCATACCTCTTGTCCATTACGAGTGGTTTTTTTCCATAAAATCATATTGTTATTTACTTGCTGTAAATAAGTTTCCTTGCTGAATCTCCAACAACTTTCATAGCCAGCAGAGGCTATTGGGAAAACCTCATTACCGTCAGGATCTTGCACGGAATAATACATGTTAGGACGATCTTCTCTTTTATCATTACTTCCTGTTTTTCTCATTTGATCATAAGCATAGTAGCCCATGTCATCCTTATTCTGAAAGCGTTTGAGATCATGGTCAGTTAACGGTAAGCCACTAAGATCGATATTATTTGACTTTGTATAAACTAAAATATAGTCGAATGAATTTCCTAATCCACCACTGTCCTGTCCTGTGGTCTGACCTGTCGCTCTGACTATATTTCCAACAAAGTTTTGCTCGCTAAAAATTTCATCACACAGTATTTTTAGTTGGCTATGTTCGTGATCATCAATGGAGATATAGATTATCCCGTCATCACGTAAAAGTTCACGAGCTATATATAGTCGAGGATAAATAAAAGTTAGCCACGCACTATGGCTACTTGATCCTTTAACAGTAAAATCGAGGATACGTTTAGCTTCATCAAGGTCGATAACAGCCAGTTCAGAAAGTTGTTCAGGTGTAAAATTACGATCATCATTATATACAAATCCATCTGATCCTGTGTTATATGGTGGATCAATATAAATCATTTTAACCTTTTCAGAATAAGCATTAACCATATGCTTCATTACTTCTAGGTTATCCCCTTTGATCAACAGATTTTGACTGCTCTTGTTCTCTCCACGTTGGTTATGGTTTTTATCTTCTGTGAGCAACGTCTTCGGTGGTAGGTTAGCCAATAGACGGGCATAGGACTTACCCAGCCAGTTTAAGCTGTATGATTCTTTAGAGAGTTCAACATCCGCTGATTTGACGATCTCAAGCAATTTCTCTTGAATGAAAGCCCCGTTTTTATCAAAACACTGCGGAAAGTTAGCCTTCAATACAGCAAGCTGTTTGCTGTTCGTGGTTTCTACTTCAGAAAAAATCGTTTCTTTTTGCATATCCATTTTAAACCTGATTATTTAGTGTTCGATTTGATGGTGTTTTTGATTGAAGCTTCATTTAGACCTATGCGTAGTAGTTCTGCCGCCGCACCATCGATGCTTTTGAAGATTCTTGCTTCATAAGGCTGTCTGGAGCTGCATAAAACTAATGGCTTACCTTCCCACTCTGAACCATCAAAAATCACGGTATACTCGCCTTTAGAGCCTTCTATTGTTGCTCTGTCAAGTAGACCTGATTTGACTTTTTCCTTAGCCATAGAGCTAAGGATGAAAATTCCACCATCAAGACCTGATATCATGGTTATTTCCTCGGTATTTAATATTGCTACAATATCAAATATTGCTGAAAATTCATAATAGAATGGTGTAGTAGCCATCACAGGGCGATGGCTATTCAAACATCGTTAAAACAAAGGATTACATGATGTTATATGAGGGGTTATCAGGCAGTTAGCTTTGATTCCTGTGGGCAAACTCAAACGGCCTGATCATACTGCTGCTGTTGGCATCAAGGAAATCAGCCCACCACTGGAGCATCAGACGGCGTTCATCCAGATGTTCAGCCTTATGGATGTATGCGGCTCGAACAGAGCTACGTTCTTGGTGACTCATCTGTCGTTCAACGGCATCTCTTGACCATAATCCTGATTCAATCAGAGCGCTACAGGCCATTGTGCGGAATCCGTGGCAACAAACGTCTTTTTGGGTGTTATAACCCATCGCACGTAATGCCTTATTAATCGTGTTTTCACTGATAGGCTTGTCAGCATAGCTAAAACCTGCGAATACAAATTTATGAGCGCCACTGATAGCTTTGATCTCTTTCAGAATGGCAATGCTCTGCTTACTCAGCGGTACCAGATGGGGAGTCTTCATCTTTGAGCCGCGATGAGAGAACTTGACGTTTTTAAGAGGTTCTCGTTCTGCAGGAATCGTCCATAGCGCATTTTTGAAATCAAACTCTGACCAACGTGCAAATCGTAACTCGCTGGAACGGATAAAGGTCAGCAAACACAATCGAACAGCCAATTGGGTAAGTCCTTTACCTTTGTATGCCTCTATCCTTTCCATCAATTCAGCAATACGTTCAAGGGGAAGGGCTGGACGATGAACACTTTTGGCTGTTGCTATTGCTCCCGCCAAATCATAAGCCGGGTTATGCTCAATAAGTGCATTATGTACGGCATAGCGCATAATGGCGGTGATACGCTGTTGAAGCCGTGAGGCCAGTTCCAGATGCCCGTTCAGTTCAGCTTTTTTTATAGGAACCAATAAATCACGAGTTTTCAGGTCAGTAACATTTCTCTGACCAATGATCGGAAAAACATGAGTGGTTAGGCTGTTGAGTATCAGTGTGCGGTGGCCTTCTGACCATGTTTTATTGCTGGAATGCCAGCTTCTTGCTACCGTTTCAAAAGTTAAAGCGCCACTCTCTTCAATTTTTTCCGCTTTTTTCTTTTCGCTGGGATCAATGCCATTAGCAATCAGTTTTCTGGCACTGTCACGTCTCTCCCTTGCTTCAGCTAGGGAGACGGCAGGATAGACGCCAAGCGCCAGCATCTTTTGTTTACCAGTGAAGCGGTATTGAAAGCGCCAATACTTTGAACCATTAGGGTGGACAAGTAGATGCATACCAAACCCGTCAGTGAGCTTGATTGGCTTGCTGGAAGGTTTTGCAGATTTAACTTTTACATCAGTTAGCGCCATTGGTTGCACCTCCCAGTGTTGGTACAAAACATATCGAACTTACGATACCAACAGATATACCAACAAAGCAAGGTTGATGTAGGCGGACGTTAACGGTTTTGGGTGAACAATAGGTTATGGATAACTTATTGTTTTTTAGGAGGTTGGTGGCTATCTCAGGACGTTGTCGAACAAGTCTCTGGTGTCCCCTGCAGGAATCGAACCTGCAACTAGCCCTTAGGAGGGGCTCGTTATATCCATTTAACTAAGAGGACGTAGAAATAACTGATTTTTAAGTGTTCGTCTTGTGTTGCATGTTATCGCAAGAGTCCACGCAGCTTCAAGCTTTTAGTCTCTTTTATTTCCTGTTCGTTCATGTCTGTACGCAAATAAAATCATTTGGTTCACTTGCCATTGCGTACAGATTGAGTACAGAATGCTGAAAATTAGTGTGTACAGGATACAGAGCCGTGGCCCTCAGTGATACCAAACTTCGCAGCATCAATGACAAGCCGTACAACGGCGCGCCCGAAGTCACAGATGGTGACGGTCTCAGCGTGCGTATTACCCCTACCGGAACGATTACGTTTCAGTTTCGGTACCGATGGAATGGTAAACCTGTTCGCCTTTCGATTGGGCGCTATCCTGCTACATCTCTGAAAGAGGCGCGCGTCATTGTCGGCGAGATGCGCGAATTGTACCTCAAGGGGCTAAACCCTAAAAATTATTTTGCCAAAGAGGATGGCGAGCTGACGCTTAAAGAGTGTCTCGATCAGTGGTGGAACAAGTATGTTGAGACACTGAAGCCTAATACACAGACGTTGTACAAGTCAGTTGTGTACAACACTATGTACACAGAATTCCCGGATGCCCCCGTCGTCAATATTCCTGTTTCAGCATGGGTTAGGTTCTTCGATAAGCAGGAAAAGAAAAACGGCAAAAAGGCCAGGGTTCTTCTCCTGCAGCTGCGATCTGTAATGAACTGGTGTATCAGCAGACAACTCATACCATCGTGCGAGGTTCTGAAGCTTAGCGTAAAGACGATTGGGAAGAAGCCAGATGTTGGTAGCAGGGTTTTAACCTATACCGAACTGGCAAAAATATGGCTCGCGCTGGAAAACAACAAGATCGTTACTTCCAACAAGGTACTTCACCAACTTTTGTTATTGTGGGGAGCCAGATTGTCAGAACTTCGCCTGGCTACGGACAGTGAATTCAATATGGACGATCTAATTTGGACAACTCCAGCAGAGCATTCAAAAATGGGGAATGTTATTCGTCGTCCTATTTTTGAGCAGGTAAAGCCTTTTGTAGAGAGGCTTTTAAATTCGGGTAATACCGTCCTGTTCCCCGGCCAGGAACTGGATAAGGCAATAGATCGTTCGTCAGCAAATCTCTACATGAAAAAACTAAGGGATAAAATTGATATACCGGAATGGAGAACGCACGATTTCAGGCGCTCACTGGTAACTAATTTGTCAGGGGAGGGAGTTATGCCCCATGTCACCGAAAAGATGCTGGGGCATGAACTGGGCGGTGTGATGGCCGTGTACAACAAACACGACTGGCTGGTGGAGCAGAAAGAGGCTTATGAAATGTATGCCGATAAAATATTCTGGCATGTTAAACAGCTCGGTTGACGCCGCCCTCTTCAATCCATTTCATAACTGCTTTACGGCTGTAGCGTGACGGATATGTGAGAACAGGATTGGGGAAACCACGTTCTTTGCGTAAGCGCCAAACAGCAGTTTTTTTCTTTTTGAGCAGGTCGAATACTTCCTGCTCCTCCATAAAATCAGTATCAGTAGTAGTCATAAATACCTCATCAAAAATTACCGTTAAAAACACACGTACCACACCCGCCGCGAGCGCCTTCAGTGCAGGCATCGCAGCGATCTACTTTTTTGGTTTTTCCGTCTCCTCCTGCTGCGGTGCTGTTGGCTGAATTACCTCCTGCAGGGTGCGGCTTAATTGCTCTCGTAACTGCTGACATCCTTGATACTTAACCGCCGTATCGCGCAGGCTATTAACAAGTTCACGGTAAACATGCGGTGGCAACTTGTAAGCCGTCGTTACAGGTTCAACCATATTGTTGGAGTCACCGGAATGGTCAACCATAGCGAGCTTATCCTCGGTATGGTTGGTTATCGCTTCCTGAAAGCGTTCAAGCTCCACGTACTCCTGGCATGACCAACCGCCATCAATGAAATCACGAGCTTCAACAGCGTCGAAAGTGAACGATGTTTCACCACCAGTTGGTGAGGTTAAGCCGTACAGGTCTGCTACCGGCTTAAATTGCGTGACTGGTATGGTACCTTCATTGGTGAGGGTACCATCTGCACCCTGAAGCATGGCGGCGCGGCACTCTTCAACAGCCTGACACAGCTTGGTACGGTGATGCCCAGCCATAGTTCCTTTGTTCCAGTCATGCCCCATTGTCATGCCGTAAGCATGGTGGAGAAGGCGCTTGAAACACTCAGGCACAGCCACCGGAGCTGGCGGGACGGTGTCCTGAGTAGATCGCAACTCCTCAAGTTCCTCCCCGATCTGCTTAATGTACTCAATGACATGGTTAGATAGACCGTGGCAATTGTCCTGAAATAATCGCTCAGAAACTTCGTTGTAGTCTTTTAGAGTTGGGTTTCTGTTGCTTTTTATGAAGGCAACAATGGCATCAAGCGCATTTTTACTTCCGAGATGGCTTACCACCGGCTCCGCTTCGAGCGATGCCAGCGCCAGCTTCATCGCAGCCAGCGTGTTGCTGTCATCTTCGTCCAGTCCGAACGGGATTTCATCTCTGGCTGCTTCCATGTCGGCAATTTTCTGCTGCAGCCATTGTTTGGTAATAGCGCTCATGATGCCTCTCCTTTACCGGCTGCTGCGATCATCTTGATACAATGCTTGGATAGCTCTTTGTTTACAGAATCAATATGGCAATAAGCACCACTTTTGAACGGAGAGCCTTGCTTGAAGTCGAAGAACGAATATGGCGGCAGATTGATTTCACGCGA
>NZ_JBMKJG010000039.1:0-22508 GCF_049237765.1 Enterobacter cloacae complex sp. SHL021 | reverse complement strand
GATGAGGTCTCTTCTGATTTGTTAGCGCAACCAGTAGATCACACTTCATCGTGCTTTTCATTTTTCTGGGGAACCCTCAGCCCACAGGGAGAGGGAGAAGGGCACGGATCGTAGGCCGGGTAAGCGCAGCGCCACCCGGCGGGGGGTTAGAAGCGCGTATCGATCGCAGACGCCAGCTTATCCAGCAGCAGTTCGCTGTCTTCCCAGCTCAGGCACGGGTCGGTGATCGACTGGCCGTAAACCAGCGGCTGACCCGACACGATTTTCTGCGTGCCTTCGCGGATAAAGCTTTCGGCCATAATGCCCGCAATGGCGCTTGAACCGCTGCGGATCTGCTGGCAGATCTCATCGCAGACATCCAGCTGGCGACGGTGCTGTTTCTGACAGTTACCGTGGCTGAAGTCCACCACCAGATGTTCCGGCAGATCGAACTCGGCCAGCGTTTCACAGGCCGCGGCAATATCCCCGGCGTGATAGTTCGGTTTCTTGCCGCCGCGCATAATAATATGCCCGTACGGGTTACCGCTGGTCTGGTAGATGGTCATCTGGCCGCTCTTATCCGGCGAGAGGAACATGTGGCTGGCACGCGCAGCGCGGATCGCATCGACCGCAATCCGGGTGTTGCCATCGGTTCCGTTTTTAAACCCGACCGGGCAGGAGAGGGCAGAGGCCATTTCACGGTGGATCTGGCTCTCGGTGGTCCGCGCGCCAATCGCGCCCCAGCTGATCAGATCGGCGATAAACTGGCCGGTCACCATATCGAGAAACTCGGTGGCCGTGGGAACGCCCAGCTCGTTCACCTGCAAAAGCAGCTTACGTGCCAGCTCAATCCCATGGTTAACGCGATAGCTGCCGTTGAGATCGGGGTCTGAAATTAATCCTTTCCAGCCCACCACGGTACGGGGTTTTTCAAAGTAGGTCCGCATCACGATCTCAAGGCGATGCTGGTGTTGTTCCCGCAGCCCCTGTAGCCGTTTTGCATAATCCATCGCCGCGTCCAGGTCATGGATCGAGCAGGGGCCAATTACCACCAGAAGACGTTTGTCTTCACCATTAAGAATTTTTTCAATGCGTCGGCGCGAGGCCGTAACATGTTCCGCAACGCCTGCGGAAAGTGGATGCCGCTGTGCCAGTTCAGCCGGTGTAACCAGGCTGTCAATGCGCGCTGTGCGGAGTTCGTCGGTTTTATTCATGGAATGTCTCAGAAATTTTTTGCTTCATCGGCAGACTACCGGGAAGTGATGGGCATCACCTTAAACCAATCCCTGCTGATTTCAAGTTCGGGGCGGCTCCGCCCCGAGGATGTGGTGGATGATACCTGAATCTGAGCTAATGTACTAGCATATTAGTACATGCGGCGATTAAGACCCATGATGTCGAGAATTTTGGTGGCGATCTCTTCGACCGAATAGTTGGTGCTGTTCAGCCAAGGGATCTGGTTTTTGCGGTACAGTGCTTCCACTTCGGAGACCTCCATTCGACACTGGCGCATGGAGGCGTAGCGGCTGTTCTCGCGGCGCTCTTCGCGGATGGCGGCAAGGCGCTCCGGGTTAATGGTCAGCCCGAACAGCTTGTGCTGCAGCGGCTTCAGGGCGGCAGGCAGCACCAGATTGTCCATATCATCGGCAATGAACGGGTAGTTGGCGGCACGAATACCAAACTGCATCGCCAGGTAGAGGCTGGTCGGGGTTTTGCCGCAGCGCGAGACGCCCAGCAAAATGACCTGCGCCTGGTCGAGGTTTCGCAGCGAGATGCCGTCGTCATGCGCCAGGGTGTAGTCAATGGCGGCGATACGCGCATCGTATTTGGTCAGGTTGCCAGGGTTCAGCCCGTGGGTTCGGTGTGCGATGGGGGTCGGGTCGAGCTTCAGCTCGCTCTGCAGCGGGGCCACCAGCGCCTGCACGATATCCTGACAAAAGCCTTCGCTTTGCAGAATGATGTTGCGAATTTCCGGGATCACGATGGAGTAGAACACCAGCGGGCGTACGCCCGTCTGCTGGTAAATGGCATCAATCTGGTCCTTGACCGCCCGCGCGCGGCTCTCATTTTCCACAAACGGCAGCGTGATGCTGTTAATCGAAACGGGGAACTGTGACATCACCGCATGCCCCAGCACCTCGGCGGTAATCGCCGTACCATCAGAAATATAAAAAACGTGGCGATCGACAGCATTATCCATTTTATCCACCCTGAATATCGGACCTAATTGTCTGAAAGCATAAATTAAAAAAGTTAATTGCACAGCAAAGAAGTTATCTGAATTTAAAATGAAATGGTGTTTTTGATTTTCCTGAAAAGTGGATTTCATTTTTCAAATAGCGACGTCATTTTTGTGGTTTTTGGCTGAATATATAGGAATCATCGGCTTATCCGGTGGAGGGAAAGTATCCGAAAAGTTGAAAATTTAAATTGCTTACACGATTCACCGTTTTTTTAGCGTAAATAAATATGCCAGTATAAATACGTAGTCAGGTGTTTCTTACTCCGATCAAATATCATAAAAGGATTGTTTCGATGTCCAACAATGGCTCGTCACCGCTGGTGCTTTGGTATAACCAACTCGGCATGAATGATGTAGACAGAGTTGGGGGCAAAAATGCCTCCCTGGGTGAAATGATTACAAATCTGTCCGGTATGGGTGTCTCCGTACCAAACGGGTTTGCCACGACCGCCGATGCGTTTAACCTGTTTTTAGACCAGAGCGGTGTAAACCAGCGCATTTACGACCTGCTGGATAAAACGGATATTGATGACGTTACCGAGCTTGCTAAAGCCGGGGCGCAGATCCGCCAGTGGATTATCGACACACCTTTCCAGCCGGAACTGGAAAAAGCCATTCACGATGCGTACAACCAGCTCTCCGCTGATGATGCGCAGGCCTCTTTCGCCGTGCGCTCCTCTGCAACCGCAGAAGACATGCCGGATGCCTCGTTCGCCGGACAACAGGAAACTTTCCTGAACGTTCAGGGATATGATGCGGTACTGGTGGCGGTGAAACACGTGTTCGCCTCCCTGTTTAACGATCGCGCTATCTCCTATCGCGTGCATCAGGGCTATGACCATCGCGGCGTCGCGCTCTCTGCGGGCGTACAGCGTATGGTGCGTTCCGACGTGGGCTCTTCCGGCGTGATGTTCTCCATTGATACCGAGTCCGGCTTCGACCAGGTGGTATTCATCACCTCCGCGTGGGGTCTGGGTGAGATGGTGGTGCAGGGGGCCGTGAACCCTGACGAATTCTACGTCCACAAACCGACGCTTGCCGCTAACCGTCCGGCGGTAGTTCGCCGCACCATGGGCTCGAAAAAAATCCGCATGATCTATGCCCCGACCCAGGAGCATGGCAAGCAGGTGAAGATTGAAGATGTACCGCAGGAGCTGCGCGACCGCTTCTCCCTGACCGACGCCGAAGTGCAGGAGCTGGCGAAGCAGGCGGTGCAGATTGAAAAACACTACGGCCGTCCGATGGACATCGAATGGGCCAAAGACGGTCACACCGGCAAGCTGTTCATCGTCCAGGCGCGCCCGGAAACGGTTCGCTCCCGCGGCCAGGTGATGGAGCGTTATACCCTCCACGCGCAGGGCAAAATCGTGGCGGAAGGTCGCGCGATTGGTCACCGCATTGGTGCCGGTCCGGTGAAAGTGATCCACGATATCAGCGAGATGAACCGCATTGAACCGGGCGACGTGCTGGTAACCGACATGACCGACCCGGACTGGGAACCGATCATGAAGAAAGCCGCGGCTATCGTCACCAACCGTGGCGGGCGTACCTGTCACGCGGCGATCATCGCCCGCGAGCTGGGGATCCCGGCGGTTGTCGGCTGCGGTGACGCAACCGAACGCATGAAGGACGGACAGAACGTGACCGTCTCCTGTGCCGAAGGGGATACCGGCTACGTGTATGCCGACATCCTCGACTTCAGCGTGAAAAGCTCCAGCGTCGATACCATGCCGGACCTGCCGCTGAAGATCATGATGAACGTCGGTAACCCGGACCGCGCGTTTGACTTCGCCTGCCTGCCGAACGAAGGCGTGGGCCTGGCGCGTCTGGAATTTATCATCAACCGTATGATTGGTGTTCACCCGCGCGCGCTGCTGGAGTTTGACGACCAGGACGCAAAGCTGCAGAACGAAATTCGCGAGATGATGAAAGGCTACGACTCGCCGAAAGAGTTCTACGTTGGCCGTCTGACCGAAGGGATCGCGACGCTCGGGGCGGCGTTTTATCCGAAGCGCGTGATCGTGCGTCTGTCGGACTTTAAGTCTAACGAATACGCCAACCTGGTGGGCGGCGAGCGTTACGAGCCGGAAGAAGAGAACCCGATGCTGGGCTTCCGTGGGGCCGGACGTTATGTCTCCGACAGCTTCCGCGACTGCTTCGCGCTGGAGTGTGAAGCAGTAAAACGCGTGCGCAACGACATGGGGCTGACTAACGTTGAGATCATGATCCCGTTCGTACGTACCGTGGACCAGGCGAAAGCGGTGGTGGACGAGCTGGCGCGTCAGGGGCTGAAGCGCGGCGAAAATGGGCTGAAGATCATCATGATGTGTGAGATCCCGTCCAACGCCCTGCTGGCAGAGCAGTTCCTGGAGCACTTCGACGGCTTCTCTATCGGTTCGAACGACATGACGCAGCTGACGCTGGGTCTGGACCGTGACTCCGGCGTGGTCTCTGAGCTGTTCGACGAACGCAACGAGGCGGTGAAAGCCCTGCTGTCGATGTCCATCCGTGCGGCGAAGAAACAGGGTAAATACGTCGGGATTTGTGGCCAGGGCCCTTCTGACCATGAAGACTTCGCGGCCTGGCTGATGGAAGAGGGGATCGACAGTCTTTCCCTCAACCCGGACACCGTGGTGCAAACCTGGCTGAGCCTGGCTGAACTGAACAAGTAACGTCTTCCGTATCTGAAAAGGCGAGGGAAATAATCCTCGCCTTTTTTATTTCCGCTTATATTTGCTCCCCATCACAAATAAAGTAAAAAACCAAATATCATAATTTGTCTGTTAATTTAGACAATTGTTAGCACACAAAGGGTTGCTAATACTTGAGCCTTACCGCGCAAATCAACAGGATTTTGCGCAACTGGTTGAAATACGTTTTAACCTGATAAAAAGGCAAATAACAAATGACAATCTCCTCTGTACTGCGTACCAAAGATAAAATAGGTTATGGCTTAGGTGATATGGCCAGTGCGCTGGTCTGGCAAACAGCGACGTTATTTCTTGCTTATTTCTATACAGACGTTTTCGGTTTACCCGCGGCCATTATGGGCACCATGTTTTTAGTGGTGCGCGTGGTCGATGCCTTTATTGATCCCTGTATCGGCGCGCTGGTGGATCGCACCCAAACGCGTCACGGTCGTTTCCGTCCATGGCTGCTGTGGTTTGCCATTCCGTTTGGCGTGAGCTGCCTCATTACGTTCTACGTTCCCGACGTCGGGCCCACGGCGAAAATCGTCTATGCCTGTGTGACCTACGGGATTTTAAGCCTCATCTATTCCGCCATTAACGTCCCTTACTGCGCCATGCCGGGCGCGCTGACGCTGGATCCGCGCGAGCGCCATTCGCTGCAGTCGTGGCGCTTTGGCCTGTCGTTTATCGGCGGGTTGATTGTGACGGTTATCGCTTTGCCGTTGGTTTCGCATCTTGGACAGGGCAACGTACAGAAAGGCTATTTCTATGCCATGAGCCTGATGGGATTACTGGGGATTATTTTATTCTTCTGCTGCTTCCTGATGACCCGCGAGCGCTATTCTCCGCGGAATGATACTTCTGGCTCCATGCTCACCGATTTAAAACTGCTGGCCGGGAACAGCCAGTGGCGAATTGTGTTCCTGTTTAATATTTTGCTGTTAACGGCGGTCGTGACGCGCGGCTCTGCCACGATGTATTACGTGAATTATGTGCTGTTGCGTCCGGAACTGGTGTTTGCCTTTATCGTCTCCGGGATGGTGGCCTCCTTAAGTGGCGCATTATTATCCGAACGGCTGCTGGGGAAATTTGACCGCGTACGTGCCTATCAGTGGACCATTATTTCCTTCGTGATTTTTGGGGCGCTGATCTTCTTCCTGCCGCCTTCACAGGTCTGGCTGATTTTCGGCCTCAATATTGTCTTTAGCTTCATCCAGAACCTGACCACGCCGCTGCAGTGGACCATGTTCTCCGATGTGGTCGACTATGAAGAGCACCGCAGCGGTCGCCGGCTCGATGGTCTGGTCTTCTCCACCGCGCTGTTCGCCATCAAATTTGGTCTGGCGTTGGGTGGGGCAGTGGTGGGTTGGGTGCTCGGGATGGTGGATTACGCGCCAGGCCAGGCAACCCAGACGCCGCACGTACTCACGACCATTAACGCACTGTTTACCCTCATTCCGTGCGTGCTGTTCCTCTGCATGGTCGCGCTGCTTGCCATCTACAAACTCAACAGTCGGCTGGTGGATTCCATCGCCCGCGAACTGGCCAGCAAGCGCGACGTGCGGCCAGAAGCAGGGCAACTCAGCCCGGCTGCCCCTTCCGCCCTACAGGAGTAAAACATGACTGCAATCTATAAGGACGCGGGACGTCCCGTGCACGAGCGCGTCGCCGACTTGCTGGCACGCATGACCCCGGAAGAGAAGTTCGCCCAGATGCACGCGTACTGGCTGATCCTCGATGAAAACGGCAACCACCGTGAACGCAGCGACTTGAGTGATGAATTCGCGGGGGTGAGTGAACAGGCCTCGCTCAGCGAACGGCTTAAGCTGGGCGTCGGGCAGATTACCCGTCCGCTGGGTACCCATATCGTTGATGCGCAAACCGGCGTGCGCGCCGCCAACCGTCTGCAGCGCATGATGATGGAAGAGACGCGGCTCGGCATTCCGGCACTGTTCCATGAGGAGTGTCTGGTGGGGTTGTTGTGCAAAGCGGCCACGCTGTTCCCGTCATCGCTCAACTACGGTTCAACCTGGGATCCGGCGCTGGTGCAGCGGGCAGCCGAGCAGATAGGCAAAGAGGCGCGGTCCGTGGGCTGCCAGCAGGGGCTGGCCCCGGTGCTGGATGTCTCCCGCGATGTGCGCTGGGGGCGCACGGAAGAGACCTTTGGCGAAGATCCCTGGCTGGTGGGCGTGATGGCCACGGCCTACGTTAAAGGGCTGCAGGGCGATAAACGCGATCTGCTGGCCACGCTTAAGCACTATGTGGGCCACTCGTTCAGCGAGGGAGCGCGCAACCATGCCCCGGTTCATCTGGGCTTTAGCGAACTGAATGATACCTTCCTGCTGCCATTTGAAATGGCGGTGAAGCTGGCCAATGCCGGGTCGGTGATGCCTGCCTACCACGATATCGACAATCAGCCGGGGCACAGTGACCACTTCCTGCTGACCACCGTCCTGCGCGAACAGTGGGGCTTTGACGGGATCGTTGTGGCGGACTATGGCGGCGTCAGCCTGCTGCATCAGCATCACGGGGTCTCGCATGATGCGACCGAATCCGCCGCGCTGGCCTTTAACGCCGGGCTTGATGTTGAGCTGCCGAAAGATGACTGCGCCCGCCATCTGGCCGAGGCCGTTGAGCGTGGTCTGATCTCCATGGCGAAAGTGGACGAGATTGTAGGACGCGTGCTGACCGAAAAATTCCGTCTCGGCCTGTTTGAAAACCCGTATGCCGATGAAAGCGGTATTGATTTGCAAAATGAGACCACCCGGCAGGTTGCACGTGAGGTGGCGACCCGCTCGCTGACGCTGCTGGAGAATAACGGCATTTTGCCTCTCGGCGGCAAACCCCGCGTGGCGGTGGTGGGACCCACGGCGGACGATCCGCTGGCGTTGCTCAGCGGCTATAGCTTCCCGGTGCATTTGATTATCAGTGATATGGTTGACGAAACGTCGCAGGTGACGACCCCGCGCGCGGCGCTGGAGCACTATCTGGGCGCGTCGAACGTGCGTTATGCCAAAGGGTGTCACATCATCGAAAAACGAATGGCGGGCGCGCCGGTCTTCCCGGGTGACAGCGGGGGCAAACCGATGCAGCAGTCGCCGGTGTCGCAAAGTACCGCGCTGATCCCCGAAGCCGTGAACGCCGCGCAGGAGAGCGACGTGGTGGTGGCCTGCGTCGGCGACCTCGCCGGTTTGTTCCAGAGCGGCACGGTAGGGGAAGGATCCGATACCGATTCCCTGCACCTGCCTGGCGTTCAGCAACAGCTGCTGGAAGCCCTGGTCGCCACGGGTAAACCGGTGATTGTCGTGATGACCGGCGGGCGACCGTACAATCTTCAGGGGCTGGAAGATAAGGTCGCGGCGCTGATGATGGCCTGGGCACCTGGGCAGGAAGGGGGCTGGGCAATTGCCGATGTGTTAACCGGCCGCGCGGAGCCGCAGGGACGTCTGGTGGTGAGCGTGCCGAAAAGTGCGGGCGCCATGCCGTACTACTACAACCACAAGCTGAAAAGCGGCGGCACGCCATTCGCGTTCCACTTTGGCTCCCGCTATCCCTTTGGTTTCGGCCTTGGCTGGACGCAATTTAACTGGGGCGCAGCACGCCTCGCGCAAAACAGCGTACCGGTGGACGGAGAGGTTGTGTTGAGTATTGACGTCACCAACCGCGGTGAACGCAGCGGCAGCGAGGTGGTGCAGGTGTACGTCCGGGATAAGGTTGCCACGCAGGTGCGGCCGCTTCAGGAGCTGAAAGCGTTCCAGCGTGTGGCGCTCGCGCCGGGCGAAACGGCCACGCTCACCTTTACGCTGCCCGTGGAGATGTTCAACTTTACCCGTCGGGACGGCAAACGCATTGTTGAGCCGGGCGAGTTTGAGCTACAGGTGGGAGCATCGTCGGCGGATATTCGCGACGTGGTGACGGTCAATGTGACGGGAGAGACGCGGGTGCTGCCTGCTGAATGGCGCATGCTAAGCACCTGTCAGGTTCAACACGCGTAGTCAGGATAAAAAAAAGCCCATCGTGGGAGATGGGCAAAGACTACACACAGCAATTCGTTGTTTCACTCAGGGGATTTCCATGCTTATAAATCAAGGTGTTGATTTATAACCGTGAGCTAATAGTAGGCATGCCAACCTTGAGCGTCGATCAGATTCGTCTCAATAGTTAAAGAGAAGTAAAGATTTCTTGAGGTGAATAGCGGACTTAGAGCAAAAAAGGCGGGTCGGACCAGTGCGCAACGAATAAATAGTTTAGCAATGTTTAAGTATTGCCGGGGAGAATGTAGGCCGGGTAAGCGTCAACGCCACCCGGCAATCCCTTTTACTGCGTATTCTTCTCTTCCAGCTCTTCAAGTTCGCTCAAAATCACATCCGGGTCGGTGCCCGGCGGCGGCACTTCGTGTACCCAGGCGGAGAAGAGACGCCAGGTGACGGCAAGCAGCACCGGTCCAATAAACAGACCGATCATCCCAAAGGCGATTAACCCGCCAATGACGCCGGAGAGGATCAGGATCAGCGGCAGGTCCGCGCCCATGCGGATGAGGATGGGACGAATCACGTTATCCATGGTGCCGACCACGCAGCTCCAGACCAGCAGAACGGTTCCCCACGTGGTATCCCCCGTCCAGTAAAGCCAGATGATGCTGGGGACCAGCACCAGCAACGGCCCCAGCTGAGCAAGACAGGTCATCAGCATCACCACCGTAAAGACGGTAGCGTACGGCACGCCAGAAATGGCCAGGCCAATACCGCCCAGCACCGCCTGCACCAGCGCCGTGACGACCACCCCAAGCGCAACCGCCCGTACGGCCTGCGCCGCCAGCAGAACCGCGGCATCGCCGCGTTTACCGGCCAGTCGGGTAGCGAAATGGCGTACGCCCAACGCTACCTGTTCACCGCGCCAGTAGAGCAGGGCGCTGAAGACCAGCATCAGCGCACAGTGCATCATAAAGCGACCAATATGTGCCGCCTGACCCACAAACCAGGTGGTGGTGGTGCCAATGTACGGACGCACTTTCGCCATCAACGCGCTGCCGCCCATCTCCAGCAGGCTGTGCCAGCCGCTGTAAAGTTTGGCGCCTACCACCGGAATGCTGTTCAGCCAGGCGAGATCCGGCAGCGTCAAATCACCGCTGGTGACGGCGCGAATAACCGGGCCACTGGAATCGACAAGGCTGTTCACCAGCAGCGCAATCGGAATAATAAACAGCAGGAACAGCAGCAGCGTCATGACCAGTACCGCCAGACCGCGGCGGCCAAACAGCAGTTTCTGCAAACGTAACAGCACCGGCCAGGTCGCCACGACCACCGTTGCGGCCCAGGCGAAGCCAAGTATGAAAGGTTGAACAATCCACAGACACGCAATAATCATGAGGGCCAGAAACAGCACCGACAGCAAAATTTGCGCAACATCCCTGGGCTGGCGAAGATTGACCATAAATGAAACTTTCCTTAATAAACACCAGCGAGGCTGGCGGGAACGGATAACCGCGTCACTCTAATCATTAATGATATCAGCGATTTTTGACAGGCGGATTTTGCCCGTAATTCAGCGAAGCACATAAGAAAAAAATGTGATAAAACTTTCCAGACACAACGCAAACGATTTCACACTACTCTAATTAGGGTCGACAGTCATGATCCCACAGATTTCTCAAGCACCTGGCGTCGTTCAGCTGGTGCTTAATTTTTTGCAGGCACTGGAGCAACAGGGTTTTACAGGTGATACCGCCACGAACTATGCCGACAGGCTGACGATGGCGACCGATAACAGTATTTACCAGCTTCTTCCCGATGCAGTCGTCTTTCCACGTTCAACGGCCGATGTGGCGCTGATTGCCCGGCTGGCGACACAAGAGCGTTTTAGCGCTCTGGTGTTCACCCCGCGCGGCGGCGGCACCGGAACAAATGGCCAGGCCCTGAACCAGGGCATCATCATTGATATGTCGCGCTATATGAACCGCATCATCGAGATCAATCCTGAAGAGGGATGGGTTCGCGTTGAAGCGGGCGTGATTAAGGATCAGCTCAACCAGTATCTGAAGCCCTACGGCTACTTTTTTGCGCCCGAGCTTTCTACCAGCAACCGGGCAACCATCGGCGGGATGATCAACACCGATGCCTCCGGGCAGGGTTCGCTGGTCTACGGAAAAACCTCCGATCACGTTCTGGGCGTACGGGCGGTGCTGCTGGGCGGCGATATCCTGGATACCCAGCCTGTGCCGGTCGAGCTGGCGGAAACGCTGGGTAAAGAGAACACCGCAAGCGGGCGCATCTATCGCACCGTGCTGGAACGCTGTCGCGATAACCGCCAGCTGATCCTCGACAAATTCCCCAAACTGAACCGTTTCCTCACCGGTTACGACCTGCGTCATGTCTTTAACGACGAACTGACCCAGTTTGATTTGACCCGCGTGCTGACCGGCTCCGAAGGAACGCTGGCGTTTATTACCGAGGCACGGCTGGATATCACCCGGCTGCCCAAAGTGCGCCGCCTGGTGAACGTCAAATATGACTCCTTTGATTCCGCGCTGCGTAATGCCCCGTTTATGGTGGAGGCGCAGGCGCTGTCGGTGGAAACCGTTGACTCGAAGGTGCTTAATCTGGCGCGGGAAGATATCGTCTGGCACTCGGTGCGGGAGCTGATTAACGATGTGCCGGACAAAGAGATGCTCGGGCTTAACATCGTTGAATTTGCCGGAGACGATGCAGAACTTATCGATAGCCAGGTGACCACGCTCTGTCAGCGGCTTGATGAACTGATCGCCCACGGCGAAGGTGGGGTCATTGGCTGGCAGCTCTGTAACGACCTGGCCGGCATTGAGCGTATCTACGCGATGCGTAAAAAAGCGGTGGGGCTGCTCGGCAATGCCAAAGGTGCCGCGAAGCCGATTCCGTTTGCCGAAGATACCTGCGTTCCTCCTGAGCATCTGGCGGATTATATCGTTGAATTTCGTGCGCTGCTGGACAGCCACGGCCTGAGCTATGGCATGTTCGGCCACGTTGATGCCGGAGTGCTGCATGTGCGTCCGGCCCTGGACATGTGCGATCCGCAGCAGGAGATCCTGATGAAACAGATCTCCGATGAGGTGGTGGCCTTAACGGCGAAATATGGTGGCCTGCTGTGGGGGGAACACGGAAAAGGATTCCGCGCCGAGTACAGCCCGGCGTTCTTCGGTGAACAGCTCTTCGGCGAGCTGCGCAAGGTCAAAGCGGCGTTCGATCCCAATAACCGTCTCAATCCGGGGAAAATTTGCCCGCCGGAAGGGGTGGACGCGCCCATGCTGCAGGTGGATGCCGTCAAGCGCGGCACGTACGACAGACAAATCCCCATTGCCGTGCGCGCGTCCTGGCGCGGGGCGCTTGAGTGTAACGGCAACGGTCTGTGCTTTAACTTCGACGTGAAAAGCCCGATGTGCCCGTCGATGAAAATCACCAGCAACCGCATTCATTCGCCAAAAGGGCGTGCGACGCTGGTACGCGAATGGCTGCGTTTGCTGGCCGATCGCGGTATCGACCCGCTCAAGCTGGAGCAGGAGTTGCCGGAAAAACGGGCCAGCCTGCGTTCCCTGATTGAGCGCACCCGCAACAGCTGGCATGCGAATAAGGGCGAGTATGATTTCTCCCATGAGGTGAAAGAGGCCATGTCCGGCTGCCTGGCCTGTAAAGCCTGTTCGACCCAGTGCCCGATTAAGATAGACGTACCGGAGTTCCGCTCGCGCTTCCTGCAGCTCTACCACACGCGCTATCTGCGCCCGATGCGCGACCATCTGGTGGCAACGGTGGAGAGCTATGCCCCGCTGATGGCCCGGGCGCCAAAGACGTTCAACTTCTTTATCAATCAGCCGCTGGTGCGCAAGCTTTCCGAAAAACATATCGGGATGGTGGATCTGCCGTTGCTCTCGGTGCCGTCGCTGCAGCGTCAGCTGGTGGGGCACCGCTCGGCAAACATGACCCTGGAGCAGCTTGAGGCGTTAAGCCCTGAGCAAAAAGCGAAGGTGGTGCTGGTGGTGCAGGATCCGTTTACCAGCTATTACGACGCGCAGGTGGTGGCCGATTTTGTCCGTCTGGCGGAAAAACTGGGGTATCAGCCGGTGGTTCTGCCGTTCTCACCTAACGGTAAGGCGCAACACATTAAAGGCTTCCTCAACCGCTTCGCGAAAACGGCGCAAAAAACGTCTGATTTCCTTAACCGGGTCGCCGGGCTGGGCATGCCGATGGTGGGTGTCGATCCGGCGCTGGTGCTCTGCTATCGCGATGAATATAAGCAGACGCTGGGTGATAAACGCGGGGCGTTCCACGTTATGCTGGTGCACGAGTGGCTGCCGGCGGCCCTCGAGCAGACCAGCGCCATGGAGGTCAGCGGTGAGCCGTGGTACCTGTTTGGCCACTGTACCGAAGTCACCGCGCTGCCGGGCGCACCTGCGCAATGGGCCTCTATTTTTGCCCGCTTTGGCGCGAAGCTTGAGAGCGTCAGCGTCGGTTGCTGCGGCATGGCAGGCACTTACGGGCATGAAGTGAAGAATCACGCCAACTCGCTCGGTATCTACGAGTTGTCATGGCATCAGGCGATGCAGCGCTTGCCGCGAAACCGCTGCCTGGCAACGGGCTACTCCTGTCGTAGCCAGGTGAAACGTGTTGAAGGTAACGGGGTACGCCATCCGTTACAGGCTTTACTGGAGATTATCGGATGATCTGGAAACGTGCCGTCACGCTACAGGCGTTAAACGCCATGGGCGAGGGGAATATGGTCGGGTTGCTGGATATTCAGTTTATCCGCATCGGCGAAGACGATCTGGAGGCCACCATGCCTGTCGATCATCGTACGCACCAGCCGTTTGGTTTACTGCACGGCGGTGCGTCCGTGGTGCTGGCCGAAACCCTTGGGTCGGTGGCGGGGTATCTCTGCACCGAAGGGGAGCAGAAGGTCGTCGGGCTTGAGGTGAACGCCAACCATATTCGCTCGGTGCGCAGCGGGCGCGTGCGCGGTATCTGCCGCGCGCTGCATGCCGGTAGCCGTCATCAGGTGTGGCAGATTGATATTCTCGATGAGCAGGATCGGCTGTGCTGCTCATCCAGGCTGACCACGGCGGTGGTGTAAATTTCCTGATGTTTTTGCATTTGGTCAAAATCTCGCCAGGGTGTTGTGATATACTGGTCAGGATTTGTACACAAGTGAGGACATCATGGATACTGAAATAACCCCAACGCAACTGGCAATTGAATATTTACGTCGCGATAACAGCAACCTGTCTCCGGCGCAGTACCTGAAAAAGCTGAAACAGCTTGAACTGGAGTTTACAGATTTGCTGGCGCTCTCTTCGAATGAACTGAAAGAAGAGATCTATTTTGCCTGGCGCTTGGGCGTTCACGTCCATTGAGAGAGTGAAAAGGCCGCGAGCGCGGCCTTTTTTGTGTCTGCAATTCAGTACCGGGCGGGAAGTTTATTGATTTTAATCAGCCTGCCATCTTCCATTTCAA
Source organism: Enterobacter cloacae complex sp. SHL021 (assembly GCF_049237765.1). Classification (NCBI taxonomy): domain Bacteria; kingdom Pseudomonadati; phylum Pseudomonadota; class Gammaproteobacteria; order Enterobacterales; family Enterobacteriaceae; genus Enterobacter; species Enterobacter cloacae complex sp. SHL021. The sequence goes on along the minus strand of NZ_JBMKJG010000039.1, from coordinate 8,121 downwards.
TAAAGCCCCCTGTTTTGAGATCGGCCAGGATACGCATCACGCCGCTGCGGGAAAGCTGGGTTTTATCGCGAATGTAGCGTTCTGCGGTTATCTCCCGGCGATAAGATTCATCTTCATTCATTAATAACATCAGCTGCTGGCGGATCATCTCATAGGCCGTCGGGGCACCCTTTGGCATGACGGTGTTATAGAGCCGGTTGTACATAAACATCAGGTGGTTTGATATCAACCCCCACAGCGCCTTCTCCTGGATAATGACGTGGAGTTGCTCTGCGGTCAGCGTTCCAATCTTGCAGGTGGTCACCGTTTTCAGGTAGTCGTCAAAAAAGATGTCATTAATATTGGCCACACCAAATAACGCCGGGCTTTTCGCGGTCGACAGCATCAGATTGTCGCTGCGTCGGTAAATGGCAACGGTCCCTTCCAGAATCAAATAACTCATTCCCCGGCCATTAACCACCAGATCCAGCTGCTCCCCGCGATCGAGATGACGGACAGAAGAATAAGGTTGTAAGTGCGTAATCAGCGCTTGCGCATAGGGAGAACCACGATGGGGTTTTTCTGTGGAGGACATAACCTGAACCTGAAAGAATCATCTTTCTGATTATAGCGTTACTCCTTATTACCGACATCACCTGAATCAGTATTTCCGCGGCAGATGGTGGACATCAAGCAGCACGCCGCGCTCCATCGTAATGTACTTCCCGGTGCGCAGTTCGGCTAGGATCCGCATTATCCCGCTACGCGAAAGCCAGGTGCGACTTTGTATATAGGCGGCCGCCGTGGTGTTCAGCCGTATTGCTTCGGGCTCCTGCATCAATTCAACCAGCTGAAAACGGATGATGTCATAGGCCGACATCTGCGAGATCCGCGAGCAGTGCTCATAGACCCGGGAGGCGGTATAGATCAGCAGATGCGAAAACGGCTCCCACAAATTGTGTTGCGCAATCACGCCGTTAAAACGCTCCAGCGAAACGCCGGCGAGTTCGGAGGTCTCCAGCGCCCTGACATACAGGTGCTCTGAGGAGAACTGGCTACTCACGCCAAGAATAAACGGCGCGGATTCAGAATTTAAGACGATGCCATCTCCCCGACGGTGCAACGCCACGCTGCCCTGGAGCAATAAAAAACACTGACGCACGTCGTTTGCATAATAGTGGAGCACTTCCCCCCGGGACAGTATGCGCCTCTCTGCCAACGGAAAAAGATGATCAATTAATTTCTCGATGTGCTTATAGGGTTTAGCCGTAAGCACGGTGGCTTTTTCATTATCGAGACTGGGAGCCATTCGGGTGTTCATTAGATACCTCACTCACGGACGCGATCATTATTTGATCGATATAGAGAATTATCTTAAAAAACAGCGAGTCGTGGAATATTTGAGACGGGTCCAAAAATAGACCGCAGTAAATTACGAACCTAATTATATGAATTCTAAGGGCGTAAATTAGGGGTCTAAAAGTAGACTGAAAATAGAAAAGCTTAAGAAATTTCAAAACTGAAATGTATTTATTTTGTTAAAGAGAAGTCTACAGCTAGACCTCAAAATAGATTGTGTGCCGAAAAAGAGTTGTATAAATTTCGGTCATCGGCTGATGAAGCCCGAATTATGTAATCTGGATTTCAGTAATAAATAAAGTGATACAGGATATGATGATGAAAAATAAAATGATGATAACCCTGCTGGCAGTGGGTTCCGCCCTGACAGCAACCCACGCTTTCGCCGCAGCAGGTACCGTTAATTTTAACGGAAATATTCTGGATTCCGCCTGTGACGTTGATGTGGCTTCGCAGAACCAGGTGGTGGTATTAGGTGATTATTATAAGACCGAGTTTCCGACCACCGGGGCCAGAACCGCAGCCACGCAATTTAATATCGTGTTGAAAAATTGCCCGGTGACGGTGACCAACGCGAAGGTTCGCTTTGATGGTACGCCAGATGCCACCAATTCCAGCCTGCTGGCGATTGATTCGTCCGCGGCGGGAGCGGCGACCGGAGTGGCAATCAACCTGATGAGTGCGGATAAGGCGGATCTGCCGCTTCACGGCAGCAACAGCTATAGCTATGTGCTGAGCAGCACCGCGGATAATACCCTGAGTTTCTACGCTCAGTATATTTCCACCGCAGCGACTGTCACCGCCGGTCCGGCGAATTCTGTCGCTAACTTCTCCGTGGTTTACAACTAATCGTTTGCAGCAATGTGCAGGGGGCCATCCCGGCCCCTTTGTGGTATGAGGTTTACAATGCGTTTTATCAACACAACCGGACTGGCCGTAGCGCTGTCAGCACTGACGCTGAGCACAGCGCAGGCCGGAGTGATTATTGGCGGCACCCGTATCATTTTCGATGGGACAAAAAAAGAGGCGTCAATAAGCATTAATAATCCTGACGCGACGCCTTATTTAATTCAGTCATGGATAGATGTGCCGGAAGGTAATTCAGGTAAAGCGCCTTTTATTATTACCCCACCGTTATACCGACTGGATGGCGGGCAAAAAAACGTCGAGCGAATTGTGATGGCGGGTGCACTGCCTCAGCAGCAGGAAAGTTTATTTTGGCTGAATATTAAAGCGATCCCTTCGGCATCAAAACAGACAAACGCCCTGCAAATAGCTGTGAAAACGCGCATCAAACTGATCTACCGGCCAGAAAGTTTGCGGGCGTCTACGCCAGAAGAACAGGCTAATAAATTAACCTGGCAACGAGCCGGGAATGAAATTCAGGTCAACAACCCCACGCAATATGTCGTCAATTTTAATGAAATTACGCTGGGGGGGAAAAAGCTGGACGATGTGACCTACGTGTTACCCGGCGCCTCAGCCCGGTTTGTATTACCCAATGAGGCAAGGGGAAATTTACTCACGTTTAAAATTATCAACGACTATGGCAGTCCCGGCGTATTACATCAAGCCAGTTTGTGATCCTTTCACAAACGGCAACGCCTGCATTAACCCGGTAATTCGCAATGACGGTAAATAACACAATGATACCCGCACGCCTGGCGATGTTTATCGCCTTAGCGTTTGGCGGATCCTCAACATCGCTCTACGCCAGTGTTGCCTTTAACACCGAATTAATTGAGCTGGATAATCCAGGCATGGATAAAGCCGATTTGTCGGCCTTTGAATCAGGCTCGCAGGCACCGGGGATCTACCATGTCGATATTATTGTCGACGACGCGTTTCTGGAGACGGGGGATATTCAGTTTACCGCGAGCAAAGCCGACAACGGCGATGCGTCATTGCAGCCTTGTCTGAGTCTTGCGCAATTAAAACGCTGGGGGGTGAAAACGGCATTATTTCCTGCGCTCAGTGCAGGACACGGTGAATGCGTCAATCTTCAGGCGATTCCCCAGGCCAGTGCCGATTTCCAGTTTGGTGCCCAGCGTCTGGTGTTGAGTATTCCGCAGGCCGCCATCGATCTGCAGGCAAGAGGCTATGTGCCGCCGGAGATGTGGGATGAGGGGATAACGGCAGCCATGCTCAATTACAGCCTCAGCGGCGCGAACAGCCGGGCGAAAGCGGGTGAGGGGGCCAGCAGCAACAGCCAGTATGCGAACCTGCGTCCGGGGATAAATATTGGCCCGTGGCGTCTACGCAACTACACCACCTGGTCACGGGATGGCGCGGGGAAAGCTCGATGGGACACGGTCTACAGCTATCTGCAACGTGCCGTTATTCCCCTGAAAGCGCAGCTTACCCTTGGGGACAGTTCTGCCCCGGCGGATGTCTTTGACAGCGTGCCTTTTCGCGGGGTTCAGCTGGCATCGGATGATGACATGTTACCGGATTCCCTGAAAGGCTATGCCCCAGTGGTCCGCGGGATCGCGCGCACCAATGCTCAGGTGGTGATTCGCCAGAATGGTTATCAGATCTACCAAAGCTACGTGGCGCCGGGCGCGTTTGAAATTACCGATATGTATCCCACCGGCGGCGCGGGCGATTTAGACGTGACCATCAAAGAGGCCGATGGCAGCGAGCAGCATTTCACGCTGCCGTATGCCTCGGTACCGGTATTGCAGCGCGAAGGGCGACTGAAATATGCCCTCACCGGTGGACAGTATCGCGCCTACAACAGCAGCGTGGAGAAAACCCCGTTCGGGCAGATCGCCGCGATTTATGGGCTTCAGAAGGGCATCACGATCTATGGCGGGGGGCAGGGTGCCAGCAAATATCAGTCGCTTGCGGTCGGAGCCGGTAAAAACATGGGGGACTTCGGCGCGCTTTCTGTCGATGTCACCCAGGCCTGGTCAACGCCGGCCAATACTGCAAAAACGCAGGGGCAGTCCTGGCGAGCGCGTTACAGCAAGAACGTCATTAATACCGGCACCAACTTTTCGATTGCGGGGTACCGTTATTCAACGCGCGGCTATTACGGACTCCAGGACGTGCTGGACTCCTGGGGGAACAGCGGCGCACTTCAGGACAGACGGCGTAACCGCCTGGAGCTCACCATGAGCCAGACGCTGGGCGGTGACCGGGGCGCGCTGACGCTCAGCGCCGCGCGGGAAGATTACTGGAACGCTGACAGACCCATGGCGTCTTGGAGTGTCGGCTACAACAATGACTGGCACAACATCAGCTATGGCGTGAGCTGGACATACAGCAAAAATGGCAGCCCGTCGTCCGGCAGTGGAAGTACAAAGACCTACGCTAACGACCAGCTTCTGGCGCTGACCGTTAGCGTACCGCTGGATAAATTTCTGCCGCAGACGTGGGCTAACTATGGCCTGAACGCCAGCAAGAACAGTGGCACGACGCACAGTATCGGCATGAACGGGGTGGCTCTCGACAATAGCGCCCTGAGCTGGAATATCCAGCAGGGTTACGGTACGGATGGCGTGGGCTATACCGGTACGCTCAACGGCGACTATAAAGGCACGTACGGGGAAGTTACGGCGGGTTATGGGCACGACAAACATAGCGAGCGCCTTAGCTATGGTTTGCAGGGGGGGATCCTCGCCCATGCTGACGGCGTGACGCTGTCTCAGCCGCTGGGGGAAACCAACGCGTTAATCAAAGCCCCGGGCGCGCACGGCGTGAATATTCGTAATCAGTCCGGCGTGCTAACGGATTTCCGGGGCTATACGGTGGTGAATAACCTCTCCGTATACCGCAAAAACGATCTCACTCTCGATCCGGAAAATATGCCTGACGATGTGGAGCTGGAGATCAACACCCGCACGGTCACGCCTACGCGCGGCGCGGTGGTAAAAGCCGATTATTTGTCCAAAGTCGGACGCCGGGTGCTGATGACGTTGACGACGCCTGAGCAGTTCATGCCGTTTGGCGCGGTTGTTACCCTGGCGGATGATGACAAGAGCAGCTTTATCGTGGGCGATCGCGGCCAGGTCTATTTAACCGGCCTGCGCGACCAGGGCACGGTCCTGGCAACATGGGGACATCAACCTCACCAGCAGTGTCGGGCAGATTTTAGCCTGCCGAAGGGAGCGCAATACGGCGGCATCACGGACATCAGCGTCTCGTGTCGCCAGGAGCATTAAGATGAAACGGATCAACATGTTATTACTGCTGTGCTGTCTTTGTGCATGGCATATCGCCCGGGCCGGGACCTGCACCACCATTACGCCTCAGCTTTCTACGCTGTCGGTGGGCACAATTAATGTTCAGCGCGATGCGCCTGTCGGCACGGTGATTTTTTCCGGCGCGGCGAGCAATACCGGCACCTACCTTAGCGGGTGTACCAATCCGCTTATGCTGGGTTTTAGCATGCGATACAACAATGCCGCGCTGAGCAGCTACGGCAATCATGTTTACAACACCAACGTTAGCGGGATTGGCATTCGGCTTTCATCAAATGCCTATTTTGAGAACCCGAGCAATACGTTCTCGTATAGTGCGCAGACCTCGTATGTGGTCTGGTACGGGGGCTGGGTCGAGTTGGTGGTGACTGGCCCGGTATCGTCCGGCGCCTTAACGCCAGGCCCCATAGGGGCGGTGACGCTGCAGGGCAGCGATGGTATTTACCGTGACGGGTTAACCGTGCAGCTGACCGGCGGCACAATCAACGCACTGGCCTGCACCATCACCACGCCGCAGCTGACGTTCCCGATTGGTGATATTTCAGCCGCAGCATTTGGCTCAGTGGTGGGGACCACGCCAGCAGTTGCGCAGAATACGCAAAACCTCGGATTGAACTGCAGTGCCGGCACCAATATTTCGGTTTCCCTGAGCGGAATACAGAACCCGGACAGTGCGAATACCAGCGTAATGGCATTAACAGGGCAGGGAAACAGCGGCACCGCAAAAGGCGTTGGCGTGCAGCTTCTCTATAATGGTTCGCCGCTGACGTTAAACAGCCGTCTTTTATTAAAACAGTCTGCAGGCGGGCAGGAGACGCTCCCGTTAACGGCACGCTATTACCAGACATTAACATCCGTTGAGTCCGGCTCGGCAAACGCTTCCGCAACCCTTAATTTGACCTACCAGTAACAGGTGAAATAATGAAATTACCCTTCAGGAGAGGGATGCTCCTCCTTGCATTCAGCTGGAACGTCATTGCAGCTGATAGCGTTAATCTGGGCGTGACGGGAAATATCATCGCCTCGCCCTGCGTATTTAATGGCGGGAGCGCAAACCTGGATATTAATCTTGGAAATATACAGGCGACTAATATGGCGACGCCGGGATCGACATCCGATCCGGTGCCGTTTAATTTGCAATTTGCCCAGTGCCCGGCGGGGACCCGCAGCGTCACGGTCTCGTTCACCGGCACCCCCGATCCGGCGGCCGGTGCGGACTACTACATGAACAGCGGCTCGGCGACAAACGTGGCGATAGCCATGCGTGAGGCCGCAACGGGAACGCTGAAGGGGACCGGGTCCAGCATAACGCAAAATATTGCGCCGGACAGAACGGCGACCATGGCCATGCTGGCTTCGGTAAAATCTGTAACCGGTGGCGCGACGCCGGGGAGTGTCAGCGCAGTTGTTGTGATGACCATGCAATACAATTAACAATCCCGCGCGTTAATAACGCTTATTGACTGACCCACATCGGTATTTGCTATGTTGAATATTCTGATTCAAGAGACAGACCAATTTTTTCACCATGGGCTGCAGTGTTTCTTTGTGGAATTCTTTTTGCGTAATTTTAAGCAGCAGATTCATTTCGAGGCGGAGCTTAGCCGTGATAACGTCAGTGCCGCCGATATTATCGTTCTCTCGTTTTGTATGGGGGAGGCGCTGGTCTGTTTTCCCGAATTACAGGCGCGCCAGAAAGGGATTGTGATCGGATTGGTAGAAGATGAATATCATTTTTCTGCCTTACCCTCCTGCTTTAACGATATTATTTTTATTTCGCGTCGTGCTTCGCTTGATCGGATAAGCCAGGTGCTGTTCATCGCCTGGTACCGCGCAGAGCTGGCGGGGAACAGCTGGAAGCAAAAAAGCTGCGCAGAGTGTCAGCATAAAATATTATCACCCCAGCAAAAACGCATTATGGCCAATTTTTACCGGGGATTATCGGTAGTGCAGATCGCGCATGCGCTGAAGATCAGCGATAAAACCGTTTTTACACAAAAGTATGTAATGATGCAGAAATTTAATCTGCGAACCGATTTTGAACTGATTGCCCTTATTCGCCGAATGGTGCAAAGGAACAGTTACCCAAACCGGCTCGGTGACTATCTCGCATTCTCTTTGATACTGTAAATTACCTGAATTTGTGCTCCGTTATGCGCCTTTAGCATAGCGCGTGCGTCATGGTATTTTTTATGCTTTATATAATGACGCCTTCGCTATGCAAATTCACAAAACCATCAAGCCGATTTTTGTCTGTAAATTTAAGTGTGTTGGGCCAGAATGCTTAATGTCATGTTGTCGTGGCTGGACAATCGCTATCGACAAGAAAACCCATCAGAAATACGTTCTCTCCCCGCACACAGAGATTGCCGCCATTGCCAAAAAGAACCTTATCCTGCAGAGAAAGGGTAAGAACAGCTACTCCAGAGTGAAGTTAAACGAAAAAGGGGACTGTCCTTTTATCGATGAAAACAAGCTCTGCACTGATGAATCCCCTAATGATTTTGGTAAAAATCATTAAGTTAAGGTGGATACACATCTTGTCATATGATCAAATGGTTTCGCGAAAAATCAATAA
>NZ_JBMKJG010000038.1:0-24330 GCF_049237765.1 Enterobacter cloacae complex sp. SHL021 | reverse complement strand
TCTGAATTTGCAGCGGGCTGGAGAAAGGGTCATTCTGAGAATGAAGATTCCGACGTTACTAACTGAGTGTTGTATCTAATCGTGGGGGCAGGTCAATTACGAACGAGGGCAGCCAAACTTTACGCTAAAGTCAAGTTCATCCGAGAGAATAACAAAATTGTTGGATATGTGATCTCGGCAGTTAGTGTTGTGCTGGCCGGTGCTGAAATAGCTGCGGGGCTTACCCTCATTGGCACTATGACCCCTCTCGGGGTTCTTGCTGGTGCGATACTGGTTACTGACGGGGCAAACAGCATCAGTAAAGAAGTGGCTCGCTACGCAACTCACAACACTACCAGTGAAGGGCTGGTCGCGAATGCCGCGATGTCTACAGCTGAGTTTATGGGCTTTAGTCGTGAGAATGGGTTAGGCGTCTACAAATCAATCTCACTGGCCGCTAATGCGTACACCATTTTTGGCTTGTTACGGCGACCTGGTACCTGGCGACTGTTTCGATATCTGCCTGCTGACTATTACCGAAAGGTAAGCACACTGAGCCGCCCGCAGCTAACAATGAAAATAGCGGGTTATGGCGTGAAAGCTAAGATTGTTTTTGATCTGTTGTCCGTCAGCGATCCGTCCCAGAATTAGTCTGCATTTTACGATAACGCCAGGATTTGTAGCCAAGTTTTGCTGGCGTTATATACCAGATAAAAGGTAGTACAATCAATAACGTGAGCGCAAGTGTCAGACTTGTATCCTTAGATGCAAGTAAAAGAGTTAAAGCCAGTATGATGAAGGCAATAATAGTTATCCACTTCATTGCCTTAAAACGATTGGCCAGATCATGAGTTACGCTATCAAACGAACCACCGTAATTCTCAATATTGTTTTTTAGCTTTTGAAGATCTCGTTTGCTAAAACCTGATTTTAAAAGTGCTTCTTCGCTGGTCATTCTGTTATCAGTCCCATAACTCACTGAACCTGGGACGAAGTTTAACTTAATTTGACGGATAAATCGCTACCTGACGATATTCGTCAAATTTATATTTATATCAACTAGTTGAACATATCTTAGAGTATACGCTCGAAAACTGACATCTACCTGGTACAAGAAACGTGCAGGACACCGCGAGCTAGCTGGCCTTACAGCCTGGCGACCGGGAGCAGGCAGTGAAGCTCAACGCTGCTGTCTATTCCCCTATCCACGACTCCCCGACCACTGTGTCAGCAACGCATGCAGTTTAGCCGGCTCCAGAGGCTTGCGTAGCACCATGTACCCTTCCTGCTCCGCCTCCAGCAGAACCGGCGAATTAAATTCGCCGCTGACCATCGCGCCACTCATGTCCGGCAGACGTTCAAATAGCGCTTTCAGGATGTCGAAGCCGCTTTCGCCGGATCGCAGACGCTGGTCGCACAGCACGGCGAACGGCGTGAAGCCATCGTCGATGATAGCGAACGCTTCTTCAGCGGAGGCCGCACAGCGCACGTTGATTCCCCAGATGCTCATCAGGCTCTCCCAGGCAGACGTCACCAGCGGGTCGTCATCAACCACCAGACAGGAACCGTGCAGCTGCGCATAGCGTACCGGCATGGCGATGTTGTCATAGGCGGGTGGCATCTCCGGCGCGATCTCTTCGCCAGCATATTGGGTAAAGCACATCCAGAAGCGTGAACCTTTACCTTCAATGGATTGCATCCCGTACTTCACCTTCATCAGCTTGGCACAGCGGGCAACGACGGCCAGACCCAGCCCGTGTCCTGCACTGTCGATCTTCCAGGCCAGTTCGGGGCGATAGTAAGGTGAGAAGATTTTACCTTTCTCGTCATCGGCAATACCGACACCTGTGTCCCACACCTCCACCATACACCTGTCACCACGTGGTCGGATGGCGACCAGCACGCCGCCCTGTAGCGTGTAGCGGAGGGCATTTTGAATCAGGTTAATCAGCGATTGTCGCACCAGCAGCGGCTCGCCCATCACGTAGATGCGGCGTTTAGGCCGCCAGGTGCGCAGCCTGAGTGCACGGCTGTTGGCCTCTTCGCGAAACAGCGTGATCACCGAGTCGAGCAGCGCGCCGATGTCCACTCTGGCAGGGGCAGTAAGCACATTTCCGGATTCAATCTTGCTGAGGTCAAGGAGGGAATTGAACATCAAATGCACCGAACGGACGCTCTGCTGCAGATCAAGCAGCTGGGGCGTGAGGCTGTCGTCCCGGTTTCGGTGGATAATCGCTTCGATCAGAAACCCCATGGCGTGTACCGGTTGGCGCAGGTCGTGGCTGGCGGTCGTCAGGAACTGATTTTTATCCAGCAGCGCCTGCTCAGCTTCCTCTTTGGCCTGGCGAAACTGTTCTGCCAGGCGTGAGCTTTTTTCCTCAAGCAGCGCCTGCTGAATAAAGAACGCGTGCGATGTTAATGCATGGCGGTAAATGGCGAAGCCGTACAGCAGGTTCAACATCAGCACAATGAACATCAGATCGTCCAGCCGCCAGATAATGCCAAGATTCAGTACACCCCAGGAGGCGAAGAAAAAGCATGTAAAGGTGCTGATGACCGGCGTCAGATGCGTCGCATTGGCGGCAACGATGGCGGCAATACTGATATTGAGGAGCAGAAAAAAGTCAAAGTTCTGCGTCTGCGGCGTAATTAAATAGAGAGATGAAATCCCCAGCCCGTGAATAAAAGCGATCTTATTTATACGCGGCAGCCAGCGGCGCAGGACGTCCGCTTCATCATGCTCTTTCGCTTCGCGCTGGTAGCGTCGGTGCAATATTCGGATCGCCACGGCACATAGCAGGTAAATAATTATCCAGGTAATGGTTGGGCCGAGTTCATCGCCCAGCAAATTAATCCAGATGGCGAAAGGAATACCGACGAAAGGGACAGCGCTGAAACTGAACACCAGCCGCAAAAAGGTATTATTTAGCAAACGGATCTGCGCGGGAGGAGAGATGCCAGCGTTCTGTAAGCTCTGTAAAAATCTCATTCCGACGGTTCCCGTTTGCCATGCAGAAGCGTGATGGCTTCGACCCGACTGTTAACGCCTATCTTTTTCAATATATTGCTGATGTGCTCTTTGACTGTAGGCTCAGAAATAGAAAGTTGCGCGGCAATTCTTTTATTTGGCAGGCCACGCATAATCATATTTAACACGTCTATTTGTCGCGGCGTTAAGTTAAATTTACTTAACTTCTCATTATTCGACTCAACGGAAAATTCGTTTCCCTCAGGAAACCAGGTGAGATTATCAGTGAGGGCAAAAACGGCCCGTGAAAACATTTCAGGTGGCTCGCTTTTCAATACGAAACCGTGCCCCCCGGCGGCGTGAACTTTCTGCCAGATATCGTTATTGTCATCCCCACTAACCACCAGGAGCCTTACCTGTGGGTAAAGTTGTTTTACTTCTTTGAGTAATTTCAACGCGGTACCGGACGAGAGCCAAAAATCGATTACCAGCAAACGTGGCGGGCCATTATCCCTAATTTGACGGTAGCAATCATCCTCATTCGTCACCACACTCGCCTGCTTAAATCGGCAATGTGTAATCAGAAAATTGGCGATACCGCTTGCTACCAATGGATGGTCATCAACGACCAACGCATAATTCTGCCCCAAAGGATCCTCCTTTTACCTTCGCATATTAGAGAGTACGGATGAATTATTATCTACCCACCCTACTTTAGGAGGGTTTTTTCGATTAGGAAAGGGAAATATATTATTCGCAGATTTGAGTAATAGAAAACATAAATACAATCAGCGAAATTAACTGATTGGATATAAAGGATAATTTATGAAAAAACCACTACTCTTTTTAACCGTTACGTTGATGCTAGCTGGTTGTTCCACGCTAAAAACCGATCAGGCCATTCCACTTCTGCAGGCGGAAACCGCTAAAATGCTGGGGCTGGGCTCATCGGATGAAATAACCGTGACCAATGTTAATGGCGCCCAACCGGATGCACTGGGAGGGCAAAAGCTGTCTTATCGCGCTACGACGGAAAAAGGGCGTATTTTCGATTGCTCATCGATGATGATGCCAGGGATTTTAGGATCCGCCCCGACGCTGAGCGCGCCAACCTGTACACCTGTGGTCACCCATAAATAATTAACTTCACATCAAAAGGCGTACACATATTACGCCTTTTACTTTTTCTGTCGTATCGCATTTTTCATATAAAACCGATTTTCCAGACATCACGCTAATGAGTACGGAGATACCCTGTGAATAACTCTACATCGCATTCTTTAGCGGTAAAGACGCCGCTTTCCAGGCTTTACCTCGCTCTATTTTCCGCGCCGCTGTTACTGCTTTCACCTGCCAATTTCGCGCGTGCAGCCGATGCCATTTTAGATGGCGACTCGCGTATTACCGAAACGCTGGGTTACACCGGAGACGTTTACGTTGGACGCAATCAACGCGGAAACCTGCTGATCGATAATGGCAAAATCACCGCCTATAACATCAATATCGGTCGGCTGTTCGACGGCCAAATTTATGAAAGCGTGGTCACAGTCCGTGGGCCAAACGCTGAGCTTAACGCGGTGAACGATCAGTACGTCTTGCGCGGCGACCTGAATCTTGGCCTCGGCACCCTGCGAGTCGAACAGGGCGCGCTGGCGAGCGCAAAAGAGATCGTTGTCGGCACCACCCGCGGCTACGACAGCCACCTTATCGCCACGGGCGCCGGATCTCGCGTAACCAGTAATTTCCTTAGCGTAGGTACCGATCTGGGCGCACGCTCCACGCTGGCGATTGAGGACGGCGCCGCGCTCAATACCACCTACGATGCGCGCATCGGCAATGGTACCGGGCCAGATGAAACCGACACACTGAGCCCGAAAGCCACCGTCATGGGGAGCGGCTCACAGTGGAATGTTGGCCGTACGCTGACGCTTAATGGCGACCTGGACGTGCTGAACGGCGGAACGGTTAACGTTGGCGGCGTGCAGGTGGCGGGCGTCTCCGGGGCCGGAAAAACCGCCGAGCTGGTTATTGCGGGCAAAGACTCGCGCTTTACCAGCGACAGCAGCGTTAGCGTGGGCGATTATGGCAATGGCGTGCTGTCGGTTATTGACGGCGGTTCATTTTCCGCAGGCAGCAATGCGCTGATTGTAGGGACATCGGGCTCCGGTTCGAACCGGGGGGCGCTCATCATCGGCAGCCGCGGCAACATGGACACCGGCACGGGTATAACTGAGCCAACGCTTGGTACGGCAGGCGGCGCGGGTACCCTCGATGCGAAGACGGCAATCAGCCTGCGTGGCGGGCTATTCGGCAGTTATGTCTATTTCAACCATACCGACGAAAATTACATCTTCAGCAACAAGATGAGCGGCGAAGGTGAGGTGATAAATACCTCCGGGCAGACAACGCTGAACGGCGATCTTTCAGCGCTTCAGGCGAACGTGACCGCGCGCGGTGGCAAAGTCATTATTGCCAGCAACATCAACACCCAGTCAGAAGACGATATTTTTGAAATTCAGACCCTTAGCGCCGAGAACGGCGGTACGCTGATCCTCAACGCAACGGCGGGATCCGACGTTAACAACGGACAAGGTTACAGTAGCGCCGCGTCAATCAAGGCCGGTGGCACGCTGGGGGGGAACGGCACGTTGGGCCAGACTGAGATCCTGTCCGGCGGGCATATCTCACCAGGGGATGGCGATATCGGCACGCTGACGCTGAAACGTTATCTGAATTTTATCGGCGAATCCTTCTATGACGTTGATATCGCGGGAGATGGCCGCAGTGACCAACTGCTGGTATCGGGCAAAACCACCATCAGCAATCAGGCTAAGGTACAGGTCACCGCGCTGGATCCGCAAACCAGCTACAAAACGGGCCAAAGCTATCGCATTTTAACCTCGAACGGGGGTATTGACGGCCAGTTCGCCGGAGCGATTTCCAAATCCGCCTTCCTGGACGTGGCGCTTAAGCAGAGCACCGACGCCGTCGATCTGACCATCGCGCAGAAAGAGACCGGCGGCGAGAATCCTGGAGGTGAAAACCCGGGCGGTGAAAACCCGGGCGGTGAGAATCCAGGAGGAGAAAACCCCGGCGGTGAAAACCCGGGTGGTGAGAACCCGGGAGGAGAAAACCCCGGCAGCGGCAAGCCAGGGATTTTCCAGACCGTGGCAAAGAGCAGCAACCAGTGGAATACCGCCGGCGCGCTCTCCACGCTCACGCAAAGCGGCCCGTCGCTGGCGCTGTATAACTCGCTACTGGTGCTGAGCGCACCGGAAGCGCGCGAGGCGTTTAACCAGCTGTCCGGAGAAGTTTATCCGTCAATGCAATCCAACCTGATAGCCGGCAGCACGCAGGTGTTTAACGTGTTAAACCAGCGTATGCAGCGCGCGTTTGATAACGACAGCCTGCCGATACCACCGTTAGCGATGTCGCTGGTGCAGCAGCCGGAGCCGCAAAACAATGGCGTCTGGGGCCAGACCTTCAGCTCCTGGAGCCGAAACAGCGGCGACGGTAACGTGGGCAAGCTGGACGGCAACACCACCGGTTTCCTGCTGGGGGCAGATCGTAAGCTGGCGGATCATAACGTACGTGTCGGTGGTTACTTCGGCTACAGCCGCGGTGATTACGACGTCGACAGCCGTCGTTCCTCAACAGATACCGACAACTATCACCTCGGCCTGTATGCAGCGGGTCAACAGGATGCGTTCTCCCTTCGCGGCGCACTGGGTTACACCTGGCACAAGATCGAAGGCGAGCGCAATGTTGATTTCAGCGGCTTCTCGGATCGGCTGAAGTCTGATTACGACGCCAACTCGCTGCTGGCGTTCACCGAAGCGGGCTACCGTTTCGGCCAGCCAGAGATGAATGTCGAGCCCTTTGTTAACCTCTCCTGGATTCGACTGCATACCGACAGTTTCAGGGAAGACGGCGGTGCCGCCGCGCTGAGCGTTCACAATGAAACCATGAACACCTTCTATTCCACGCTCGGGGTGCGTGGTGTGACCGGATTGCCGAAGAACGTTAACCTCTACGGTTCGTTGGGCTGGCAGCACGCCTATGGCGATAAGAATACCTCTTCGCGTATGGCATTTGCGGGCAGCGACGCGTTCATTACCCAGGGTCAGGCCGTGGATGAGGACGTGATGGTGGGTGATATCGGCGTGAGCGTACAACTGTCGCGTGCAGCGACGCTGGATGTGGGCTATCAGGGGCAATATGGTGCCGATACCCGCGTCAACTCGGTTAACGCTAATCTGCGCTGGTCGTTCTGATTGATATCAACGCTAAAGTGCCGGGTTGCGCTACGTCGACCCGGCCTTCGTGGCGGTTTTTTCTTTTGGTTTATGACCCAATCAGGGATCGTTCCCATCTCCATCCAGCAGTTTGTTTTTAAAGATAAACAAACACGCCTCGTTAAAATTCTCCGCCCCCAGTCGTTCAGAGAGCGCCGTTCGCGTCCGGTAGAGGCTTTTAATCGAGGTGTTCAGTTCGTCCGCCACCTCTTCCATCGACATGCCCGCCCTGAGCAACCGCAGCATAATCGCTTCATGGGTACTCAACCGTAAGTTAAGCAGCCATTTGGTCGTCAGGCGCCTGCCTTTCATATTCAGCACCAGATTAAACAACGACGCCATGTCAGCCACCGGAAGCGCAGTATTCATAAACATCCTCATGCTGAGCTGATTCTCCTCCCGGTGCCGCATATCGAGCATGACGCAGCCGATTGTTTTTCTCGTTCTGGCCGGATGGCGTATCAGATAATCATACAGACGGAGCGGTGAACGGCTGTCAATCAGCACAGAATATTCATCTGCACTGTTATCAAATATCTTTCTGTCAATCGAGTCCAGCAGGATAATATCCGGAAAAAATATCCTCATTCCTCTGACGAGGTAGCGATCCTGTGTCACTAACACTATTGAAGTTGCCACTAACCATCCCTTTTAGATTAAAGCAAGAACGACCCTTCAGAAAGAAGACGCCTTCGTTTTATAGCGCTTTTACATGAACGATAAATGTATTCTGGCTTTGATCATCCCTCGACACGCACATTGATTTGTAAGACTTCCCATAGACTATCACTCAATGTCTGCTATTAATTATAAGTAAAAAACAATCGCAGAAAAGTCACCTCTCAAGATATTAAGAATTTTTGTCACGAAACTTCCCAAACATGCACCAGAAAGTACTTTAATTTATGCACCAAAGCCGCATTAAAAATATAAACAAAAACGTCACAATAAAAATAAATACATTATATATCAACGCATTACAAATATAGACTCCGTTAAAAATAATCATAAAAATCACCCGGATACAGAATTATCTCAAAACAACAACCCGGCTTTTCAACATATTTATCCGTCAACATATCAGGTGTACATTACCTTTCACCGGTCCATAACGATAAGGATCCATAATTACCTTTAAGTAAGTACCTCATAACGTAACTGCATTCACATTTTACGCTCTCATTTATGGCCTTTAACGCTACGTATAAAGGCGGCCGTGTTGCGCAATGGATTTATGATAAACAAATGGCAAATAGATATGGAAAGATCACTTCGCTTCAATACTTTATTCTTTTACCGAGTTCCAAAATTATTGTGTCTGCTATTACTGTTTCCCATTCTGGTTCAGGCTGCCGAATCCGTATATGAACAACAGATTCAGCAGGCGCGTAATGGTAATTACACTTCGTTTCTCCATTACCTGCAGCGTTATCAACAACAGCATGCCCTGACGCCAGAACAAGTGGCAGACTGGCTGCAGGTTGCCTCCTGGGCGGGACGCGATGATGAGGTTATTGAGGTGTGGTTGCGTTATCACGTTTATATGCCCCTGCCCGCCCGGGGAGTGGCCGCAGCCGCGCAATCCAGGAGAAATCAAAAGCAGTGGCAATCTGCGCTCGCGCTCTGGAAGCAGGCCTGTAGCCTTGCACCGGAGAACGACGACTACCGTATCGGGTATATCAAAACCCTTGCCGATGCCCGCATGGATCGGCTGGCCCTGCAGGAAGCGCAAAAACGGGTAACAGCGCACCCCAGCCAGATTAACCTTGAGACGCTCGCCTATGTGTACTTACGCCAGGGGAAAAGCTGGGATCGTCTATTAGCGGACACCCGCGCCCTGAAGAGCGCCCCCGAGAATCACGTACTGCTCAGGGCACTCGTCGACGCCCTGAACGATAACCGGGTCAGTACGCCTGCCCTGTGGCTGTCACAGGGGATTTCTCTGCCGCCCGCACAACGGCGCCAGCTTGAACTTAACGCCGCCGCCGAACAGGTACGCCTTGCCGATGCGCCTGGGCGGACGGAAAAAGAGCGCCTGCGTCTCGCGCAAGCCGCACTGAATCGCTATGACGCCCTGCTTGCCCGCTGGCAACACGAACCGCAGGCGGCAGAAGATATCATTCGCGCCCGCGTCGACCGCCTTGGCGCGCTGTATGCGCATGGTGATTACCCGCAGGCGATCGCTGAATATCGCGCGCTGACGTCAGCTCACCATCCGGTGCCGGGCTGGGCAATCGGCTGGGTGATCTCTGCGTATCTGCAGGAGCAAAACGCCGATGCAGCCCTGGCACTCCTGCAAAAGTATCCTGACTATGCGCGTAACCCGCAGGATGAAGAACATCAGCTTTTCTATGCATATCTGGACACCGGTCAGTATCAGGCCGCCCGTCACTATCTTGCGCAAATAACCCGCAACGTTCCCTGGGCTCGCTACGATTTCGGCTCGCCAACTGCCCAGCCCAACGATCAATGGCTTATCGGCCAGTCGCTCACGTTTCAGTATTTGCTGGCAACCCATGCCCTGCCGCAAGCAGAAGCCGTGGCGCACCGTCTGGCTGCCACGGCACCCGGCAACCAGGGGCTACAGATTGATTATGCCGCCCTGCTTCAGGCCCGCGGCCTGCCACGGGCCGCAGAGCAAAAGCTCAAAATGGCGGAGGTACTGGAGCCGTCAAATACAGAGCTGGAGCAGCAGCAGGCTTACGTCGCGATGGATCTGCAGGAGTGGCGACAAATGGAACTTCTGACCGACGACGTGCTCGCCCGTGCGCCACGTGACCGCAGCGTCCAGCGCCTGGACAGGCTCAGAAATGTGCATCATATGTCTGAACTGCGTCTGAACGCAGGCAAGGGATTGCACTCCGACAACCCGGTCAGCGGGACACACGATCTGAACTGGGACGCCACGCTCTATGGCCCACCAGTCGCTGATAACTGGCGACTGTTTGGCGGCACCCGCTTTGCCGAGGGCAATTTTGACGAAGGCAAAGGCACCAGCCGCCATCTGGTCGGCGGCGTCGAATGGCGGTCACGGGATATCTGGCTTGAAGCGGAGCTCTCCGGCAACCGTTATCACGGCACCCACACGCCTGGCGCTCGCCTCTCCGGTCAGTACAGCCTGAACGATCGCTGGCAATCTGGCGGCAGCCTTGAACGTCTGTCACGCACCACGCCGTTGCGGGCGTTACGCAATGGGATCCGTGCAGACCGCGCAGAAGGCTGGATGCGCTGGTATCAGAACGAGCGTCGTGAGTACCAGCTCAGCGCCGCCATCAGCCATTTTTCCGACCATAACCGCCGACAGGAGTACACCCTCACCGGCAAGGAGCGGCTCTGGCAAACGCCGACCCTGACGCTGGATCTTGAACCGGGCATCTCCGCCAGCGCGAATAGCCAGCGGGATACGCTCTATTACAACCCCGAGCGTGATCTGTCCGCGACGGCTGCGTTGTCCGTCGATCATCAGCTGTACCGCTATTACGACACCCTCTGGAGCCAGCAACTGGTCGCCGGAGCCGGAGGATACTGGCAGAAAAATCAGTCTGCTGGCGCCATCACCCTGCTCGGCTACGGGCAACGCGTTCAATGGAACAACGTCGTGGATACCGGCGTGATGTTGAACTGGGATAAGCGCCCTTACGACGGCAAACGAGAAAGCAATCTCGCCGTCACTTTCGATGCGACTTTACGGTTTTAAGGATGAATATGTTGACCATTCGTTTTCCTGTGGGCCTGCTCATCATCGGCTGGTTATGCCTCAGCGCGAGCGTCTGCGCCCAGGCCATTTCGTTTATTTCGCCCAACGAGAGACCTCAGCCGGAAGCCAGTAAACCCTGGCCGAAGAATCACTTTTTCGTGCTGGCCTATCACGATGTGGAAGATGACGCCGCCGATCAGCGCTATCTCTCCGTGCGGACCAGCGCCTTAAACGAGCAGATAAGCTGGCTTGTGCATAACGGGTATAACGCCATCAGCGTGCAGGATATTCTGGATGCCCACGACGGTAAAAAAACGCTGCCGCCAAAGGCCTTTCTGCTCAGTTTTGATGACGGCTACAGCAGTTTTTATACCCGCGTCTGGCCGTTGATCCAGGCCTGGAATGTGCCGGCGCTGTGGGCCCCTGTTGGCAGTTGGGTGGATACGCCAGCACATCAAAACGTGAATTTTGGCGGTTTGATGACACCCCGGGACCGTTTCGCGACGTGGGACATGGTGCGCGAGTTAAGCCAGTCCCCGCTGATTGAGATCGGCTCGCATACCTGGGCTTCGCATTACGGTATACCGGCCAATCCACAGGGAAGCCGCGAACCGGCTATTGCCAGCCGCTTTTACGATAACGCGACAGGGCGTTACGAAACTGACCAGCAGTTCAGCCAGCGCATCGGCGATGACGTGCGGAAAGTCACCGAAAAAATCGCCCAGGTGACGGGCAAAGCGCCGCGTGCCTGGGTGTGGCCCTACGGTGCTGCCAACGGCACGTCGCTCGCCATTGCCAGACAGCAGGGTTATCAGTTGGCCTTTACCCTTGAGGACGGGCTGGCAGATGTGCGTCACCTGGACAACATCCCGCGCCTGTTAATCTCCGGGAATCCCTCGCTTAAAGCCTTTGCCAGCAGCATCGCGCAGATTCAGGAGACCGACCCTGTGCGCGTGATGCATGTCGATCTGGATTACGTTTATGACCCCGATCCGGCTCAGCAGACCAAAAACATCAATACGCTGATCCAGCGGGTCTACGACATGAAAATCAGCCATGTTTTCCTGCAGGCATTTTCCGATCCCCTCGGCAACGGCACGATTAACGCGCTCTACTTCCCCAACCGTCGGCTGCCCGTGCGTGCCGATCTCTTTAACTTTGTCGCCTGGCAACTGCAAACCCGCGCGGGCGTAAAAGTCTACGCGTGGATGCCGGTTCTCTCGTTCGATCTCTCCCCTGCACTGCCGCGCGTGCAGCGTCGGGATCGGCAAACGGGCCAGGTACGCGCCGCCACCGAGCCCTATACCCGGCTTTCGCCGTGGGATCCGCAGGTTCGACAGCAGGTGACCGAAATCTATGAAGATCTGGCCCGCTATGCCAGCTTCAATGGGATCTTGTTCCATGACGATGCGGTGCTGACGGATCAGGATGATGCCGGGCAGCAGACAACGCGCCAGAAAAGCCAGACGCTAATCGGGTTTACCCACGCCCTGAGCCTGGCGGTGAAGCATATCCGCGGTCCGCAGATAAAAACCGCGCGCAATATGTTCGCCCTGCCGATCCTCGACCCAGCGAGCGAGGCGTGGTTTGCGCAGAATCTTGATGACTTCCTGGCGGAGTATGACTGGACGGTGCCGATGGCCATGCCGCTGATGGAGTCCGTCCCGGCAGACGAGAGCAACGCCTGGCTAACGCGCCTGGTTAACACCGTTGCCACTCGCCCCGGCGCGCTGAATAAAACCATTTTTGAGCTGCAGGCCCGTGACTGGGCGCAGACACCGCAACGCGCCGTACCCGATAGTCGCCTGGCGGAGTGGATGCGCGTGCTCCAGCTTAACGGCAGCAGACATTACGGTTACTACCCCGACGATTTCATCCATAACCAACCTGATCTTTCCCGTATCAGGCCTGAATTCTCTTCGTACTGGTATCCTGACAATGACTGATCGCCTTATCGCCTTCTCAATTTTATGCCTGGTATTTGGGTTGCCATTAGGCGTGGCCGCCCTCTTTACCGGCGAACTGATTCTGGATTTTGTCTTCTTCTGGCCCCTGTTCATGTCCGTATTCTGGATCACCGGGGGGCTCTATTTCTGGTTTCAGCTGGAACGACACTGGTCATGGAACAGAAAAACGCCCGCCCCGACGTTAGAGGGCGATCCGTTAATCTCGATCCTCATTCCCTGTTTCAATGAGGAACGCAACGCCCGGGAGACGATCGGTGCCGCGCTGGCCCAGCGTTACCCGAATATCGAGGTCATCGCCATCAACGATGGTTCTTCCGATAACACCGCGCAGGTGCTGCAACAGCTGGCGCAGGAGCAGCCGCGACTGCGCGTCATTCATCTGGCGGAGAATCAGGGGAAAGCCGTGGCGCTGAAAGCGGGCGCAGCGGCGGCCCGGGGAGACCTTCTGGTCTGTATTGATGGCGATGCCCTGCTCGATCGCGATACCGCCGCTTATCTGGTTGCCCCGCTAATCCACTACCCCCACGTGGGCGCCGTGACCGGGAACCCGCGTATTCGCACGCGCTCCACGTTGATTGGCCGCATTCAGGTGGGCGAATTCTCCTCCATCATAGGGCTCATCAAACGCACGCAGCGGATCTATGGCCGGGTCTTTACCGTCTCTGGCGTCATCGCTGCCTTTCGCCGTCAGGCGCTGGCGGACGTGGGATACTGGAGCCCGGATATGATCACCGAAGATATCGACATCAGCTGGAAGCTTCAGCTTCGCCACTGGGATATTTTTTTCGAGCCGCGGGCGCTGTGCTGGATCCTGATGCCGGAGACGCTAAAAGGGCTGTGGAAACAGCGCCTGCGCTGGGCTCAGGGCGGCGCGGAGGTGTTTCTGGTCAATCTTCGCAAGATCGTGCGCTGGGAGCATCATCGCATGTGGCCGCTGTTTTTAGAGTACGCCCTGTCAACGCTGTGGGCGTTTGCGTATGCGGTGACGGTGCTGTTATTTATCATAAGCGCCCTCACGCCGCTTCCTGCCAACCTGACCGTCACGAGCCTGTTCCCGCCGGAATTCACCGGGCTCCTGCTGGGGGTGATGTGCCTACTGCAGTTCCTCGTCAGTTTGTATATCGAGCGACGCTATGAACGTAACGTGGCGAGTTCGCTTTTCTGGATCATCTGGTTTCCGATGGTGTACTGGATGATCGGCCTGTTCACCACCCTCGTCGCCTTCCCAAAGGTCATGCTTAAACGCCAGCGCTCACGCGCGCGCTGGATCAGTCCGGACAGAGGTAAAGGGAGCATTCAATGAACGAAAACACGTTAATCCTGACTGAACATCGGCTGGTGCCCCGGCTGTTTGATGCAGCGTTAACCCTGCTGGCCTGGGGAGGATTTCTCTTTTTCCTCTATGCCAACCTGTGGATGCAGATAACCAACGAGAGCGACTACCGCTGGGGCGTGATTATTGCCTCCTTTAAGACGGTGCTGATCTATTTGCTGATTGCCGCGCTAAACGGCTGGCTGCTGATCCTGTGGTATCAATATAATCGCCGCCGCGCGCATGCAAGACGACATCACCGCCCTGCAACGCTTAAGCACGACGAGCTGGCCCGCAGCTTTAACGTGACGCCGCAAATCATCTCAGAGATGAGCCAGTACAATTTGCTGACGGTCTATCATGACCAGATCGGTCGCATCATTGATTTGAAAATCAGTCAGCAGGACGAGGAATAAACCTCAGGCATCCGCAGGTTGTCCCTGCGGATGCTGTTTCTGCACGGTCACTTATCCTTCACCACAATCAGCGGTTCAATATCGCTCTCTTTTTTCACCACCAGCGTTTCATCCCCACGCAGACAGGTTCCGCCGTAATTCCCGCCCACGGTAAAGGTACAGACCTGAATATATTTGCCGTCCACCTTCGGCAAACACCACAGCTGCTGGTAGATATTCTTGCGATCGACAAACTTGCCGCTGGATTTATCCAGCAGTTCATCCTGGGCGCTGATCAGATCGATATTACTGCCGCAACGGCCGGCAATGGGTTTGACGGCATAACCGGTCTGCTTCAGCTGCGCGTTAACCTCAAAATCGGTATCGAGCAGGTAGCGGTGGTTAGGGAACAGCTGCCACAGCACCGGCAGGATCGCCTTATTGCCAGGGATCACCGTCCACAGCGGTTCAAACACCAGCACTTCCGGGCGCAGCAGGACGTCAATCAGCCGCACCTCGCCTGCCGGGTGACCGGTGCGGATTGGCACGGCAGCGTATTCGGTTTCGCTGACCTCACGAATCTGCTCGATTGCCGTCTCCCACGCCCAGGTTTTCCACACGCAGTTGACGTGGCGACCTTCGTCGTCGATTAACTGCCCGGCAGCATCCCAGCTCAGCGCGCCCAGACCGTGCAGAATTTTGGTGTCAAACCCGGCCTGCAGCAGCGAGCGCTGAATGAAGAGCGCGTGATAATCCTCTTCGACATCGTTGTCCTGCATGATGTGCACGAACGGACGCGCATGGCTGTGTTTCCACGCGCCGGTCAACTCCTCCAGCAAACCTTCTGCCGGGTTGTGCCCATTGCCGCGATAACCGTTTTTGACCCACTCTTCCAGAATTAAGCCGCCCTCGGTGTGGCAGGAGGCGGAATCAGCGTTGTACTCGTAAACCTTAATGCCGCGCTCATCCATACAGAAATCCATACGACCAGTGATCATATGGTGGCGACGCCACTGCCAGGAGAGACGCAGGCGCGGCCAGAGGATTTTGGGGATGTCGAAAAGCGCCAGTAAGTTGTCATCTTTCAGCACTTTGTCGGTGGCGTGCAGATACATCAGATGCAGTTCATTGGTCGCTTTAATCAGCTCCTGCTCGGCGCTTTCGGTAATCGTGAAATAGTGGCAGGGATCGTTATTAATAACGTGGCCGTTGGCGCGGATGTAGGCCTGCTGCAGGGCGTCATTTTCGTTGAGCCATTTTCCGTCGTATTGACGTTTATTCTTCAACCGCGCACCGCTGATTTTCAGCAGTTCGCCGTCAGGTTCGGGCTGGGGAATGCTGTGCTCCGTGTCGTCCGTCTGGATCATCCAGCCAAGGATTTCGGTATCGCTGAAAGTGTCATGAAGCGTGTAACAGCCGTTCTCAACGGTCATGCGCAGTTCGCGGGTCCACTGCTGTCCGAGCGGAAGCGGGGAGTGAATAACATTCTGCTCGGCAATGCGGACCTTGCCATCTAAAAGCTGGGTGATTACCGCGACATGGCCGGTTTCATGAAACTCGCCGCCCTTTTGCCAGATGAGCAGCGCCCCGGCCTGCGGCGCGCGTTTCGAGCCGTTGGCAAAAGCCTGTAACGGCAGAATATTATCGTTCACCACCTGGCGCAAAAAACGCAGGGAGAAGATCTCCCACGCCATCCCGACATCGGTAAACACAAAGCCATAGTTGAGGAACAGGAAACGGCGGGCGAACTCTACACACTGCCACTTGTGGCCCATGTATTCGTTGCCGATATAGCTGCGGAAATCCGCGTCTTGCGGGTACTTACGCGGGTCCAGACTGCCGTAATTTGAAGAGTAAATCGCCACGCCACCGGGCGCATAGCCTAACAACGTCCCGAATGGCGCATCACTGCTTAACTTTCCTTTACGCATGTATCCAACCTAAAACAGGCAGGCGGCAATTTTGGAAGGGTTGTCGTCGTCTGCACGTTGTAATTAACCTGACAGAGGTAGGGTTATCATACACCTCCCCTGACCTTTGCGCTCAGTTCGTTAAACGGTCTATTCATCTCCTGCTACACTGCCTCAACACATCACAAAAAAGGCAGGCCAACATGTCAGACGAAAATACCTATCAGCCACCCAAAGTGTGGGAATGGAAAAAGAACGGCGGCGGGGCGTTCGCCAACATCAACCGTCCTGTTTCTGGTGCCACACATGAGAAAGATCTGCCCGTCGGTTCGCACCCGCTGCAGCTTTACTCCCTGGGCACGCCGAACGGCCAGAAAGTGACGATCATGCTCGAAGAGCTGCTGGCGCTGGGCGTAACGGGCGCGGAGTACGACGCGTGGCTGATCCGCATCGGTGAAGGCGATCAGTTCTCCAGTGGCTTTGTTGAGGTGAACCCGAACTCGAAAATACCGGCGCTTCGTGACCACTCCACCACCCCGCCAACGCGCGTATTTGAATCCGGCAACATTCTGCTCTATCTGGCAGAGAAGTTCGGGCATTTCCTGCCAAAAGATCCGGCTGGCCGCACGGAAACCCTGAACTGGCTGTTCTGGCTACAGGGCGCGGCCCCGTTCCTCGGTGGCGGTTTCGGCCATTTCTACAACTATGCGCCGGTGAAGATCGAGTACGCGATTGACCGCTTCACGATGGAAGCCAAGCGCCTGTTCGACGTGCTGGATAAACAGCTCGCCCGCGGCCGTTACGTGGCGGGTGAAGAATATACCATCGCCGATATGGCGGTCTGGCCGTGGTTTGGCTGCGTGGCGCTGGGCAGCGTCTACAACGCCGCCGAGTTCCTGGACGCAGAGAAGTACACCAACGTCCAGCGCTGGGCAAAAGACGTAGCGAACCGCCCTGCCGTGAAGCGCGGACGGATTGTGAATCGCACCAACGGTGAGCTTAACGAGCAACTCCACGAACGCCACGCGGCGAGCGACTTCGAAACCAAAACCGAAGATAAGCGTCAGGCGTGATGCGCTGCCGGGCGGGTAACCGCCCGGCCAGGCAAATCCTTGCCCAGGGCATGATTAGCTTAAGGGTTGGGCCGGTATTACTGGCACTATGCGGACGTTTTTCTCCAGCCAGACGGCGAGAAGCGACGTTTCAACCGACAGCAGTCACAAAGGATTTGTTATGAAATCAATCAATACAGCGCTGGTGATCAGCATCCTTCTTTTTTCTACCTCAGGTATGGCGATGGATAAAACCGCCGCCGGTGCGGTAGCAGGCGCGGCGATTGGGGCGGCCACAGGTAAAGATCTGAAATCCACCGTAGGCGGCGCGGTCGTGGGTGCAGGCACGGGTGCGATGTTCAAAAACGGTGACAAAGGTAAAGCCGCGCGTAAAGGCGGTGCCGTAGGCGCTGTTGTTGGTGCAGGTGCCGCTGCCGTGACGGGCAACAGCGTGCTGAAAGGTGCCGCTGTGGGTGCGGGTTCAGGCGCGCTGATTGGTGAAGCGACGCACTGATAAACGCCGTGGTTCTGCTTTTCGAGCCGGTAGGTTGAGTTTAATGACAAACCCCGCTATCAAAAACTGAACCGCCTGTTTTGCCGGGTGGCGCTACGCTGACCCGGCCTACAATCGACAACAATATCAATAAATTGGCACTGTTCGTTGTAGGCCGGGTCAGCGTAGCGCCGCCGGGCGAGGGGCACATCTCGCACGATATCAGCAGCCTCAACCCAGCGCTTACGCTGGGTTTCTTGTTTTCTCTGGTCAGGCAACCAACCGCAACATTATGCCGTGAGACGGAACTTCTGCACCGAACGCTGAAGCTCTTCGGTCTGCCGCTCAAGTGCCGCTGCCGCGGCGGAGACCTGCTCCACCAGCGAGGCATTTTGCTGGGTTACACCGTCCATCTACGTAATGGCAACCCCGACCTGGGAAATGCCTTTGCTTTGCTCCTCAGAGGCTGACGCAATCTGCTTCATGATGGTGGTCACTTCCGTTACATCGCGCAGAATCGCTTCCATGGTGGTCCCCGTGTCGTTCACCAGTTGAGCCCCCTGCTCGACGCGAGCGACGGAATCGGCAATCAGCCCTTCAATCTCTTTCGCCGCGTTGGCGCTGCGGCTGGCCAGATTACGCACCTCACCTGCCACCACGGCAAAGCCACGGCCTTGCTCACCCGCTCGCGCCGCTTCCACTGCTGCGTTGAGCGCCAGGATATTGGTCTGGAAGGCGATACTGTTAATCACGGTGGTGATTTCAGCAATTTTCTTCGAGCTGTCGGAAATACCGCTCATGGTGGTCACCACCTCCTCCACCAGCGAGCCACCGCGGCTGGCCGTGGTCGATGCCACATCCGCCAGCTGGCTTGCCTGACGTGCGCTTTCGGCGTTCAGCTTCACGGTGGCAGTGAGTTGCTCCATGCTGGCTGCTGTCTCTTCCAGCGCGGCAGCCTGCTCTTCGGTACGGGAGGAGAGATCGTTGTTACCGCTGGAGATCTCGGTCGCCCCGCGCCAGATATTTTCACTGCCCGCGCGGATCGTGCTGACCGCCTCACGCAGGCTGTCCTGCATGGCACTCAGCAACGGCACCAGCTGTCCCACACAGTTACGACCAAACGGTTCAATGGGCTGGCTGAGATCGCCCTGCGCAATCTGGCGGAACTGCTGACGAATTCGGTCCAGCGGTTTCACCAGCATCGCCACCAGGTAACGGTCGCTAAAGAGCAGGATCAGCAGACCAATCAGGGTGGCGGCAATAATCACCGTGCGGGTCATGCTGGTCAGGCCATCCACCACTACGCGGGTACTGTCGAGGGCCTTCGCAGCGGCGTTATTGAACTCCTCAGCGGCCGCACCAAACGCACGGCTCAGCTGTGGCGTGACGTTATTAGACTGCTGGCGATAACCATCCAGCGCGCCCAGCTTCGCCTGCTGCATTTGTGGCGTAACGCCCTGCTCGAGCAGCGCCTGCCAGGTGCCGATCACCCGGGAGGAGACCTGTTCATCCATCGGACCCGGAGAGATCGCTTTCATCTCGGCCAGTTTTTTGCCCATGTTATCCAGCGCCTGCTGGGCGGAGGCCAGATCCGGCGTACCGCCAGCGGCTTTGACTTCCATCGCGCGGCTCAGTCGGGTGACAAAGCGGAAATACTGATCGTTGCCCTGGCTGAGTATGGTCATCTGTTTCACCAGCTGGCGATCGACTTCATTGCCATCCGAAACGCGAGAGAGGGACCAGGTGCTGTAGAGTCCAACGCCTGCCCACATTAAACAAAAGATCCCCAGGATCGTCAGCATGACGAAACGGATCGTGAAATTACGGAGCATGTTCATAAGTGTTCCTTGCCGTGAGGGTGAGTTCGCCCAGAGGCGAGTACTACTCTCGTTATCGGCAGGAACCGGGGAAGTTATACTTTTTCGCGAATAATTTTATAAAATTATTTACTGCCCTGCCGATCGCTGGAAAAGCGATAATTGCTGCGGGGAAAATCTCCCTGCACAATACGTGTTTTAATATTTCAGCAGCTGTCGATATGTAAAACAGACAAACAGTTAATTAACCTCATAACCCGAAAGGGTTAATATTCTGGTGATATGGGGCGATCAAAGTACCGCACATCCAGTCAAGAAACCCCTTAATTTGTATGCAAATCATTCCAAAATATTTACCACATGAATTAATTAAATTTTATCAATCAGGTTTAATTATTTAACTGTTAATTATTTCGCGGGATATATTTTTAGATTTCATTACATCCCCACCCCGTAAGAAAGTTCTTATTTTAAATAAATTCATTTAAAAAGAGCCGGACAATTATCGACTCATCCAGAGAACTTAAAATGCGCAAATTAATGAATCGTACGTTGCTTTCGCAATGTGTTTTAGTGGCTTTAACGTCATTTGGCGCCCAGGCTGCCGTAACGCCAGCCACGCCCTGCCAGCCCGGCGTGACATCGCAGACCTGCGGCTTATCGAAGTACAAAGATAATAGTTTCTATCAGGATCCCGGCGTGACTAATGCCATTATGGCCGACACCACCGCAAATAATATATTTATGGATGGAAGTCGTGAATCAGGAGATACCCAGTCATTGACCGTTTCCGGCACCGACATGTCCGGCCATTATATTCAGGGCAGCAACGGGGGGACGGCTAATATTACGCTGAATAACGGCGCCACCGTCGATATGATCGAAGTGGGCAATACTGGCGCAACCACCAATACGACGGTTACCATCGATGCCGCTACGCTGAATGGCGAAAATGACGCCGGAAGCTATGAGGGAAAGAAAGCCTATATGATAGGTTCAGCCATTTACCTCGACCCGATGGATAAAGGCTACCACAACGTGATCGTTGAGAACGGCAGCTTACTGCACGGCAGTATTCTCAGCGCGGGAGCCGGTGCGCAAAATATTGCCATCAGCGACAGTACGATGGATAGAGGCGGTATCTACGCGGGTAGCGATAAATCTGATACCAATATTACGCTGACTAACGCTTCCGTGGATGCCTCGCAGAGCGAAATCGCGCAGAACATCGACACGCTGGCGGTAAAACTGAGCGAATACAAGCCCTTCAGCGACATCAACCTGGATGCCTTTGGCGATGTCGCCATTGCAATGTACGGAACGAAGGCTGATTCGCTGGCGCTGAATAACAGCACGATCACCGGAGATATTGGAGCCATTAACGAAAACGGCACCACCCATATCTCACTGACAAATAACAGCGTTGTAAATGGCAATGTAACCGTCGATGGTAATTCCGCAAATTCCGTTCTGGTGGATAACAGCACCGTGAATGGCGGGATAAATACCAGCCAGAATAAAGGCAGCAGCACCATCACGCTGCAGAATAATGCAACCGTCAACGGTGATATTACAACGGGTGCGGGTGATGATACGATCGTGCTGACCAATGATTCACATGTAAATGGCAATGTTAACGGCGGTGACGGTAGCGATACTCTTTCAATGGATGCGGGCAGCTCCATATCCGGACAAATAAGCCAGTTTGAAACGGTAAATACCACCAGCGATAACAGTATTGCCATTGATAAAATTAACGATGCAACCAGCTGGAGTTTGCAAAACGGTTCAACCCTGATAGCCACCACCACCGGCAGCAATGCACTGGTTACCATGAGCACCGACAGCTATGTTAATTTCGGTAATATTACCGGCGCCAATAACGCAGTGATTGTGAATAGCATCACCCCGTCAGCACTGAATCAACATAACGTTATTCTTGGTACGTTCACCACTTCAGGCAGCAGCGCACCAGAAAATTATGCCGCCGCAAGTTTTACCAACGGACAGCAGAATGTTGAGAACCGTAGCGGCGCGTATAACTACAACAATAGCCTGAATGTTGTTGCCGCCGACGGCTCACCTCAGACTCAGCTTACCGCAGATAATAGCCAGAGCTGGAATATTGAATTTAACAGCCAGAAGGGAAACCTCGCGAGCGACGTTCAGGGGCTGATCGCCGGACTGGATGCCGCCGAACAGGCCGGACATCAGGTTGCTGATGACATCAGCAACCATATGAACCAGGTGCATCTCGCAAATATGCTGGGAGAACAGCAGGATGGTGCGCAGGTCTGGGGGGATTTCCTCTATCAGAACGGCAATTTCAGCAACGACGTCGACTATAAGAGCATTACCCAGGGGGCACAGGGCGGCGTGGACTGGACCGCTCATCTGAACAACGGCGATAGCGTAACCGGCGGTATCGCACTGGCGTGGACGCGCAGCCGCGCGCAGGACACCAGCGACAGTGTCGACGGCTTTAAAGACAGCGTTTACGGCAATTACTACAGCATTTACGGCGGCTGGCAGCAGGCGCTAGACAGCAGAAACTGGGGACTGTTCGCTGACGGCAGCTTCAGCTATGGCGATATGCGTTACTCCCTGTCTGCCAATAACGTTACGGGCAACACCAGCGGTATGACGGAAGCGCTGCACGGCTCCACCGATGGTAGCCTGTATCTTGCACAGGCCCGCATGGGGGTGAACGTACTGCTGCCTGGTGAAACGCTGCTGCAACCTTACGCCACCTTAGGCTGGGATCAGACCAAAGCAAACGGCTTCTCTGACAGTGAAGTGGCCTTTGCCGACAGCCAGGTCTCGTCATGGAACGGGGGCGTCGGGGTTCGGCTAACGACCACGCTTCGGGATCTGAATAAGAACGTGCTGGTGATGCCGTGGATTGACGCGCGCTTCCAGAAAGAGTTCAGCGATGATACTGACATTCAGGTAGCGGATTACCACAACACCTCAGGTCATAACAACGCCATGGGTATGTTTGGGGCGGGTATTAATGCCACCGTCGCCCACAACTTTACCCTTAACACAGGTGTATACGTTGGCACGGGCGATGTGGATAACGATGCCAGCGTGCAGGCGGGGATGAGCTACAGCTTCTGAGTGTCGTCTGATGCCCGGTACGCTGCGTTTACCGGGCAGTACGGTGCATGTCATCAAACACGTCCTGGGGAAAGTGCTGTCAGTGAGGTCTGGCATCGCTTCTTCCCAGGATTTGTGTTTTGATAAGGACAGAATGAAAACGCTGTTTCAAAAATTCATCGATAAGAAAGGAGACATCATGTCCTGGCACCCTAACCCCGGCCGTTATGAAAATATGCAGTACCGCTACTGTGGCAAAAGCGGGCTGCGCCTGCCTGCGCTGTCGCTCGGCCTGTGGCATAGCTTCGGCCACCTTCAGCCGCTCGACACCCAGCGTGCGCTGCTGCGTAAAGCCTTCGACCTCGGTATCACCCATTTCGATCTTGCCAATAACTACGGCCCGCCAGCGGGGAGCGCGGAAGAGAACTTTGGTCGCCTGCTGCGGGAGGATTTTGCCGCCTGTCGCGACGAGCTGATTATCTCCACCAAAGCGGGTTACGACATGTGGCCGGGACCGTATGGCTCGGGCGGCTCGCGCAAATATCTGCTCGCCAGCCTCGACCAGAGCCTGAAGCGTATGGGTCTGGAATATGTGGATATTTTCTATTCCCATCGCGTGGATGAGAACACGCTGATGGAAGAGACCGCTGCCGCGCTGGCCCATGCGGTGCAGAGCGGTAAAGCGCTGTATGTCGGAATTTCGTCCTATTCAACGGCGCGCACGCAGAAAATGGCTGACCTGCTTCGCGAATGGAAAATTCCACTGCTCATCCATCAGCCGTCGTACAACCTGCTTAATCGCTGGGTGGATAAAACCGGCCTGCTGGAGACGCTAAAGCAAAACGGTACTGGCTGTATTGCGTTTACCCCACTGGCGCAGGGGTTGCTGACCGGAAAATACCTCAACGGTATTCCTGAAGGTTCGCGGATGCAGCGCGAGGGGAATAAAGTGCGCGGGCTGACGCAGAAGATGCTGACCGAAGCCAATCTGAACAGTCTGCGCTTGCTCAATGAGATGGCACAGGCACGTGGTCAGACAATGGCGCAGATGGCGCTAAGCTGGCTGCTGAAAGATGAGCGCGTAACGTCCGTGCTGATTGGCGCGAGCCGCCCGGAACAGCTGGAAGAGAACGTTCAGGCGCTGAAAAACCTGCGCTTTAGCGAAGAGGAGCTGATACGCATTGATAAGCATGTTGCGGATGGAGAGTTGAATCTGTGGCAGGCGTCGTCGGATAAATAGTGCGGTCTGTTGCCCTCTCCCACAGGGCTGAGGGTTCCCCAGAAAAATGAAAAGCACGATGAAGTGTGATCTACTGGTTGCGCTAACAAATCAGAAGAGACCTCAT
>NZ_JBMKJG010000037.1:0-26375 GCF_049237765.1 Enterobacter cloacae complex sp. SHL021 | reverse complement strand
GAGATGGTAATGCCAGGCGACAACATCAAGATGGTTGTGACGCTGATCCACCCAATCGCGATGGACGACGGTCTGCGTTTCGCAATCCGTGAAGGCGGCCGTACCGTTGGCGCGGGCGTTGTTGCTAAAGTTCTGGGCTAATTAATTATCCCCGAATAAAAAAAGGACGCTTCGGCGTCCTTTTTTGTTTTCTTAGCGTGTGTATTTGTCACAAATTTTCGCATTTTTTGTTTGCTCCCGCCCCGTATACTGGCGTTTGTGCTATTGTAATCATAACCATTCTCACTTACACTTTGCGCATATTTTGAACGGGAGTCTTTATGTACGTTTGTTTATGTAATGGTGTGAGTGACAAAAAAATACGTCAGGCCGTTCGCCAGTTTCAGCCACAGTCCTTCCAGCAACTTCGCAAGTTTGTTCCAGTGGGAAATCAATGCGGTAAATGCGTACGCGCAGCGCGTGAAATCATGCAGGATGAACTGATGCAGATCCCGGAATACAAAGAGATCGCGTAAGCGCCCATCTTTTTTTTGACATCCCTGTAGCCCGATCTACGCTTCAATGAGTGGAAGCGGAGGGACTATATAATGAAAGGTGATGTTAAAATCATAAGTTATCTCAATAAATTATTGGGAAATGAGCTTGTCGCAATCAATCAGTATTTTCTCCATGCGAGAATGTTTAAAAACTGGGGCCTCATGCGCCTCAACGACGTTGAGTATCACGAATCCATCGATGAGATGAAACATGCCGATAAATATATCGAGCGTATTTTATTTCTCGAAGGCATCCCCAACCTGCAGGACCTCGGTAAACTCGGCATCGGTGAAGATGTTGAAGAGATGCTGCGATCCGATCTCAGACTTGAACTTGAAGGCGCAAAAGACCTTCGCGAAGCTATTGCCTACGCAGACAGCGTCCATGACTACGTTAGCCGCGATATGATGATCCAGATTCTGGCCGATGAAGAAGGGCATATCGACTGGCTGGAAACCGAGCTGGATCTCATTGGCAAAATTGGCCTGCAAAACTATCTCCAGTCGCAGATTAAAGTGGAAGATTAACCAGCGTCTGCCAACCTACACATAAACCCGCTGCCGCCAGAAATGGCCCAAAAGGCAGTGGGTTTTTTAATGTCCGTCTGACAGGGTTGAACAACGAAGTCATAAGAAGGTAGAGCAGCGCCAATAGTGCGGCAACCAGTGCCAGTTCGGGCAACACGCACCAACCATGCCATGCACCGAGCGCTGAAAGATACTTCACATCGCCATAGCCCATCCCTTCACGGCGAAATATTAGCCGATAACCCCAGTAGATCATGGCAAAGCCGACATACCCTGCCATCGCCCCGACCACTGCGCCAGGCAGAAAATCAGGGTGAAGACAGAGTTGATAGAGCAAACCAGCCCATAACAGGGGACAGAGATATTTATCAGGGAGAATGCCTGAGCGAATATCTTCACGCACCAGTAAACCTGAGAGAACAAAATAGATGAGCAGGAAGGGGAGGAGAGTAAGCATGAACGAAACCTCAAGGTGAATTTCAGCGCATACTCTCCACACCACGAATGCCTGGCAATAGCCAAAAAATGTAATTGCGTAGTGGTTTCATAAGAACAGAAGAAAGGGGACGGATTGCAGAAAATAGTGCGAGGCCTTACGCAAGGTACACCATTAGCGCTTAAATTCTAAACGGCACTTGCGTCTTGTCCAGATTTACGTATAATGCGCGGGCTTGTCGTAATTGACGGCGGGTTCAATCTGAACCGGAGTGACTCATTTTGTTACTCAACAATGCTCCCAATTGGGGAGCTACGTAAGAACGGTTACACTCTCCCATCAATCGTAATGGGTTTGAGGAGTAATCATTTTCGTTTATAAAATAATTGGAGCTCTGGTCTCATGCAGAACCAAAGAATCCGTATCCGCCTTAAAGCGTTTGATCATCGTCTGATCGATCAATCAACCGCGGAAATCGTCGAGACTGCTAAGCGCACTGGTGCGCAAGTCCGTGGTCCGATCCCGCTGCCGACCCGCAAAGAGCGCTTCACCGTTCTGATCTCCCCGCACGTTAACAAAGACGCGCGTGATCAGTACGAAATCCGCACTCACAAGCGTCTGGTTGACATCGTTGAGCCAACTGAGAAAACCGTTGATGCTCTGATGCGTCTGGATCTGGCTGCCGGTGTAGACGTGCAGATCAGCCTGGGTTAATCAGGTCATCGAGCGATTGAGAGGTTGAAACAATGATTGGTTTAGTCGGTAAAAAAGTGGGTATGACCCGCATCTTCACTGAAGATGGCGTTTCTATCCCAGTAACCGTAATCGAAGTTGAAGCAAACCGCGTTACTCAGGTTAAAGATCTGGCTAACGATGGCTACCGCGCTATTCAGGTTACCACTGGTGCTAAAAAAGCTAACCGTGTAACCAAACCAGAAGCGGGTCACTTCGCTAAAGCTGGCGTTGAAGCTGGCCGTGGTCTGTGGGAATTCCGTCTTGCTGAAGGCGAAGAGTTCACCGTAGGTCAGGACATTAGCGTTGAGCTGTTTGCTGACGTTAAAAAAGTTGACGTAACCGGTACCTCTAAAGGTAAAGGTTTTGCTGGTACCGTTAAGCGCTGGAACTTCCGTACCCAGGACGCTACTCACGGTAACTCCTTGTCTCACCGCGTTCCGGGTTCTATCGGTCAGAACCAGACTCCGGGCAAAGTGTTCAAAGGCAAGAAAATGGCAGGTCAGCTGGGCAACGAACGTGTAACTGTTCAGAGCCTGGACGTAGTACGTGTTGACGCTGAGCGCAACCTGCTGCTGGTTAAAGGTGCGGTCCCGGGTGCAACCGGTAGCGACCTGATCGTTAAACCAGCTGTGAAGGCGTAAGGGGATAGCAATGGAATTAGTATTGAAAGACGCGCAGAGCGCGCTGACTGTTTCCGAAACTACCTTCGGTCGTGATTTCAACGAAGCGCTGGTTCACCAGGTTGTTGTTGCTTATGCAGCTGGTGCTCGTCAGGGTACTCGTGCTCAGAAGACTCGTGCTGAAGTAACTGGTTCTGGCAAAAAGCCATGGCGCCAGAAAGGTACCGGCCGTGCGCGTTCAGGTTCTATCAAGAGCCCGATCTGGCGTTCAGGTGGCGTGACCTTCGCTGCGCGTCCACAGGACCACAGTCAAAAAGTTAACAAAAAGATGTACCGCGGCGCGCTGAAAAGCATCCTGTCCGAGCTGGTACGTCAGGATCGTCTGATCGTTGTCGAGAAGTTCTCTGTAGAAGCGCCTAAAACTAAGCTGCTGGCACAGAAACTGAAAGACATGGCTCTGGAAGATGTGCTGATCATCACCGGTGAGCTGGACGAGAACCTGTTCCTGGCCGCGCGCAACCTGCACAAGGTTGACGTACGCGACGCGACTGGTATCGACCCGGTTAGCCTGATCGCCTTCGACAAAGTCGTAATGACTGCTGATGCTGTTAAGCAAGTTGAGGAGATGCTGGCATGATTCGTGAAGAACGTCTGCTGAAGGTGCTGCGCGCACCGCACGTTTCTGAAAAAGCGTCTACTGCGATGGAAAAAACAAACACCATCGTTCTCAAAGTTGCTAAAGACGCGACCAAAGCAGAGATCAAAGCTGCTGTGCAGAAACTGTTTGAAGTCGAAGTCGAAGTCGTTAACACCCTGGTAGTTAAAGGGAAAGTTAAACGTCACGGACAGCGTATCGGTCGTCGTAGCGACTGGAAAAAAGCTTACGTCACCCTGAAAGAAGGCCAGAACCTGGACTTCGTTGGCGGCGCTGAGTAAGTCGGAGGAGTAATACAATGGCAGTTGTTAAATGTAAACCGACATCTCCGGGTCGTCGCCACGTAGTTAAAGTGGTTAACCCTGAGCTGCACAAGGGCAAACCTTTTGCTCCGTTGCTGGAAAAAAACAGCAAATCCGGTGGTCGTAACAACAATGGCCGTATCACCACTCGTCACATCGGTGGTGGCCACAAGCAGGCTTATCGTATTGTTGACTTCAAACGCAACAAAGACGGTATCCCAGCAGTTGTTGAGCGTCTTGAGTACGATCCGAACCGTTCCGCGAACATCGCGCTGGTTCTGTACAAAGATGGCGAACGCCGTTACATCCTGGCCCCTAAAGGCCTGAAAGCTGGCGACCAGATTCAGTCTGGCGTTGATGCTGCAATCAAAGCAGGCAACACCCTGCCGATGCGCAATATCCCGGTTGGTTCTACCGTTCATAACGTAGAAATGAAACCAGGTAAAGGCGGTCAGCTGGCGCGTTCCGCGGGTACTTACGTTCAGATCGTTGCGCGTGACGGTGCTTATGTCACCCTGCGTCTGCGTTCTGGTGAAATGCGTAAAGTCGAAGCAGACTGCCGCGCTACTCTGGGCGAAGTTGGCAATGCTGAGCATATGCTGCGCGTTCTGGGTAAAGCTGGTGCTGCACGCTGGCGTGGTGTTCGTCCTACCGTTCGCGGTACTGCGATGAACCCAGTAGACCACCCACATGGTGGTGGTGAAGGTCGTAACTTTGGTAAGCACCCGGTAACTCCGTGGGGCGTTCAGACCAAAGGTAAGAAGACCCGCAGCAACAAGCGTACTGATAAATTTATCGTACGTCGCCGTAGCAAATAATTTTAGAGGATAAGCCATGCCACGTTCTCTCAAGAAAGGTCCTTTTATTGACCTGCACTTGCTGAAGAAGGTAGAGAAAGCGGTGGAAAGCGGAGACAAGAAGCCCCTGCGCACTTGGTCCCGTCGTTCAACGATCTTTCCTAACATGATCGGTTTGACCATCGCTGTCCATAATGGTCGTCAGCACGTTCCAGTCTTTGTTACCGACGAAATGGTTGGTCACAAACTGGGTGAATTCGCACCGACTCGTACTTATCGCGGCCACGCTGCTGATAAAAAAGCGAAGAAGAAATAAGGTAGGAGGAAGAGATGGAAACTTTAGCTCAACATCGCCATGCTCGTTCTTCTGCACAGAAGGTTCGCCTTGTTGCTGACCTGATTCGCGGTAAGAAAGTGTCGCAGGCCCTGGACATCCTGACCTATACCAACAAGAAAGCTGCGGTATTGGTCAAGAAAGTACTGGAATCTGCCATTGCTAACGCTGAACACAACGATGGCGCTGACATCGACGATCTGAAAGTCGCGAAAATTTTCGTAGATGAAGGCCCAAGCATGAAGCGCATTATGCCGCGTGCGAAAGGTCGTGCAGATCGCATCCTGAAGCGCACCAGCCACATTACTGTGGTTGTGTCCGATCGCTGAGACTCTGGAGACTAGCAATGGGTCAGAAAGTACATCCTAATGGTATTCGCCTGGGTATTGTAAAACCATGGAACTCTACCTGGTTTGCGAACACCAAAGAATTCGCTGACAACCTGGACAGCGATTTTAAAGTACGTCAGTACCTGACGAAGGAACTGGCTAAAGCGTCTGTATCTCGTATCGTTATCGAGCGTCCAGCTAAGAGCATCCGTGTGACTATTCACACTGCTCGTCCTGGCATCGTTATCGGTAAGAAAGGCGAAGACGTAGAAAAACTGCGCAAGGTCGTAGCGGATATCGCTGGCGTTCCTGCACAGATCAATATCGCTGAAGTTCGTAAGCCTGAACTGGACGCTAAATTGGTTGCTGACAGCATCACTTCTCAGCTGGAACGTCGTGTTATGTTCCGTCGTGCTATGAAGCGTGCTGTACAGAACGCAATGCGTCTGGGCGCTAAAGGTATCAAAGTTGAAGTTAGCGGCCGTCTGGGCGGCGCGGAAATCGCACGTACCGAATGGTATCGTGAAGGTCGCGTACCGCTGCACACTCTGCGTGCTGACATCGACTACAACACCTCTGAAGCGCACACCACTTACGGTGTAATCGGCGTTAAGGTATGGATCTTCAAAGGTGAGATCCTGGGTGGTATGGCTGCTGTTGAACAACCGGAAAAACCGGCTGCTCAACCTAAAAAGCAGCAGCGTAAAGGCCGTAAATAAGGAGCGTCGCTGATGTTACAACCAAAGCGTACAAAATTCCGTAAAGTGCACAAAGGCCGCAACCGTGGTCTGGCGCAGGGTACGGATGTTAGCTTCGGCACTTTCGGTCTGAAAGCTGTTGGCCGTGGTCGTCTGACTGCACGTCAGATCGAAGCAGCACGTCGTGCAATGACCCGTGCAGTTAAGCGTCAAGGTAAGATCTGGATCCGTGTATTCCCGGACAAACCGATCACCGAGAAGCCGCTGGAAGTTCGTATGGGTAAAGGTAAAGGTAACGTGGAGTACTGGGTTGCCTTGATCCAACCGGGCAAAGTCCTGTATGAAATGGACGGTGTTCCGGAAGAGCTGGCCCGTGAAGCCTTCGGCCTGGCAGCAGCGAAACTGCCTATCAAAACCACCTTTGTAACTAAGACGGTGATGTAATGAAAGCAAAAGAGCTGCGTGAAAAGAGCGTTGAAGAGCTGAACGCTGAGCTGCTGAACCTGCTGCGCGAGCAGTTCAACCTGCGTATGCAGGCTGCAAGTGGCCAGCTGCAACAGACCCACCTGCTGAAGCAAGTGCGTCGCAATGTTGCACGCGTTAAGACTTTACTGACTGAGAAGGCGGGTGCGTAATGACCGATAAAATCCGTACTCTGCAAGGTCGTGTTGTTAGCGACAAAATGGAGAAATCCATCGTTGTTGCTATCGAACGCATTGTGAAACACCCGATCTACGGTAAATTCATCAAGCGTACGACCAAACTGCACGTACATGACGAGAACAACGAATGTGGTATCGGCGACAAGGTTGAAATCCGTGAATGCCGTCCACTGTCCAAGACTAAGTCCTGGACGCTGGTTCGCGTTGTAGAGAAAGCGGTTCTGTAATACAGTACCCGTTCTCGATACGAATAAACGGCTCAGCGATGAGCCGTTTATTTTTTCTACCCATATTGCAGAAGCGGTGTTATAATGCCGCGCCCTCGATATGGGGCTTTTTAACGGCTCTGATTTTAGAGTCTCAGGTAGTAGTTGACATTAGCGGAGCACTAAAATGATCCAAGAACAGACTATGCTGAACGTCGCCGACAACTCCGGTGCACGTCGCGTAATGTGTATCAAGGTTCTGGGTGGCTCGCACCGTCGCTACGCAGGCGTAGGCGACATCATCAAGATCACCATCAAAGAAGCAATTCCACGTGGTAAGGTCAAAAAAGGTGATGTGCTGAAAGCGGTAGTGGTGCGCACCAAGAAGGGTGTTCGTCGCCCTGACGGTTCTGTCATTCGCTTCGATGGTAATGCATGCGTTATTTTGAACAATAACAGCGAGCAGCCAATCGGCACGCGTATCTTTGGGCCGGTAACTCGTGAACTTCGTACTGAGAAGTTCATGAAAATTATCTCTCTGGCACCAGAAGTACTCTAAGGAGCGAATCATGGCAGCGAAAATCCGTCGTGATGACGAAGTTATCGTGTTAACCGGTAAAGATAAAGGTAAACGCGGTAAAGTAAAAAATGTCCTGTCTTCCGGCAAGGTCATTGTTGAAGGTATCAACCTGGTTAAGAAACATCAGAAGCCGGTTCCGGCCCTGAACCAACCAGGCGGCATCGTTGAAAAAGAAGCTGCTATTCAGGTTTCTAACGTTGCAATCTTCAATGCGGCAACCGGCAAGGCTGACCGTGTAGGCTTTAGATTCGAAGACGGCAAAAAAGTCCGTTTCTTCAAGTCTAACAGCGAAACTATCAAGTAATTTGGAGTAGTACGATGGCGAAACTGCATGATTACTACAAAGACGAAGTAGTTAAGAAACTCATGACTGAGTTTAACTACAATTCTGTCATGCAAGTCCCTCGGGTCGAGAAGATCACCCTGAACATGGGTGTTGGTGAAGCGATCGCTGACAAGAAACTGCTGGATAACGCAGCAGCTGACCTGACAGCAATCTCCGGTCAAAAACCGCTGATCACCAAAGCACGCAAATCAGTTGCAGGCTTCAAAATCCGTCAGGGCTATCCGATCGGCTGTAAAGTAACTCTGCGTGGCGAACGCATGTGGGAGTTCTTTGAGCGCCTGATCACTATTGCTGTACCTCGTATCCGTGACTTCCGTGGCCTGTCCGCTAAGTCATTCGACGGTCGTGGTAACTACAGCATGGGTGTCCGTGAGCAGATCATCTTCCCAGAAATCGACTACGATAAAGTCGACCGCGTGCGTGGTTTGGATATTACCATTACCACTACTGCGAAATCTGACGAAGAAGGCCGTGCTCTGCTGGCTGCCTTTGACTTCCCGTTCCGCAAGTAAGGTAGGGTTACTGAATGGCTAAGCAATCAATGAAAGCACGCGAAGTAAAACGCGTAGCTTTAGCTGATAAATTCTTCGCTAAACGCGCTGAACTGAAAGCGATCATCTCTGATGTGAACGCTTCCGACGAAGATCGTTGGAACGCAGTTCTCAAGCTGCAAACTCTGCCGCGTGATTCCAGCCCGTCTCGTCAGCGTAACCGCTGCCGTCAAACAGGTCGTCCACATGGTTATGTGGGCAAGTTCGGGTTGAGCCGTATTAAGCTGCGTGAAGCCGCCATGCGCGGTGAAGTGCCAGGCTTGAAAAAGGCTAGCTGGTAATTGTCACCAATTGAATCACGGGAGTAAAGACAGATGAGCATGCAAGATCCGATCGCGGATATGCTGACCCGTATCCGTAACGGTCAGGCCGCGAATAAAGCTGCGGTCACCATGCCTTCCTCCAAGCTGAAAGTGGCAATCGCCAACGTGCTGAAGGACGAAGGTTTTATTGAAGATTTTAAAGTTGAAGGCGACACCAAGCCGGAACTGGAAGTGACTCTTAAGTACTTCCAGGGTAAAGCTGTTGTAGAAAGCATTCAGCGTGTCAGCCGCCCAGGTCTGCGCATCTATAAGAAAAAAGATGAGCTGCCAAAAGTTATGGCCGGTCTGGGTATCGCAGTTGTTTCTACCTCTAAAGGTGTTATGACTGATCGTGCAGCGCGCCAGGCTGGTCTTGGCGGCGAAATTATCTGCTACGTAGCCTAATCGGAGGAAAAAATGTCTCGTGTTGCTAAAGCACCGGTCGTTGTTCCTGCCGGCGTTGATGTAAAAATCAACGGTCAGGTTATTACGATCAAAGGTAAAAACGGCGAGCTGACTCGTACTCTCAACGATGCTGTTGAAGTTAAACATGCAGATAATGCTCTGACCTTCGGTCCGCGTGATGGTTACGCAGACGGCTGGGCTCAGGCTGGTACCGCGCGTGCCCTGCTGAACTCAATGGTTATCGGTGTTACCGAAGGCTTCACTAAGAAGCTGCAGCTGGTTGGTGTAGGTTATCGTGCAGCGATCAAAGGGAATGCAGTAGGCCTGTCTCTGGGCTTCTCTCACCCTGTTGAGCATCCGCTGCCGGCCGGTATCACTGCAGAATGTCCAACTCAGACTGAAATCGTGCTGAAAGGCGCTGATAAACAGCTGATTGGCCAGGTTGCAGCAGATCTGCGCGCCTACCGTCGTCCTGAGCCTTATAAAGGCAAGGGTGTTCGTTACGCCGACGAAGTCGTGCGTACCAAAGAGGCTAAGAAGAAGTAAGGTAACACTATGGATAAGAAATCTGCTCGTATCCGTCGTGCGACCCGCGCACGCCGCAAGCTCAAAGAGCTGGGTGCAACTCGCCTGGTGGTACATCGTACCCCGCGTCACATTTACGCACAGGTAATTGCACCGAACGGTTCTGAAGTTCTGGTAGCTGCTTCTACTGTAGAAAAAGCTATCGCAGAACAATTGAAGTACACCGGTAACAAAGACGCTGCTGCAGCTGTTGGTAAAGCTGTTGCTGAACGCGCTCTGGAAAAAGGCATCAGCAATGTATCCTTTGACCGTTCCGGGTTCCAATATCATGGTCGTGTCCAGGCACTGGCAGATGCTGCCCGTGAAGCTGGCCTTCAGTTCTAAGGTAGAGGTGTAAGATGGCTCACATCGAAAAACAAGCTGGCGAACTGCAGGAAAAGCTGATCGCGGTAAACCGCGTATCTAAAACCGTTAAAGGTGGTCGTATTTTCTCCTTCACAGCTCTGACTGTAGTTGGCGATGGTAACGGTCGCGTTGGTTTTGGTTACGGTAAAGCGCGTGAAGTTCCAGCAGCGATCCAGAAAGCGATGGAAAAAGCCCGTCGCAATATGATTAACGTCGCGCTGAACAACGGCACCCTGCAGCACCCAGTTAAAGGTGTTCACACGGGTTCTCGTGTATTCATGCAGCCAGCTTCAGAAGGTACCGGTATCATCGCCGGTGGTGCAATGCGCGCCGTTCTGGAAGTTGCTGGGGTTCATAACGTTCTGGCTAAAGCATACGGTTCCACCAACCCGATCAACGTGGTTCGTGCAACTATTGATGGCCTGGAAAATATGAATTCTCCAGAAATGGTCGCTGCCAAGCGTGGTAAATCCGTTGAAGAAATTCTGGGGTAATTGACCATGGCAAAGACTATTAAAATCACTCAAACCCGCAGTGCAATCGGTCGTCTGCCGAAACACAAGGCAACGCTGCTTGGCCTGGGTCTGCGTCGTATTGGTCATACCGTTGAGCGCGAGGATACTCCTGCTGTTCGCGGTATGGTCAACGCGGTTTACTTCATGGTTAAAGTTGAGGAGTAAGAGATGCGTTTAAATACTCTGTCTCCGGCCGAAGGCTCTAAAAAGGCGGGTAAACGCCTGGGTCGTGGTATCGGTTCTGGCCTCGGCAAAACCGGTGGTCGTGGTCACAAAGGTCAGAACTCTCGTTCTGGCGGTGGCGTACGTCGCGGTTTCGAGGGTGGCCAGATGCCACTGTACCGTCGTCTGCCGAAGTTCGGCTTCACTTCTCGCAAAGCAGCGATCACAGCGGAAGTCCGTCTGTCTGACCTGGCGAAAGTTGAAGGCGGCGTTGTAGACCTGAACACGCTGAAAGCAGCTAACATTATCGGTATCCAGATCGAGTTCGCGAAAGTGATCCTGGCTGGTGAAGTTTCTACTCCGGTAACTGTTCGTGGCCTGCGTGTTACTAAAGGTGCTCGTGCTGCTATCGAAGCTGCTGGCGGTAAAATTGAGGAATAAGTAGCAGATGGCTAAGCAACCGGGATTAGATTTTCAAAGTGCCAAAGGTGGATTTGGTGAGCTGAAACGCAGACTGCTGTTTGTAATCGGCGCGCTGATTGTGTTCCGTATTGGCTCTTTTATTCCGATCCCTGGTATCGATGCCGCTGTACTTGCCAAACTGCTTGAGCAACAGCGAGGCACCATCATTGAAATGTTTAACATGTTCTCTGGTGGTGCTCTCAGCCGTGCTTCTATCTTCGCGCTGGGTATTATGCCGTATATTTCGGCATCCATTATTATCCAGCTGCTGACGGTCGTTCATCCGGCCCTGGCAGAACTGAAGAAAGAAGGGGAGTCTGGACGTCGTAAGATTAGTCAGTACACCCGCTACGGTACTCTGGTGCTGGCAATATTCCAGTCGATCGGTATTGCTACCGGTCTTCCGAATATGCCTGGTATGCAGGGCCTGGTCTTAAACCCAGGCTTTGCATTCTATTTCACCGCTGTTGTTAGTCTGGTCACAGGGACAATGTTCCTGATGTGGCTCGGCGAACAGATTACTGAACGTGGTATCGGTAACGGTATCTCAATCATTATCTTCGCCGGTATTGTTGCGGGTCTCCCGCCAGCCATCGCCCATACTATCGAGCAAGCGCGTCAAGGCGACCTGCACTTCCTCCTGTTGCTGTTGGTTGCAGTATTAGTATTTGCAGTGACGTTCTTTGTTGTCTTCGTTGAACGTGGTCAACGCCGTATTGTGGTGAACTACGCGAAACGTCAGCAGGGTCGTCGTGTCTATGCTGCACAGAGCACACATTTGCCGCTGAAAGTGAATATGGCAGGGGTAATCCCGGCGATCTTCGCTTCCAGTATTATTCTGTTCCCGGCA
This sequence comes from Enterobacter cloacae complex sp. SHL021, assembly GCF_049237765.1. NCBI lineage: Bacteria > Pseudomonadati > Pseudomonadota > Gammaproteobacteria > Enterobacterales > Enterobacteriaceae > Enterobacter > Enterobacter cloacae complex sp. SHL021. The sequence continues at coordinate 14,434 of NZ_JBMKJG010000037.1, read as the reverse complement.
ACCATCGCGTCATGGTTCGGGGGCGGTACTGGTTGGAACTGGCTGACAACAATTTCGCTGTATTTGCAGCCTGGGCAACCACTTTATGTGTTACTCTATGCGTCTGCGATCATCTTCTTCTGTTTCTTCTACACGGCGTTGGTCTTCAACCCGCGTGAAACAGCAGATAACCTGAAGAAGTCCGGTGCATTTGTACCAGGAATTCGTCCGGGAGAGCAAACGGCGAAGTATATCGATAAAGTAATGACTCGCCTGACTTTGGTTGGTGCGCTTTATATTACTTTTATCTGCCTGATCCCGGAGTTCATGCGTGATGCAATGAAAGTACCGTTCTACTTCGGTGGGACCTCACTGCTTATCGTTGTTGTCGTGATTATGGACTTTATGGCTCAAGTGCAAACTCTGATGATGTCCAGTCAGTATGAGTCTGCATTGAAGAAGGCGAACCTGAAAGGCTACGGCCGCTAATTGGTCGCCTGAGAAGTTACGGAGAGTAAAAATGAAAGTTCGTGCTTCCGTCAAGAAATTATGCCGTAACTGCAAAATCGTTAAGCGTGATGGTGTCATCCGTGTGATTTGCAGTGCCGAGCCGAAGCATAAACAGCGCCAAGGCTGATTATTTCGCATATTTTTCTTGCAAAGTTGGGTTGAGCTGGCTAGATTAGCCAGCCAATCTTTTGTATGTCTGTACGTTTCCATTTGAGTATCCTGAAAACGGGCTTTTCAGCATGGTGCGTACATATTAAATAGTAGGAGTGCATAGTGGCCCGTATAGCAGGCATTAACATTCCTGATCAGAAACATGCTGTGATCGCATTAACTTCGATCTACGGCATCGGCAAGACCCGTTCTAAAGCCATCCTGGCTGCAGCGGGTATCGCTGAAGATGTTAAGATCAGTGAGCTGTCTGAAGGACAAATCGACACGCTGCGTGACGAAGTTGCCAAATTTGTCGTTGAAGGTGATCTGCGCCGTGAAATCAGCATGAGCATCAAGCGCCTGATGGATCTTGGTTGCTATCGCGGTTTGCGTCATCGTCGTGGTCTGCCAGTGCGCGGTCAGCGTACTAAGACCAACGCACGTACCCGTAAGGGTCCGCGCAAACCGATCAAGAAATAATCGGGGTGATTGAATAATGGCAAAGGCACCAATTCGTGCACGTAAACGTGTAAGAAAACAAGTCTCTGACGGCGTGGCTCATATCCATGCTTCTTTCAACAACACCATCGTTACTATTACTGATCGTCAGGGTAACGCATTGGGTTGGGCAACAGCCGGTGGTTCCGGTTTCCGTGGTTCTCGCAAATCCACTCCGTTTGCAGCTCAGGTTGCAGCAGAGCGTTGCGCAGAAGCCGTAAAAGAATACGGCATCAAGAATCTGGAAGTTATGGTTAAAGGTCCGGGTCCGGGTCGTGAATCTACTGTTCGCGCTCTGAACGCCGCTGGTTTCCGCATCACTAATATTACTGATGTGACTCCGATCCCTCATAACGGTTGTCGTCCGCCGAAAAAACGTCGCGTATAACGCTCGTTTTTTAGGTTAGTTGGAGATAGAAAATGGCAAGATATTTGGGTCCTAAGCTCAAGCTGAGCCGTCGTGAGGGCACCGACTTATTCCTTAAGTCTGGCGTTCGCGCGATCGATACCAAGTGTAAAATTGAACAAGCTCCTGGCCAGCACGGTGCGCGTAAACCGCGTCTGTCTGACTATGGTGTGCAGTTGCGTGAAAAGCAAAAAGTTCGCCGTATCTACGGTGTGCTGGAGCGTCAGTTCCGTAACTACTATAAAGAAGCAGCACGTCTGAAAGGCAACACAGGTGAAAACCTGCTGGCTCTGCTGGAAGGTCGTCTGGACAACGTTGTATACCGTATGGGCTTCGGCGCTACTCGTGCTGAATCACGCCAGCTGGTTAGCCACAAAGCAATCATGGTAAACGGTCGTGTTGTTAACATCGCTTCTTATCAGGTTAAAGCGAATGACGTTGTTAGCATTCGTGAGAAAGCGAAAAAGCAATCTCGCGTGAAAGCCGCTCTGGAGCTGGCTGAGCAGCGTGAAAAGCCAACCTGGCTGGAAGTTGATGCTGGCAAGATGGAAGGTACGTTCAAGCGTCAGCCAGAACGTTCTGATCTGTCTGCGGACATTAACGAACACCTGATCGTCGAGCTTTACTCCAAGTAAAGCTTAGTACCAAAGAGAGGACACAATGCAGGGTTCTGTGACAGAGTTTCTAAAACCGCGCCTGGTAGATATCGAGCAAGTGAGTTCGACGCACGCCAAGGTGACCCTTGAGCCTTTAGAGCGTGGCTTTGGCCATACTCTGGGTAACGCACTGCGCCGTATTCTGCTCTCATCGATGCCGGGTTGCGCGGTGACCGAGGTTGAGATTGATGGTGTACTTCATGAGTACAGCACCAAAGAAGGCGTTCAGGAAGATATCCTTGAAATCCTGCTCAACCTGAAAGGGCTGGCGGTGAGAGTTCAGGGTAAAGATGAAGTTATTCTTACTCTGAATAAATCTGGCATTGGCCCTGTGACTGCAGCCGACATCACCCACGACGGTGATGTTGAAATCGTCAAGCCGCAGCACGTGATCTGCCACCTGACCGATGAGAACGCAGCTATTAGCATGCGTATCAAAGTTCAGCGCGGTCGTGGTTATGTGCCGGCTTCTGCCCGAATTCATTCGGAAGAAGATGAGCGCCCAATCGGCCGTCTGCTGGTCGACGCATGCTACAGCCCTGTAGAGCGTATTGCTTACAATGTTGAAGCAGCGCGTGTAGAACAGCGTACCGACCTGGACAAGCTGGTCATCGAAATGGAAACCAATGGCACAATCGATCCTGAAGAGGCGATTCGTCGTGCGGCAACCATCCTGGCAGAACAACTGGAAGCTTTCGTTGACTTACGTGATGTACGTCAGCCGGAAGTGAAAGAAGAGAAACCAGAATTCGATCCGATCCTGCTGCGCCCTGTTGACGATCTCGAATTGACTGTCCGCTCTGCTAACTGCCTCAAGGCAGAAGCTATCCACTATATCGGTGATCTGGTACAGCGTACCGAGGTTGAGTTGCTGAAAACGCCGAACCTGGGTAAAAAATCTCTTACTGAGATTAAAGACGTGCTGGCTTCACGTGGTCTGTCTCTGGGCATGCGCCTGGAAAACTGGCCACCAGCAAGCATTGCTGACGAGTAACCGGATCACAGGTTAAGGTTTTACTGAGAAGGATAAGGTCATGCGCCATCGTAAGAGTGGTCGTCAACTGAACCGCAACAGCAGCCATCGCCAGGCTATGTTCCGCAACATGGCAGGTTCACTGGTTCGTCATGAAATCATCAAGACGACCCTGCCTAAAGCGAAAGAGCTGCGTCGTGTAGTTGAGCCGCTGATTACTCTTGCCAAGACTGACAGCGTTGCTAATCGTCGTCTGGCATTCGCCCGTACTCGTGATAACGAGATCGTGGCAAAACTGTTTAACGAGCTGGGCCCGCGTTTCGCGAGCCGTGCCGGTGGTTACACTCGCATTCTGAAGTGTGGCTTCCGCGCAGGCGACAACGCTCCGATGGCTTACATCGAGCTGGTTGATCGTTCTGAGTCGAAAGCAGAAGCTGCTGCAGAGTAATCTGCAGTAACGTAAAAAAACCCGCTCCGGCGGGTTTTTTTATATCCGCACTATCCCCACTTCTCTACAATATCTGTATTAATTTTGTTCATCCCCTGGAGTTTATGATGTGGTTGCTCGACCAGTGGGCAGAACGCCATATTCGCGATGCCCAAACAAAAGGCGAATTCGATAACCTGTCCGGTAGCGGTGAACCGCTAATACTGGAAGATGATTCGCATATACCCCCTGAACTACGGGCTGGATATCGCTTACTGAAAAATGCGGGGTGTCTGCCTCCCGAGCTTGAACAGCGCAAAGAGGCGATTGAGCTTACTGACCTGCTAAAAGGGATACGGAAAGACGATCCCCGTCATGGAGAACTAAGCCGGCGGTTGGCTCTGGTTGAACTCAAGCTACGACAGGCAGGAATTGCGACTGATTTTCTGCATGGCGAGTATAGTGAAAGACTGATGCAGAAAATAAACGAGGAATAGCCATGTATCGTATCGGTGAACTTGCAAAGCTTGCTAACGTGACGCCGGATACCATCCGTTACTATGAAAAACAGCAGATGATTGATCACGAGGTGCGAACCGAAGGTGGGTTCCGGCTCTATACCGACAACGATCTGCAACGGCTGCGGTTTATTCGTTATGCACGCCAACTGGGATTCACGCTGGATTCGATCCGTGAGTTATTGTCGATCCGTATCGATCCGGCACATCACACCTGCCAGGAATCGAAAAGCATTGTCCAGGCCAGGCTGGATGAAGTTGAAGCGCGTATTCAGGAACTGCAAACCATGCAGCGCTCTCTGCAAAGGTTGAATGATGCGTGCTGTGGTACGGCTCACAGCAGTGTCTATTGTTCTATTCTGGAGGCCCTTGAACAAGGGGCAAGTGGAGAAACCCGGGGTTGTTGATTTTTTATCAGTCCGGGTCTAGACTCCCCTCGACATTAATCATGCTCAGGAGAAATTATGAGTCACTATCAACATACGAAGGGACAAATTAAAGATAATGCCATTGAGGCTTTGCTTCACGACCCGCTTTTTCGACAGCGAGTTGAAAAGAACAAAAAAGGGAAGGGAAGTTATCTGCGTAAAAACAAACATGCAAAACGGGGTAACTGGGAGGCCAGTGGCAAGCAAGCGAATCGCTTATTTACCACTGGCCTTCCTGCTTTTAGGTGTTAAACGCGGTTATTCTGCTCTTTTAACAGATCGCGAATTTCAGTCAGTAATACTTCTTCTTTCGTAGGAGCGGGCGCCGCAGCAGGCTCTTCTTTTTTACGGTTGAGCTTGTTGATAAGCTTGATGGCCATAAAAATGGCAAACGCGACGATCACGAAATCAAATACGTTCTGAATAAACACGCCATAGTGCATCACCACTGCGGGGATATCCCCCTGTGCTTCCCGAAGCGTGAAGGCGAATTGTTTGAAATCAATGCCCCCAATTAATAGCCCTAAAGGTGGCATGATGATATCAGCCACTAAAGATGAAACGATCTTGCCGAACGCTGCACCAATAATGACACCCACTGCCAAATCCACCACATTTCCGCGCATCGCAAATTCGCGAAATTCTTTAACAAAACTCATTATGTTCTCCTTGTGCCAGCTGACGACTATAAGTTTAACAAATGATTAGCTAATTGCCATTGGGGATAAATAAACGTTATGAAAATAAAAGGCACAAAAATCAGAAGGATAATACGCAGGTGCTCTATCGCGAGCACCTGAATCATTACAGGAAGAATGGACTTGGCTGGAATAAACGTTCGACGTCGGTAATAAATTTTTTATCGGTCAGGAACATAATAACGTGATCGCCTTGTTCAATACGCAAATTATCATTGGCAATCATGACATCATTCCCGCGTACTACGGCGCCGATAATTGTGCCGGGTGGTAGCTTAATTTCATCGATGGCGCGACCCACTACGCGCGATGTGGTTTCATCACCGTGAGCGACAGCTTCAATGGCTTCAGCGACGCCGCGACGAAGTGAGGACACACCAACAATGTCTGCTTTACGAACGTGGCTCAACAGCGCGGAAATCGTTGCCTGCTGCGGTGAAATCGCAATATCAATTACGCTCCCCTGCACCAGGTCAACATAGGCACGACGCTGAATAAGTACCATGACCTTTTTTGCTCCCATGCGCTTGGCGAGCATGGCGGACATAATATTTGCTTCATCGTCGTTGGTGACGGCAATAAACAGATCAACTTGATCGATATGCTCTTCTGCCAGTAATTCCTGATCTGAGGCATCGCCATAAAACACGATCGTGTTTTGCAGTTTTTCTGCAAGTTCAGAGGCGCGCTGTTGATCGCGTTCGATCAACTTCACGCTATAGTCTTTTTCCAGACGGCGGGCGAGACCTGCGCCGATATTACCCCCGCCGACCAGCATGATGCGTTTGTAGGGCTTTTCGAGGCGCTGAAGTTCACTCATAACGGCACGAATATGTTGAGAGGCAGCAATGAAGAAGACTTCATCTCCTGCTTCGACAATGGTCGAGCCCTGAGGTCGAATCGGTCTGTCGTGACGGAAAATGGCTGCGACGCGGGTATCGATATGCGGCATATGTTCGCGCATCGTAGACAGCGCGTTTCCGATCAACGGACCGCCATAATAGGCCTTAACAACGGCCAGACTCACTTTCCCTTCTGCAAAGTTAACGACCTGCAGTGCGCCGGGATATTCGATGAGGCGATAAATATTATCGATAACCAGTTGTTCTGGTGCGATAAGGTGGTCGATTGGTACCGCTTCTGAGTTAAAGAGTTTTTCCGCATCGCGGACATAATCCGGGGAGCGGATACGGGCAATTCGGTTAGGCGTGTTGAAAAGTGAATAGGCCACCTGACAAGCGACCATATTGGTCTCATCCGAGCTGGTCACGGCCACTAACATATCGGCATCGTCAGCACCGGCTTCACGGAGGACACGTGGATGCGAACCGTGCCCCTGCACAACGCGAAGGTCAAATTTATCCTGCAGAACGCGCAGTCGATCGCCGTTGGTATCGACGATCGTGATGTCGTTGTTTTCACCTACAAGGTTTTCCGCCAGCGTCCCGCCGACCTGTCCTGCGCCCAGAATGATAATCTTCATATCTCGTGACCTGTTCTCAACATCACTCTTTGATTAGCTTAGCGTAAAAGAAGCCATCACCCTCTTCAGCGCCGGGCAGGTTCTGCTGGCCCGGGTGCTCCGGTGTCCCCGTATCGCGCAGCGTAGCGCCAGGAGTGCGTTTAAGGAAGGCTGAAATTTGCTGGCTATTCTCTTCCGGAAGAATGGAACAGGTGGCATAGACCAGCGTTCCGCCAGGCTTCAGGTGTGGCCAGATAGCGTCAAGGATCTCGGATTGCAGCTGCGCAAGTTCCTTAATATCACGGTCGCGACGCAGCCACTTAATGTCCGGGTGACGACGAATAACGCCGGTTGCCGAGCAGGGAGCGTCCAGCAAAATGCGGTCGAATTGAGTCTCGCCGCACCATTCTGTGGGCTTACGTCCGTCGCCTTGCTTGACCTGCGCCTTCATACCTAAACGCTTAAGGTTGTCGTAGACACGCGAAAGTCGCTGCTCATCAATATCCACAGCCATTACGCTGGCCTGCGGTGCGACTTCCAGAATATGCGTTGTTTTGCCCCCAGGCGCGGCACACAGGTCGAGGATCTGTTCGCCATTTTTGGGTTCGAGCCATGTCATACAGCCCTGAGCAGAGGCATCCTGAACGGTTACCCAGCCTTCATCGAATCCGGGTAAGGCATGCACCGGCACAGGGGAGGCTAAACGCACGGCATCAGGATAAGTATCATGCGCGAATCCACTCATTCCGGCTTTTTCCAGCAAGGCCAGCCATGCATCGCGGGTATGATGATTACGGTTAACGCGTAACCACATCGGCGGACGTTGATTATTTGCGTCAGCAATATCCTGCCACCGCTGCGGATACGCTTTTTTGAGGCGATTCAGAAGCCAGTCAGGATGAAGGAAACGGGTTTCGCTTTTTGCAAATTCTGCCAGAAGTTCTTCCTGTTGACGCTGGAACTGACGCAGTACGCCGTTGATCAGCCCTTTGAGCTGGGGACGTTTAATCGCGACAGCACCTTCTACCGTCTCAGCCAACGCAGCATGAGGTGGGATGCGGGTATGAAGAAGCTGATAGAAGCCAACCATAATCAAATAATGGACGGTACGCTGCTTACCGGTCATTGGGCGCGACATCAGCTTATTAATCAGCCATTCAAGCTGAGAAAGGGTGCGCAGGACGCCAAAACAGAGCTCCTGAAGCAGAGCTTTGTCTTTGTCGGACACTTTTTGCTGCAGTGGAGGCAGGACATTACTCAGTGATTGACCCTGCTCGACAACCTGCTCAACGGCCTGTGCCGCCAGACTGCGTAGATTTTGTTTTTTCATAACCGTAAAAATAAAAATGCCCGGAAACACCGGGCCTTAAGAATAAATTTGCTCAGGCAAGGCGAGAGCCAGGGATAAACCATTCGCGACGGGAATTTAACAGATCCTGAGCACTCATTGCCTTTTTACCCGCAGGCTGCAGTGATTCCAGATTCAGGATCCCTTCCGAGGTTGCCACCTGGATACCATTTTTGCTGGCTTCGATAATTGTACCCGGCTCAGCAGACGTATTGCCTTCAATGACGGACGCTTTCCAGACTTTAACGGGTTGCTCATCGATCACCATCCAGCTCATTGGCCACGGATTAAAGGCGCGAATGCAACGCTCAAGCTGTGCGGCGGAGAGGGACCAGTCGACCCGCGCCTCTTCTTTGCTGAGTTTTTCGGCGTAGGTCACCAGGGTCTCATCCTGAACTTCAGGGGTAGCCGTATTATCAGCAAGCTGCTGCAAGGTTTTGATGAGTCCTTGTGGACCCAGATCCGCCAGTTTGTCATACAGCGTGGCACTGGTGTCGTCGGCGGTAATTGGACAGGCCAGTTTATACAGCATGTCGCCGGTGTCTAAACCTACATCCATCTTCATGATGGTGACGCCGGTTTCAGCATCACCCGCCCACAGCGAGCGCTGGATCGGTGCCGCGCCACGCCAGCGTGGAAGCAACGAACCATGTACGTTGACACACCCCAGACGAGGCATATCAAGCACGACTTTTGGCAGAATTAAGCCGTAAGCCACCACCACCATGACATCAGCATTGAGATCGGCAACAAGTTGCTGATTTTCCTGAGGTCGTAAGGATGCGGGCTGGTAAACGGGTAACCCATGTTCTTCTGCCAGCACTTTCACCGGGCTGGGCATGAGCTTTTTACCACGGCCTGCCGGGCGATCCGGTTGGGTAAACACGCCAACAACCTGGTGGCCAGAAGATAACAGCGCGTCAAGATGACGCGCTGCAAAATCAGGGGTACCCGCGAAGATAATACGTAGTGTTTTAGACACGATGATCCTTGTATCCGGGGGGATGTTATGCGCGGGAGCGCAAACGATCCAGTTTCTCTACTTTCTGACGAATACGCTGCTGCTTCAATGGTGAGAGGTAATCGATAAACAGTTTACCGACCAGGTGATCCATCTCATGCTGAATACAAATCGCCAGCAGATCGTCTGCTTCCAGTTCGAACGGGTTGCCTTCACGATCCAGGGCGCGAATTTTCACTTTTTCGGCACGTGGAACTAAAGCACGCTGTTCAGGAATGGACAGACAACCTTCCTCAATACCTGTTTCACCGCTCTTTTCCAACAGCTCAGGGTTGATCAGCACCAGACGGCCATCGCGATTCTCAGAAACGTCGATCACGATAATACGCTTGTGAATGTCCACCTGAGTTGCCGCAAGGCCAATGCCTTCTTCGGCGTACATGGTATCGAACATATCATCAACGATACGCTGAATTTCTGCATTCACTTCTTTGACCGGTTCAGCGACGATGCGAAGGCGCTCGTCCGGAATATGTAACACTTGCAAAACTGCCATAAATTTCCAGAGTCGTGTTCAGGAGTTGATAAGAATACTATCTCTATTCTAGACAAATCCCCCATCGATTGACAGCATCCGTGACCAATCGCAATGATTGCAGAGGCTGCTTATGGCAGGGAATAGGATGACGTCCACTGAGATATGGTTACGGCTAATCCACACAGGCTCTCTGTGTGGTGATCAGATGCTCGCAGCGGCAGCGCGACTACTTATGCAGACAAGGATTGATGATGCCGTTGTCAGAGATGCCGGGCTGTCAATAAAACAGGCTCAACAGTTCTTTGCGCTTGATGAAAATGAACTGCAACGAAATCTGGCGTGGCTAGAACAGCCGGAGAATCATCTGCTGACGGCGGATGATCCTCGTTATCCCCCTTTACTTCGCACGATCCCTGACTACCCCGGCGCATTGTTTATTAAAGGCAATCCTGAAGCCCTTATTACCGTTCAACTGGCGGTTGTGGGTAGCCGCGCGCCATCCTGGTACGGTGAGCGATGGGGGAAAATCCTGTGCGAACAACTTTCACAAAGTGGTTTCACGATCACCAGTGGGCTGGCCTGCGGTATTGACGGCGTCGCTCATCACGCCGCGCTGTCTGTAAAAGGGCGAAGTGTCGCGGTGCTTGGAAACGGGCTGTTTAGCATTTATCCCCGTCGGCATCAGGCTCTGGCTGCACGGCTTATCGAATCAGAGGGGGCTATTGTGTCGGAGTTCCCGCTGTCAGCGCCGCCCTGGCCGGCAAATTTTCCACGTCGTAACCGAATTATCAGCGGTCTGAGTCTGGGCGTGCTGGTGGTGGAGGCCGCTTTAAGAAGCGGCTCACTCGTTACGGCACGGTATGCCCTAGAACAGGGGCGAGAAGTCTTTGCCTTACCTGGCCCGATAGGTAACCCGGGGTGTGAGGGCCCCCACTGGCTCATCAAGCAGGGAGCAACGCCTGTGACGAGCGTCGAGGACATCCTTGAAAATTTGCAATATGGCTTGCACTGGTTAACAGATGAACCCGAAAAGCGACATTTTTCATCAGATCAGGAGAAGGTGGCATTGCCATTTCCCAGCCTCCTGGCTAACGTAGGAGATGAGGTAACACCTGTTGACGTTGTCGCTGAACGTGCCGGCCAACCTGTGCCAGTAACGGTAGCACAGCTACTCGAACTGGAGTTAGCAGGGTGGATCGCAGCTGTACCCGGCGGCTATGTCCGATTAAGGAGGGCAAGCCATGTTCGACGTACTGATGTATTTGTTTGAGACTTACATCCATAACGAAGCAGAAATGCGAGTGGATCAGGACAAATTGACACAGGATCTTACCGATGCGGGGTTTGAACGGGAAGATATTTATAATGCGTTGATGTGGCTGGAAAAACTGGCTGATTATCAGGAAGGCCTTGCCGAACCGATGCAGCTTGCTTCTGACCCATTGTCTGTGCGCATTTATACCGCTGAAGAGTGTGAAAGGCTGGACGCCAGCTGCCGGGGATTCATCTTATTCCTTGAGCAGATTCAGGTGCTAAACCTCGAAACAAGAGAAATGGTGATAGAGCGCGTTATGGCGCTGGATACGGCAGAGTTCGAACTGGATGACCTCAAGTGGGTGATCCTGATGGTTCTGTTTAATATTCCAGGCTGTGAAAATGCCTATCAGCAAATGGAAGAATTACTCTTTGAAGTGAATGAAGGTATGCTGCACTAATTCAATGTGCAGCACCAAGAGTTGTTATGGCCAAATCAGCACTGTTCACGGTGCATAAAAACGAGCCCTGCCCACAGTGCGGGGCTGAACTTGTCATTCGGTCCGGGAAACACGGTCCGTTTCTCGGTTGTTCACACTATCCGGAATGTGATTATGTTCGTCCCCTGAAAAGCCAGGCGGACGGACATATCGTTAAAATTCTGGAGGGACAGCTTTGCCCGAAGTGTGGAGGCGAACTGGCGTTACGGCAGGGCCGTTTTGGTATGTTCATTGGTTGCAGTCGCTATCCTGAATGTGAACATACGGAACAAATTGATAAGCCAGATGAAACGGCAATCGCCTGCCCCCAGTGCCAGCGCGGACAACTGGTACAGCGTCGTTCTCGTTTTGGTAAAACCTTCCATTCCTGCGATCGTTATCCTGAATGCCAGTTCGTTATCAATTTCAAACCGGTAGCGGGTAACTGCCCTCATTGCGATTATCCGTTACTTATAGAGAAGAAAACGGCGCAAGGTATGAAACGCTTTTGCGCCAGTAAACAATGTGGAAAGCCGGTTTCGGCGGATGAAATCAGTGAATAATAACCTGCCAACAGGCTCCATTGCGCACGCAGTGGAGGTCCTGAAAAATGAAGAAGTCATCGCCTATCCAACAGAAGCTGTCTTTGGGGTCGGTTGCGATCCTGACAGCGAGACAGCTGTGAATCGCTTACTTACGCTAAAACAGAGACCTGTCGAAAAAGGATTGATTTTGATCGCTGCTAATTATGAGCAGCTTAAACCTTATATTGATGATTCCATGCTAACGCCAGCACAACGGGATACCATCTTTTCGGCGTGGCCAGGGCCGGTGACCTTTGTTTTCCCGGCGCAGCCAACTACGCCACGCTGGTTAACAGGGCGTTTCGATTCCCTCGCTGTCCGTGTCACCGATCATCCGCTGGTGGTAGAGCTATGTCTGGCGTTTGGTAAACCGCTGGTCTCAACCAGTGCCAACCTTACCGGGCAGCCTCCTTGCCGGAGCACCGAAGAGGTGCTGGCGCAGTTCGGGAATGACTTCCCGGTAGCCGTCGGTGAAACCGGAGGCCGTCTTAATCCGTCGGAAATCCGCGACGCCTTGACCGGCGAACGTTTTCGCCAGGGGTAATATGATGGAAACCTATGCCGTTTTTGGTAATCCGATCGCACACAGCAAGTCGCCGCTGATCCATCAGCAGTTTGCTGAACAACTGCAGATTGATCATCCCTATGGCCGGGTGCTGGCACCTGTTGATGCCTTTGTTACTACCCTGAATGCTTTTTTTGACGCGGGTGGTAAAGGTGCCAATGTGACGGTGCCTTTTAAAGAAGAAGCCTTTGAACGTGCGGATGAATTAACTGAGCGCGCGTCTCTTGCGGGTGCCGTGAATACGCTTAAACGGCTGGAGGATGGACGCCTTCTGGGTGACAACACTGACGGAATCGGCTTACTTAGCGATCTGGAAAGACTCTCATTTATCAAACCCGGGTTCCGGGTTCTGTTGATTGGTGCTGGTGGGGCATCGCGAGGCGTACTGTTACCGCTCCTTTCACTGGATTGTGCAGTGACCATAACCAATCGCACCTTTTCCCGGGCGGAAGCGTTGGCGGCGTTGTTTGCACATACTGGCAGCGTGAGCGCGGTGGCTCTTGATGATCTTATCCACCATGAATTTGATCTTATCATTAATGCCACCTCCAGCGGCATTGGCGGGGAAGTACCGGCGATCCCGTCCTCTTTGGTAAACAGCCACCTCTATTGCTACGACATGTTTTATCAGAAAGGGAAAACTCCCTTCCTCCGCTGGTGTGAACAACACGGCGCGAAACAGCTGGCTGATGGCCTGGGCATGCTGGTGGGGCAGGCTGCGCATGCAGTTTTGCTCTGGCACGGTGTATTACCTGCTGTCGAACCTGTCATTGAAAAGCTGAAACAGGAACTTACGGCGTGAACCAGGCGATTCACTTTCCCGACAGAGAACAGTGGGATGAGAGTAAGCAAGCAGTCTGTTTCCCGGTGCTCGTGCATGGGATGCAACTGACATGTGCCATTAGCGGTGAAACGCTCAAGCGCCGCTTTGGTGGCTCAAATCCATTAGAGGTGTTCTGCGAAAATCGCTGGGATCTTGAAGAAGAAGCCAGCGAGTTGATCCGCGATCAGCAGGAAGACGATCAGGGCTGGGTCTGGCTGTCCTGATCCAGATACTCATCTTTCCATTTCACGTAATTATTCGCTGAATATTTCAGACCTTCTCTTTCCGCTTCTGTTAAGGGGCGGATCTGCTTTACCGGGCTGCCTAAATAGAGATAGCCGCTTTCGAGCCGTTTATGTTGAGGGACAAGACTCCCGGCACCAATCATCACATCATCTTCTACGATGACACCATCCAGCAGGATCGATCCCATGCCAACCAGCACCCGGTTTCCGATAGTGCAGCCGTGAAGCATGACTTTATGGCCGACGGTAACATCTTCTCCTATAACAAGTGGATTGCCGTCCGGGTTATATGAGGATTTGTGGGTGACATGCAGCACGCTGCCATCCTGAATATTAGTGCGTGCGCCTATTGCCACATAGTTAACATCTCCCCTGATCGCAACGAGCGGCCAGATGCTGACATCATCGGCCATTCGGACATCGCCAATGACCACACTGCTGGCATCGATCATCACGCGATCGCCTTTTTGTGGGAACAGATCTTTATACGGACGTAGTACTGCAGACATATCTACCTCGACAGATGAGCGCTATACAGAAGACTTTGATCATATTTTTGGATCGAGGCAAGGCAAAATACGTCAATATTTAAGCAGATCGGGCGGGATTTCAGCGAAAAGCGCGGAAAATCATCAGTCAGAAAAAAAGATCTAAAAAATACTTGTGCTAAAAAATGGGATCCCTATAATGCGCCTCCATCGACACGGCGGATGTGAATCACTTCACAAACAGCCCGGTCGGTTGAAGAGAAAAAATCCTGAAATTCAGGGTTGACTCTGAAAGAGGAAAGCGTAATATACGCCACCTCGCGACAGAGCGCTGAAACGCGTCGCAACCGCTCTTTAACAATTTATCAGACAATCTGTGTGGGCACTCAAAGTGACATGGATTCTTAACGTCGCAAGACGAAAAATGAATACCAAGTCTCAACG
>NZ_JBMKJG010000036.1:0-26471 GCF_049237765.1 Enterobacter cloacae complex sp. SHL021 | reverse complement strand
GCAGAGCCGCAGACTGGAAGACGGGAAGTTTCGGCCCTTACGGATGCCCGGAAAACCTTAGCGTACGATTTTTTCCGAATTCTGCGGGCTCCCCTTAATGACCAGCACAGTCGTGATGGCAAGGTCAGAATAGCGCTGAGGTCTGCCTCGTGAAGAAGGTGTTGCTGACTCATACCAGGCCTGAATAGCTTCATCATCCAGCCAGAAAGTTATGGAGCCACGGTTGATGAGGGCTTTATTGTAGGTGGGCCAGTTGGTTATTTTGAACTTTTGCTTTGCCACGGAACGGTCTGCGTTGTCGGGAAGATGCGTGATCTGATCCTTCAACTCAGCAAAAGTTCGATTTATTCAACAAAGCCCATTCAGTCCTCAATTTGTGCATTTTTTAAACGAAAAAAGGGTGTCTAATACGGTGAAATCATAGTATTACCAAAGTAATAAATAAAAAGTTATTTAAATCAGTAATTTAGATTTGATTTGTAATACCTGGGTAATACCGCAGCATGGCTAAATTTTGTTTTTTTTCTTTTAAATCAGTGCGATAGCGTGATTTATCACGCTGCGTTAGGTGTATAGCAGGTTAAGGGATAAAAAATCATCTTTTTTTGGTAGGGCGATCTCCGTAGGTTAAGGGGCATTTGGCTAAAAAGCGTCCTATTCTTTGATGGTCATGCTTGCATGACCATCTGAGCAACCAAAAACTACAGATAAACTACAGATAAACTACAAAAAACGTTTTGCCTTAGTGTTGTAAGACTACAAATAGACTACAATAAAACTACAAATAAACTACAAAAAAACGTGACAGACTACAAATAGACTACAATAAAACTACAGATAAACTACAAAACTCGATTGACCCCTTCTTACGAGTGTTGTAGAGTCATTTTCATACAACGGAGGGGGTTATGAATAAACCAGCAGATCTGAAACCCCGCAACTTATCGGCTGCTGTCAGATTGCGCCTAAATGAAATCGAGAACTGGCTGGACAGAGGGCTAACGCGGCATGAAATTGCTGAAATCCTCGACAGCGAATACAGCTTTTCGGTAACAGCCAAAGGGCTTGAGATGGCACTGTATAGAACGCGGCAAAACCGAAAAAATGTATTGCACAATACGCATGATAAGAGTAGCGCGAAGGGTGCAGCGGAAAGTGTATTGCACAATACACAACCGTCTGAGCCTGAAGTGCAGGAAAGTAAAAAAGCAGAGAGTCCCGGCATTATTGATAAAGAATTCTTCAAGAAAATCGGTGAGAATTTCGACCCTAAGAAGTTCAACAAAAAATTCTGAGGTGATTTATGAAAGTAGCGGTAATTAATTACAGTGGCAGTGTTCGTAAAACCTTAATTTCATCTTACCTGTTAGCCCCGCGCGGCTTTGTTGAATAAATCAGATTTCGGGTAAGTCTCCCCCGTAGCGGGTTGTGTTTTCAGGCAATACGCACGCTTTCAGGCATACCTGCTTTCGTCATTTTGTTCAGCGCTCGTACCAGGGCCATAGCCTCTGCAACCTGACCATCGTAGTCACGCAGTGTCAGTGAACCTCCGAACAGCTGTTTTACCCGGTACATCGCCGTTTCCGCTATCGAGCGACGGTTGTAATCTGTTGTCCATTTCCACCGCGCATTACTCCCGGTCAGCCGCTGATTCGCAACAGCACGGTTACGGTCTGCATATTCACCGGGCCAGTAACCCGCGCCTTTTCGGGGCGGGATAAGCGCGCTGATTTTCTTACGCCGCAGTTCATCGTGACAGAGTTGGGTGTCGTAAGCGCCGTCTGCCGATGCTGCCCTGATTTTTCTGTGAGTCTGCCGGATAAGACCCGGGAAGGCTTCTGAGTCCGTCACATTGTTCAGCGACAGGTTTGCACAGATGATTTCATGTGTGTTGCTGTCAACTGCCAGATGCAACTTTCGCCATATACGACGGCGTTCCTGGCCATGCTTTTTGACTTTCCATTCGCCTTCACCAAAGACCTTCAGCCCGGTGGAATCAATCACCAGATGCGCGATTTCACCCCGGGTGAACGTTTTGAAACTGACATTAACCGACTTTGCGCGCTTGCTGACACTGGTGTAATCCGGGCAGCGCAACGGAACATTCATCAGTGTAAAAATGGAATCAATAAAACCCTGTGCAGCCCGCAGGGTCAACCTGAACACGCGTTTAATGACCAGAACGGTGGTGATGGCGAGATCAGAATAGCGCTGAGGTCTTCCCCGTGATGAAGGCGTTGCCGACTCATACCAGGCCTGAATAGCTTCATCATCCAGCCAGAAAGTTATGGAGCCACGGTTGATGAGGGCTTTATTGTAGGTGGGCCAGTTGGTTATTTTGAACTTTTGCTTTGCCACGGAATGGTCTGCGTTGTCGGGAAGATGCGTGATCTGATCCTTCAACTCAGCAAAAGTTCGATTTATTCAACAAAGCCGTCTGTGTTGTAAAATGGCGCCGAAAGCCCGGCGTAGCCGGTTGCCGGGCTATAAATTCTGCCACCCTACCCCCTGCCCTGATTAGCCTTAACTCGCGAACAGCAATGAAGAAGTCAAAGTAATCCCTTTTAACCCCGGTGAGCGGGCTTTACGGCGTTTACGACGTAAAGGGCGTGATTTCCGGGGCCTAAGCGGCGGCAGCTTGCTGCTGACGCTTAGGGGGATGTTCATCAACTATTTCAGCGACACCAGGGAACTTAACACGGTAGCTGCAAAGCCCTAATCCCGCTCACCGCCACGCAGCTGCCGTACGTCCCCCACGGGGGTGCGCAGTGCTGCGCGCGGGAACGGCGGCCCGTCTGCGGGACGCGGCGCCGTACTGCGCGTTAGCGGCCGCACGCGGCCGGTTACGGGGGACACTCCGCCATACGACCAGCGACCCGCTGAGCTGCACAATCCACAGATAACACAAGCTACATACATGTCGATATGGGAATCGGCCCACCTTGCCGGGCGCCGGTGCCGTGTGGAAATCCGCCCACCTTGCCGCGCGCCGGTGCCGTGTGGGAATCCGCCCACCTTGCCGCGCGCCGGTGCCGTGTGGGAATCCGCCCACCTTGCCGGGCGCCGGTGCTGTGTGGAAATCCGCCCACCTTACCGGGCGCCGGTGCTGTGTGGAAATCCGCCCATCTTGCGGGGCGCCGGTGCCGTGTGGGAATCCGCCCACCTTGCCGCGCGCCGGGGCCGTGTGGGAATCCGCCCACCTTGCCGGGCGCCGGTGCTGTGTGGAAATCCGCCCACCTTACCGGGCGCCGGTGCTGTGTGGAAATCCGCCCATCTTGCCGGGCGCCGGTGCCGTGTGGGAATCCGCCCACCTTACCGGGCGCCGGTGCTGTGTGGAAATCCGCCCATCTTCATGACAAAAATTTGTCAAATGACAGGCTCATGTGTGCTGATTTATGTCAGACGGGATTTTGCTTATCAATTATTGAGAACAGAAATTTTCCTGAATCATCAATACTATACTTAGCAAGTAAAGGTGTTTTCTCATTTATCTGCTTGAGTGCAGGATCAAGGAAAGATCGTTTCAACTCTGCCAAGTTCTTCTGCTGGGATTCCGGTAAGACGAAACGGTCATTTAACCAAGCATGAGTAGTAACCCATAAGCCTGAAGATTTGAATTGAGCAAGACTTTCATAAAGGCGGATCGTCCGGGGATTTCGAAGACTGCCACAATCGCGGAGCGAGTAGGTGGTGAACTGGTTGGTAATGACTCCAACTTACTGATAGTGTTTTATGTTCAGATAATGCCCGATGACTTTGTCATGCAGCGCCACCGATTTTGAGAACGACAGTGACTTCCTGCCCAGCCTTGCCAGATGCTGCCTCAGATTCTGGTTATGCCGCTCAATTCGCTGCGTATATCGCTTGCTGATAACGTGCAGTTCTCCCTTCAGGCGGGATTCATAAAG
Source organism: Enterobacter cloacae complex sp. SHL021 (assembly GCF_049237765.1). Classification (NCBI taxonomy): domain Bacteria; kingdom Pseudomonadati; phylum Pseudomonadota; class Gammaproteobacteria; order Enterobacterales; family Enterobacteriaceae; genus Enterobacter; species Enterobacter cloacae complex sp. SHL021. The sequence goes on along the minus strand of NZ_JBMKJG010000036.1, from coordinate 22,563 downwards.
CGGCCAGCCATCCGTCATCCATACCACGACCTCAAAGGCCGACAGCAGGCCCGGAAGACGCTCCAGCGTGGCCAGAGTACGCTCACCAAAGACGCGTGCCACCACCGTCCTGCACATCCTGCCATAGGCGTAAAATAACCAGCGCTGACGTGATTTAGCCCCGACGTAGCCCCACTGTTCGTCCATTTCCGCGCAGACAATGACGTCACTGCCCGGTTGTATGCGTGAGGTTACCGACTGCGGTCTGAGTTTTTTAAGTGACGTAAAATCGTGTTGAGGCCAACGCCCATAATGCGGGCGGTTGCCCGGCATCCAACGCCATTCATGGCCATATCAATGATTTTCTGGTGCGTACCGGGCTGAGAGGCGGTGTAAGTGAACTGTAGCTGCCATGTTTTACGGCAGTGAGAGCAGAGATAGCGCTGATGTCCGGCAGTACTTTTACCGTTACGCACCACGCCTTCAGTAGCTGAGCAGGAGGGACAACTGATGGAGATGGAAGCCACTGGAGCACCTCAAAGACACCATCGTACACTAAATCAGTAAGTTGGCACCATTATCCGGCAGGCGATCTGGATTATCGTCACGCTGTTAAATATGTCGCGGTAGGGATACCCGTTACCGGATACCCCCCGCACAGATCCCGGCGTGCGCGATTTACGCACCGGGCTCCTGCCTCGGGTGTCTGGCGGTGAACCGCTCCACAGGCCATGGATGAAGAACCCGAACCCTTGGTAGCCATGCGGCTGCCAGTTTGTTTGCTTTCGTCCAGGTCGTATCATCCTTCTGGCTCCTGCGCCTGAGCGCCCGGCGCCAGAGGTTTGTTACGTGTGTCCTGAACTTCTGCATGGTGGGGAAGTTGCCCGGTACCGAGTGATAGTTCAGGTATCCCTGAACCACTCTCCTGAGCCATTTTCCCTGTTCGGGGATTGAGTAATGCCAGCGCCTTCGCAGACCGTCTTTGATGGCTTTCAGAGTTGCCGTCATCCGATCCCGGCGGGTCTTTCGTATCAGCATGAACCTGCCGTTGCGATCTTTCCCGCTGATGTGCGTGAACCCGAGGAAGTTGAACGTTTCTGGTTTGCCTTTTCCCCTGATGGCACGGTTTTCGGCAGCGAAGCGGCCGAACTCCATCAGACGGGTTTTCTCCGGGTGAACCGTGAGTCCGAACTCCCTCAGTCTGCGCTGCATGGCTATACGGAAGCGCCGGGCATCGTATCGTTTGTCGAACCCGATGACGATGTCATCGGCGTATCTGACCATTACCACATTGCCTGTGGCATAGCGACGTCGCCACTGATGCGCCCACAGATCGAAGACGTAGTGGAGGTATATGTTTGCCAGCAGCGGTGAGATGACCGCACCCTGTGGGGTGCCTTCCTCCGTTGCTCGCCATTGACCCTCCTCCGACGTCCCGGCTGTGAGCCACTTACGTATGAGCCTGATTACCCTCCGGTCGCCGATCCGATGCTCTGTGAACCTGATCAGCCATTCGTGGCTCACCCTGTCGAAGAACTGACTGATGTCGGCATCCAGTACCCAGTTTACGTTAGTGCGTACCAGCCCTGTGGCCAGTGCGTCCAGTGCATCGTGCTGGCTTCGCCCGGGTCTGAACCCGTATGAGAACCCCATAAAGTCGTTTTCATAGACTGCGTTCAGGATTTTCACCAGCGCATACTGGACGATCTTGTCCTCCAGCGAGGCGATGCCGAGCGGGCGTTGTTTTCCATCCGCTTTTGGGATGTAGTGACGCCTGCCGGGCTGCGCCCTGTAGCTGCCCTGATGTAGCCTCCGGTGCAGATCTGTTATGTTGTTCTTCATGTTTCCGGCGTAGTCCATCCACCTGATGCCATCCACTCCGGCGGCCGCTTTCCTGCTCAGGGAGAGGAATGCGGCTTCCAGTGCTTCGACTGTCAGCAGGTGGAACAATGCTGTAAACCGTTCTTTCTTCCGCTGCTTCGCAGCTTCCCGCACGCGTGACAGCCTCTGTGACATGCTTTCCCGGCTCTGTGTCCGGCGCATGTGTGGCTGTTCCGCGTTCCCCTTGGCCCCGCTCCTTCGCTCCACTGACTCCGCTCCTTTCGGGTTGTTCGCCTGCTTCGCCGCTACTATGAGCGAGTCCGACTTCTCCTCTCCGTACATCACCGGCTATGACTCCTCGTCTTCCCGGTGCGGGCCGTCTCCGACACTGGCAGATGGTCAGAGGGGAGATCTCCCGGTTCCCGCGTAGAGATCGTATTGACATGCCAGGGTCTCAGACCCCGCCGGGTCCATGTGGCACTCGCAGTATCGCACCCTATGATGTTGCCTTCCGTTAACAGTACAACGTCGGCACCCGGTAATTTAATATACATTTCGTGGCTCAATGGCTGGCCTGTCAACACCCCTGTCAACGCTTCGCCCCATACCTCGCGGTATGCAACGCATGACTCGGGGACCTTGTGGATTGCTGGTCCTTCAATGGTCGGGGACTTTCACCCCTTGATCTCTACCGGTCTCCCGGTGAACACTGTATGTATAACCAGTAAAATTAGAGTGTCAGGAGGAAAGATGAAACTACAACTTTTCAGCACCGGGAAAGAACTCGCGCCACAGGCCCATCCATTGTTTGCCGATCTGGCCAGCTGCGGTTTTCCCAGCCCTGCTGCTGACTATGTCGAGTCCGATCTGGATCTCCATGATTACTGCATACGGCATCCGAGCGCGACGTACTACCTGCGTGCCAGCGGAGACAGCATGGCCGACGGCAGTCTGTACAATGGCGATCTGCTGGTTGTGGACAGTGCTGAAAAGCCGCGGCACGGCGATATCGTTGTCGCCAGCATGCAGGGGGAGTTTACGGTGAAACGGCTTCTGCTGACGCCGCGACTGACGCTGCAGCCCATGAATGCCTCCTGGTCGCCGATTTATCCTGATCCCGACGAGCTGGATATCTTTGGCGTCGTCACGCATATCATCCACCGCCCGAGGGAGATGTACTGATGTTTGCCCTGGCCGATGTGAACAGCTTCTATGCCAGCTGTGAACGTGTTTTCCGCCCGGATTTGAAAGGAAAGCCGATAGTCGTCCTGAGCAACAACGACGGGAATGTAATCGCTCGCAGTGCCGAGGCGAAGCCCTGGATCAAAATGGAAACTCCGTGGTTTCAGATAAAAAACGAAAGATACCCGGAAAAAATATATGCGTTTTCAAGTAACTATGAACTTTATGCCTCGATGTTGGCGCGCGTGATGAACAGCCTGGAGGAACTGGCCCCCAGAGTGGAACAGTATTCAATTGATGAGATGTTCCTCGATTTGACCGGCGTGGAGCACTGTATGGAGCTTGAGGACTTCGGCCGGCAGCTGCGTCAGCACGTGTATGACTGTACCCACCTGACCATTGGCGTGGGCGCCGGACCAACGAAGACCCTCGCAAAATCAGCCCAGTGGGCCTCAAAAGAGTGGAAACAGTTTCGTGGCGTACTTGCTCTGACCAGGGGAAATCCGCAGAGAACGCGGAAACTGCTTTCACTGCAGCCGGTTGAAGAAATCTGGGGGGTGGGTAACCGTATTGCACGCAAGCTGAATGTACTGGGCATTAAGACCGCGCTCGATCTCGCCCTGACGAACCCGGCCTTCATCCGCAAAAATTTTTCTGTGGTCCTTGAGCGAACGGTACGGGAACTGAACGGGGAAAGCTGCCTTTCGCTTGAGGAAGCCCCTCCGACGAAACAGCAAATTGTCTGCAGCCGCAGTTTTGGCGTGAAGATCACGGAGTACGAGTCACTCCGTCAGGCTATCTGTCAGCACGCAGAGCGGGCCTCTGAAAAACTGCGTAAAGAGCACCAGTATTGCCGGCATATTTCCGTTTTCATCAAAACGTCTCCGTTCGCCATTAAAGAGCCTTACTACGGCAACGTGGCTACGGAAAAACTTCTTACACCCACTCAGGACACCAGGGACATCATTGCAGCCGCTACAACGGCTCTGGAGCGTATCTGGAGGGATGGGCACCGGTATGCCAAAGCCGGAGTTATGCTGAATGACTTCACCGGCTCCGGCGTTTCGCAGCTGCAGCTGTTCGACGAACGCCCGCCACGCCCTTACAGTGCTGAGCTGATGAAGGTTCTGGACGGGATCAACAACTCAGGGCTGGGTAAAGTATGGTTTGCGGGGCGGGGTATTGCCCCGGAATGGCAGATGAAACGGGAGATGCTTTCTCCTGCTTATACGACACGATGGTCAGATATTCCTTCAGCGAAACTGGCGTAAAACTTTGGCGATTTCACCTTGAAATTCTCAGCCTAAACTGCCTAATTACAATAAGTTAGATGTGAAATCGCCATGGCGAAATTATTGACTCAAATTTCTGTCAAGGACCTCGTTGATAGCCTTGTCCAGTTCATCCTGAATCACTTTTGACATACGGCTAAACTCATAAGTCAGCGTACGCCCTTTCACACGCTTACGCGCGAACTTGTCCTTTTCTTCAAAAGACCAGAGTGGGGAAACCACTGACTTTTCCTTGGGAGATGGATCTATCAATGCCTGAGATGCCTGAGAAATCAGCTTCAGTATACTGGCTTTCTGTTCGTCTTCTGGTCGCTCGCCTTCACTCAAAATTGCATCGAGCTGAGCTGATACAGACTGAATGAGTTCTTCAGGCGTTAATCCCTTTTCACTGAGTTTTTCATTAACTTCTAAAAGAAGTTTATAGTCACTAAACGATAGCTCCGACTGAACCGGGAACAGAGAAATCAAGTCTTGCGGTACGGCCGCCGCCTGCAGCGCCCTGGTAACTTTAGCTTGAGATAACCCCTCCAGTTCAGCAATTTCCTTTTGATTAAATCCGGACTCTTTAAGAGCGATCAATCTCAGGCCAATCTCCCGAAGATTATGTTCTTTAGCTGTCTGGATATCTTTAGCCAGTTGGCGAGCTTCATCAGCTGATAAATGCTCTTCGGTAACCATTACATCAAGGCCTGTACGGACAAAAATTGCTGAGGCTCGCCGTCTTGAACCATCCAGTATCTCAATCCTTTCACTTTGCTTAATACCAATACAGGGAAAGAACTGCTGAAACTTAATCGTCTGGATAATGGATTTCAGGGATTCCCTGGTCAGTGCAAGTTGATCTCTTCCGTTGTTTTCCTGGTTTACGAAGGTCTTACTTTCAACTTCAGATGCAGGCACCCGAACAAACCTGAACGTTACCTTCCTGCCGGTTTTTAAGGTAAATACCTGGCTTCTACCGGTGTCCGTCATTTCCGCAATTGACGCCTGGGTATTTAACTGTCTGCCGATGGTTTTTCTTTTCTCATTCGACATCACATACCTCCGTTAGTACGAATGAACTCGATGCGATCAAAGACTGCCTTCGCAAAGTCTTCCGCTGCTGATTTTGCGCTTTTTAGTGCCTCTGTACTTCCATCATAGGTTGCTGGATTTGCTGAAATAACTGTGTCAAAAGTCTCCCCACAACGTTCGAAACCATCCAGTCTTGGCAGAACCATGTCTAGCATATCGGCACCGAAAACCTCTTTGGCCTGACTATGGCAAATTTTGTGATCAGACTTGTTCAGGATCTTGGACATGAAGCCGACATTACCGATGAGATTGCAGGTGTGCCCATCCATTTCGATGGAATCTATGAGGGCAGGGAGGCTGGCCACAAACTTCAGGGAAGAATGAAAATCAACCGTCGCCGGTGGAAGAGGGGTCAACATCAGGTCTGCCGCCCCAATGCAGTTTTTCAGGAACGCATCAAGGTGAGGACCACTATCAAGGAAAATAAAGTCGTAGTCATGCTGGAGCTTGTCGATAATGTTCTCTTTAAGCACCGCATGAATATTTTTCCCTGGCAGATGTTCTTCACACAATCCCTTCCAGCCTTCAGCAAGGAATGCATCGTCAATGGAAGCGGGGATTACATCAACACCAGGGATAATAGACGGTACTATAAAATCGGAAAGTAATTCTTCACGAGACACGTTCTGGAGCATGGCCTGAGCAGCCGTATTTTCAACCAAGCCCACTGAATTCTCATGGCTCAGGAACATTGTCAGAGATGCCTGCGGATCGAAATCGATGGCCAGAATACGCAGGTCTTCGAACAGAAGCTGAGGATGAGCTCGAAAAGCATGTGATAATGAAGCGGTAGAAACTGTCTTGGAACCACCACCTTTAAGATTACATACAAAAATCGTAAAGGCTTTATCGAAGCGATCCCTGTACTTCGGTACTTTACGATGGTTATACAGATCGATGACATTCTGAATCGTCATCGCGTATTTCATCGTATTACCAGAAGGTTTCTTTTTAAAAATGTAGCCACCGGCTTCCATTTCGGACACAGCATACTCAACACTGCCTTTACTGAGCTTAGGCAGCTTATACAGAGCGGCTTTGCTGTATTCCTGATAGAACTCGGTAAGCTTCAATTCCTCTTTTTGCTGTCGGATACTTTCGCTCAAAGATGTCAGAAGCTTACCTGCACGTGTAGCGACTTTCCGTAACTGCTCAATATTGTCCATTTATCACCTCATGACGTTTTTTGTCATTTTGAACAAAAAGTGTCATGTTGCAAGAAAAAAATCATATTGTTTTGATTTCGCTCTCAACAGAAGGGGGATGAAGCTCGACGGGCGTGCTACTAAATCACACTGCAGCAACACGCAGACGCACTTTTGACCATCAACAGCAACTCATACAAAAGGGCTTTGAGAAAGGTATTCAACTTGCAAGACAGGAGAGTCATTCAGAAGGATTCTGATTTTAGTTACGACCAGTGCAATGCTGAGCCTTATGTATCAGCGCTCGCCGCAGCCATGTAACCGAGCGTAGCGAGCGAACTGGCGAGGAAGCGAAGAGGAACCGTTCCGGCAGATAGCTCTTACGCTCAGCACAAGAAGAGTTTTCCATCCTCTGTGGGAAACAGGTCAACTTTAATGGACGCTCCGGACTATGGGAAACAGGTCAACTTCGCGGACGGCCCGGACTATGGGAAACAGGTCAACTTCACGGGCGGCCGGGAGTGTGGGGAACAGGTCAACTTCGCGGACGGCCCGGATTATGGGAAACAGGTCAACTTCGCGGGCGGCCGGGACTGTGGGAAACAGGTCAACTTTGCAGACGGCCCGGACTGTGGGAAACAGGTCAACTTCGCGGGCGGCCGGGAGTGTGGGGAACAGGTCAACTTCGCGGACGGCCCGGACTAAGGGAAACAGGTCAGCTTCTCGGACGGCCCGGACTATGGGAAACAGGTCAACTTCTCGGACGGTCGGGAGTGTGGGAAACAGGTCAAGTTAGGCAAGCACTATGGGAAACACAGCAAGTTCAGTATCCCCCCATATGTCAGCAACAAACTAAGGGGGGAGGAAATAAAAATTACAGACTATTGTTTTTTATCAAGAAAATTAAACAGCAAGCGACCATCTTCTTCAGTGGTATATGTTACCTTTAATGGCGTCTTCTCATTAATTTTCTTCAGAGCAGGTTCCAGGAAGGTACGCTTCATTTCAGCAATATTGTTTTTCTGCGAGGCAGGGAGCATAAACCTTTCACATAACCAGTCATGTGTGGTGATCCAGACACCAGTGCTCCGGAACTGACACAGGCTTTCATAAAGCCGGATGACACGAACACTATTAAGCTGGCCACAGTCATAGAGAGAATAGGTAGTGAACTGGGAGGTTAAGCCGACCAGGAATGGCATGACCTTGTAGTTAAATTCAATCTGCCAGGAACCCCGGCCTCGCTTCATTCCTGCTTCAGCCAGCCACGGACGTTTAACTTCTTCAAACTCACCTTCTTTTGGATAAAAGGTAACCGTTGATTCGCCCAGAGCATTTACCCCAGCCTTCACATCACGACTGGCGACAGACGTAGCGACATTGAAGTATTTGACGTAATCGGAAACGCTGATTTTGAAGAGCGGCAATACGTCAGAGTCATCTTCCTGGCTGTCATTAAAATAGGCCTGCATGAGGCATAACCACAGCACACGTTTTGCCTGAAGAGGCAGGTAATATGCAGCTTCGGTCAATTCGTTAGATTGCTTTATACTGGCGCGTTTTTTAAACGTTTTAGTAGCTGGCAAGAGTGCTTGAGTATCCATTTCAATGCCTATGGGTAAATTTTTACCCACCCATAATGACAGTGAAAACAGAAATTGCAAGCTATCGCGATACTTATCCACCGGAAAAATCTGCACTTTATCCACAAGTGGATAATTGAGAACTGAACTTGACCTCTTTCCCATAGCTTGTTGATGCGTATCCCATAGCTTGTTGACACAAAACCCACTGATACGTGATTAATTTCCCATATTATGTTTACCAGTTGCCCATACAGGCCCCCTCTCAGGCCGCACTGTACGCGGCTTTCAGGCTCCCTAAAAGATGTAAAATAAAGAAAAAGAATAAAAAAGTACTTTATAAAAATATGCCCGTGGATAAGTGGATAACCCCGAGGGGAGGTGATTTTTCAGGCATTGAGCGTAAGCAGAATTTATAAGTTTTGTTCCCTGGTGCTTCCTCGCTCACTCGGGGCTTCGCCCTGTCGCTCGACTGCGGCGAGCACTGCTGGCTCGATCATATCCGTGGCCGGAAGATACTACTCCTCCCCCGAGTCGCTCTCCAGAGCCGGCTACAGCGAGACAACCCGCACGAAGATTTCTATCGTCCCTGCAGACATATTCGAATCGTTTTTATTAACCCTGGCTTCCGTCGTGACAGAACACTACGTCCTGTAAAAGGGGGACTAAGGCCCCTGAATCACACACCTGAATAATGCGGAGTTTTACGATAATGTCATTGCTGGAAACTTTCCTGACCGCTTCTCAGGGGGCAACAATCCTGTTCCTTGCCATGCTGATCTACTGGCAAAAGCGATAAATCCAAGCGGGCTGGCCTTTGGCCAGCTTCGCTGTATAAGGGGAAAAATGCGGCATATCCAGACATTTCACTAGGCAATTTGAATTCAGATATCTATGCTTGGGATCCGGTCAACAGGAGGTAACAAGATGAAACTTGAAACTATACAGATAGATAATACCGTAAGGAGTGGTCTTAATTCTTTCACTGACGGGGTGATTATTCGTGATACAAAGGTATTGATCACGCTCAATCTCCCGGATGGACAGAAAACCACTATTGAGGGGGAATGGCGGCATATGTCGGACGCCAACAGGTTGTCAGAACGTATTACGATGCTTCAGCATGCGATCTATGAGCAGTATGAGGAATACAGAGCAGATATTCCCGTCAGCTGGTCCAGATAACGTCTGACAGACCTCCCCGGCGAGCAGGACGTTCGCCAGCATCATTCTCCTAAGTACTTAAATATTCCCTTTCAGCATGGCTACCGCATCCGCTTCGGGCATCTGAAACTGAACTCGATGCCGCGCAGCAACATCAAGTGCGAACACCTTCGTATAGACTTCCGTCGAGCTAATCGATTTGTGGCCCATCAGGCTCTGCAAAACCTTCAGTGGTATGCCGGCATACAGCATATGCATCGCGTAGGAGTGGCGGAACGTATGCGGGGTGACCGGCACCGAGAATGTCACCCCGTCGACGGCGGCCGCTTCAACCGCTTCGCCAATCCAGGTCCGTACTGTCCGGTCGGTGATGTCCCAGATGCGGGCTTTCTCTGTTCTGCCGGTACGCTTGTTGCGTCTTTCCAGCGGAATTTTCAGGGTGGCCACCATCATCTGCAGCTGGCTGACGTAGTGGTGATCGGAAAGCGGAACCAGACGATGAGCCTGGCTACCGGCGGGAGCTCGGCCGGCTGTCCTGGCCGCTTTTTCGGTGCGCTGCTTAAGCGTGGCCAGCTGCACGAACGGATACGGTGGCACCAGCGAAAAATCCCCCCGGGTCAGCGCCAGCGCCTCGTTGATACGTGCGCCGGTGTTCCAGAGGGTTGCCAGCAGCATCTTGCGGTGCAAATCGGGCACATAATGGAGCAGGGCGCTGACTTCCGGTGCCAGCAGGTATTTCGGTAGTTCATCTTGAACGAGCGCCATCTGGCGCAGGGCCAGCGCGGCGGGATAGTCAATGGCCACCGGCATTTGCGCCGGCTGCTGCGGGTGAGAATATGATAAGAGGCCGCTCATTGGTTTGACATTCCATCAGGTATCACTAATTGATTCCACTCCCTGTTGCGGGTAGCTTCAGCAGCGCGCAGGGCTCTTTCGCGCCTCCAGACTTTACGAAACACGGAAACTGCAGACCATTCATCATGACCTGTAAGACGTGTTTCGGGCATCCCGGTTGCCTTGCGCAGACGGACGGCAAGAATGACAGCGTTGATGCCCAAGCGCGTGAACTGATACTGCCGTTCCCTGAAATAGTCCTTATGCCAAGGAGGGTCGGAGTATTCGGCGGCATATGCAATTGCCCTGTGGGCCTCATCCTGGAGCACCGGCAGTTCACGGATGCGATACATAAGACGTGGCTCTAAAGTCCGCCAGTCACCGGAGACATCGATCAGATTCAGTTCAGGGTAATTCGTGACAGCTTTTCTCTCAGGCTGGGGGGCATCATCATCCTGGCCGTCATCCGTCACAACCCGGAAACAACCCTCAGCATACCGTTCAAGCATGAATACCAACTCGGTGGCAATGTAATGCAGTTCCTTTTTCATTTTATCTTCTGACGCCTGTCTCTCACGCTTAAGCGTGAAATAATGTGTCAGCCAGATGCCAGTGAGTGTTATACCCCCAGTAAGCAGGCCAGTGATAAGCCCGGTTGCCACGTTTCCCCAGATCCCCGCCCCTTGATTAATCAGCTGTACGGAAACCGGATGGGATGTCGCAGCAACTATACTCTCAGTTGCGGCCTGTATATCAGTCATTGATCATTTACCCCTTTATATTCCTGAGAAATCCCGCCCTCTGTCCGTAGTCAGCGGCCGGCAGCCAGCTCTTCAGCCAGTTTCACAAACCTTTTGTGCTCAGTCTGCAGGTAATGGCTGTAAATCCGGGCATCACGTTCTGTCAGTCCGGATGGATTGCCGGTGAAGTAACGTTGCAGCACCGCAATACAGTGATTGTAGGTATCGAGATCATATTCCCAGTTTCCCAGCTCACCGGCCGCATCCAGTTCCTGGCGAAACTGCTCGTATTTACGGAGCAGAATGCCAAGACCTAATTCTGTTGCAGCATAAAGATTATTTTCTCCTGGCGCGGAAATCGCATTACGGATTTTTTCAAAAGCATAACTGAAATCATTTCTCTCATTGAATGCAGTAAACATGTCCTTTCCTCAGTTGAATAGTTAGCCGTGCAATTTTACCACACCTCAATCATCGTCAGATGAGTGCCACTCTGTCGCGACAGTGACTTTCACGAGAGTGATTTTCACATACTAAAATAATAAGCAGCCATATAACAACGTAATTAAATTACCTGACGGCCGCTCTGGCCGGATCCGACTTTTATGTTATTCCACAGTTTCCGGAAGTGTACCACGCACACGGAATAACCACAGCGCCCTTTCAGGGTGGTGAGCGGCCGGTCACGGGGCAGGGGAGGGGCACAACATATATGGTCACTGACAGCTGGAAACACCGCTACATCTTGTGTTTCCGGGCCGCTGCGCGCCGGCGGGGCTGAATCAGATCCGGAACTTGGAGTTTTCGGATCTCAGGAAAAGAAAGGAGTGAGGGATAAAAACTGACATTATTAAAAATATAAAAGCAATGCTTAAAAAGCATAAAAGCACTTTTTGTAATTACTGCTAGTACTACAAGAAGAATCTTTAGTTTGAGGCGGCGTTTATGAAGGTGACCGAGCCGGACGCGATTCCAGCATTAGCTGATCTGCTCACACTGAACGGGGAGACAGGCTGCCGTTCTGCTCAGAGAAGCGGCAGCCGTGGCTAAAGCATTAGGTCTTCAAAATTCAGCGTATGGCTGTGCGGCTTTTTGCGGAAAGACAGCTCGTTTATACGAAGCTTAAGTGGCATAGGGCAGATCACGCCACTGAATATGCAGGTGCCGGTTGCAAGCGTTGGAATAGATTCTTCAGTCATGCGGTCTATGTAGGAAACGGATTTTTCAATAGCATACAGATCGTTCTGATTTATCAACCGGTGAATGAAATAGTTATGTGCCTGAGAAATGATAGTCGGGGAGATATCATTTGGTCGCTGACTGGATATCGTCACAAAGACGCCAAATTTTCTGCCCTCCTTAATTATCTCTTCAAACGTTTCGAGCCGATAATCCTTCCAGCTTTCTGATTCCCTGAACGAGGTGTTCGAAAGGATATTGTGTGCTTCGTCTATGATGAGATGGAGAGTGGACGGTACCTTATCCATTTTTTTTGCTGAATAGGCCCATTTGGCCATTAAAAGTGGTAGCGTTTTTTTCATGGTCAGATTGACCATATTAAGGTTCAGGACAACAAAGTTCGTTTCTGCCCAGATGGTTCCGCCGGATGCAGTATTGAAAATTTTACGAATATCTTTTTTCAGTCCGCTCATTCGGTTGATGACAGGAGAAAGATGTTCAGGATTTGAGCGACTTGAAAGATATTCAATAATTAGCTGAACATACATATAGTCCAGCAACTCTTCCATTATATCTTCGGGAAATTCATAATTCTGAGCCCTCTGGTACATATTGCACTGATGAGTATTTTCTTCATTAGAAAAGTAAACACCTGTCTTAGTTCGCCATACGCCGCCGTTGTTATAAAAAAATTCAATATCTGCTATCAGGTCTTCGTCCTTAAGTACGGGACGGAATAAATCAATCAGGTCGTCACTTTTTTTCTTTTCGCAACCAAACAGAGTTTCGGTGACCCGCCGTTTCAGAATTTCACGAAAATATGACTGAGGGTTCAGCTTCGACTCCACTCGCTTTTTGAATTCAAGTACTCGCTTCAGGAAAGGTTTCTGCGTTTTGTCGGTGGCATCCGTCAGGACAGAGAGAATCTCATGCTCAAGCAGTATCTCAGCAGGCATCGGAATGCGATCACCCTCTTCATCATGCGTGCTAAGATTGTAAACAACCTTGTCGCGCGTAATGCAACTTCTCCCACCATATTCACCATTGAAATCAAATAAAAGAAACCGTGACCGACTTCTGAATCCTTCGCCTAGTAGGTTTTTCAGGGCCTCATAGCCATGCTGGTAAAGCGCGGCCAGAGTATTGGACTTGCCGCTGCCAGTATTACCGAAGATGGCGATGTGTGAGTTGAGAAGGCCGCTTATCGGGAGAGTGATATCAATATCTTCGAGATCGGTGCGCGAAAAATTCAGCCCAGACTCGCCCGCTGGCGCGATCGAGTGGATAAGATGAAGTTGTTCCTCAGACATCAGAAAAACTTCATTGCCGATAAGGGGTAACTCGCGTGTTCCGCCAGTAAAGCGCCCGTTCCGGTCAATGTAGCCTGCCAGTGAGGCTGTAAGATAGCGTCGGAAGCGAAGCGAATCGCTTCCGCTACCAACAGGTGATTTTTCCTCGACAATCTTCTCGGTTTCTACCTTTGCAATCAGACTCATGAAGCCTTTTTTGACTTCGATGAAACTACCTACTGAAACATTTTTGAGCACCTTACCGTGATAGAAAAGGTCACTCAGATTTTTATTTTTATCGACAAGCACGCTGAGTGTTCTGCCCGATACTTCACGAACCTCACCGATCCTTAATACTGCTTCTTCGTTAACAAAAGCGGAGGTCATTTCATACCTCCAAGAAAGCTGGTTATAATTTCATTCATCTTTTTGAAGTCCAACGGAGCTCCAGGAGTAAAAACCACATCAACGTTGGAATAATCTCGGAATTTACCAAGAAATAGGTCTTTAGCCGCCTCGTTGTAAGCGAATATAACAATTTTGAGCGTGGCGTTTCGTAGCGCTTTTTTGGTAAGGGTTTCAATATGCTCATCCGCAAAAGAAAATCCGAAAACTATAAGCAAAGAGCCTTCTTTATCCAGCTCATTTGAATAAGTCCGTAGTAGATCGTAATACACGTTTTCAAGTAAGGTTTCACGAAATTTATCCTTTCGCGGCAGAACCAGTTGATGTGACATAACCCAGTCCTGCTTCTCCTTTGGTGTATTGAACGCAACTGGCTTCATATCCTTAATGGAATAATAGATTTCCTTATCATAGCTATGCCAGGAAAGGGAACCATGCAGCTTGATGAGATTCACCGTAGGTAGTTCCACGCTGTAATTATAAAGGTTTCCGGTTGCGTGTATGGTCTGATAAAAACATTTGGCATCGAATACTGTCCGGTTGTAAATATCAGCGCGCTGACGGAATCCATCATTCAGAATGACGTTGTTATTTTTAACCGCCGCATCCTCAATGAACAAATCATAGTTAGTCGTAAAAAGGTTGATGCGCCGCGGTAGCAATCCAGTCCGCCGCCTCGTTAGAAGCATTTCTAATGCCCGCATGAGCTTCGCGTAGTTGTTTTGTGTCGATACGACATCATCTATTAAAGTAGGAAGGATTACCTCTGCGGGCCTGCTTCGCTTCAGGAGGACGTTGTTTGCCTTCCATACATTGTCCAGAAAAGACTCAGATTTACTGAAGTATTCATCATCATTTCCGGCGCGGACCAGAGCCTCAAGCTCGCTTTCAATATCACCTAACACGCTGATTGCAGGCAGTGATGCTCCTGAGCCAATGATGAAATTGATGTTTGCTGACTGAAATATGCGTTCAAAGTATTCACGATCTCTGTCCTGCCCGTAGTAAGCCCGATAAGTCGCCACGCTGTGCCTTTCCTTAAATATCGTAGATAAGATTTATCTTACATGTTTCAACAAGTGATGCATCCTGTTTAAATTTCATTCTCTGACTCATATACGAACGTAGCTAAACGAATCAGGTAGGCAGTTTCGGTGATGCTGCCAACTTACTGATTAAGCGTATGATGGTGTTTTTGAGGTGCTCCAGTGGCTTCTGTTTTTATCAGCTGTCCCTCCTGTTCAGCTACTGACGAGGTGGTGCGAACGGCAAAAGCACTGCCGAACATCAGCGCTATCTCTGCTCTCACTGCCGTAAAACATGGCAGCTACAGTTTACTTACACCGCCTCTCAACCCGGTACGCACCAGAAAATCATTGATATGGCCATGAATGGCGTCGGATGTCGCGCCAGTGCACGCATTATGGGCGTTGGCTTCAACACGATTTTACGGCACTTAAAAAACTCAGGCCGTAGTCGGTATTCTCGCGCATACAGCCGGGCAGTGACGTCATCGTCTGCGCGGAAATGGACGAACAGTGGGGCTACGTCGGGGCTAAATCGCGGCAGCGCTGGCTGTTTTACGCGTATGACAGGCTCCGGAAGACGGTTGTTGCGCACGTATTTGGTGAACGCACTATAGCGACGCTGGAGCGTCTTATGAGCCTGCTGTCACCCTTTGGGTGATATGGATGACGGATGGCTGGCCACTGTATGAATCCCGCCTGAAGGGAAAACTGCACGTTATCAGCAAGCGATATACGCAGCGAAATGAGCGGCATAACCTGAATCTGAGGCAGCATCTGGCAAGGCTGGGACGGAAGTCGCTGTCGTTCTCAAAATCGGTGGAGTTGCATGACAAAGTCATCGGGCATTATCTGAACATAAAACACTATCAATAATTTGGAGTCATTACCTACGATGAGATGTGCCTGCGGGGTAAACCTAAAATGGTGGCCATTGGCGCGCTGATGCGGAAACTGGTGCACTGGTGTTATGGCGTCCTGAAGACCGGAACCGTTTTTAATGACGAAGGTCTGAAACAAGTACTGTCAACCTGACTATACCTGGCTGGCATTAAACTCAATGTAACGCTCACAGCAGTAAGTGAGCGCAGTCCGCTATGAGCGATCTACGGACATTGCTAGCAGCATTAGGTGTGAGTCAACAGGGAGCTTGTCAGCTCACGCTACCGGAGGATATGATAAATGGGGAATTGAGAAATTTAAATTTCAATATAAACAAACAATTATCTTCTTAGCGTACGTTTCCGTTCCATTACCCTCAAACCCAAATAAGATAATTCTGCCAGAAGCAAAACAATCAGGATGTGAGATAGAAAATGTATAAGATTGATCGGCAAAACAATAGCCTCAAGTCGCTCATGGAAGTCTCTTTTAGCAGTCTTGGTTTTCGCGAACGCGATCATTTGCAAGAGTGGCTGGCAAACAATCCTCAAGCGTTGACTAAGAAAGATGATAAAGAGGACGAACTTTTAATTATTCAGAAAGAGTTTGCTGGTTTTGATGAGACTAACGAACGTCTCGATCTGCTGGCTATCGACAAAAAAGGCAACTTGGTCATTATCGAGAATAAACTTGATGATTCAGGGCGTGACGTGGTCTGGCAGGCGCTGAAGTATGCGGGTTACTGCGCCAACCTTCGTCAGGAAAGCGTTGTCGAAATTTTTCAGCTTTATCTTACACAACATGAACCCTCGGAAATCCGCCCTGCGGCAGAAGTTATTGCAGAATTTATGGGCTGGGAAAGTTTGAAAGAAGGTGTGCTCAATCGAAAAGGGACACAGCGCGTTATCATGGTAGCGGCGAATTTCCGCAAAGAAGTTACCAATACTGCACTATGGCTAATGCAGTTTGGCATCCGAGTGCAATGCTTCAAAGCGACGCCGTACCTCTTTGCCGAGGATGTTTTTGTCGATATACGGCAGGTCATTCCGACTCCTGAAGCGGAATCCTACATGATTGGAATGGCGCAGAAAGAGGCAGAAGAGCAGTCCACCTCAAGCAGTAGCGAACTGCAACAACGACATTATTTACGCCGTGAGTTCTGGTCGTTAGCACTGGAAAAATTCCGTACCAGCACATGTTCATTATTTAACAACCGAGCACCTACGACAGACCATTGGCTGGCAGCGGGTTCGGGGGTTAGTGGCGTGCCTTTTGAAGTGATCTTCTCGCAAAAAGATGCTCGCATTCAGCTCAATATTTCACGTTCAGATGCGGTAGAAAATACATGGCTGTTTGAGCGTCTGTCAGAGCGCAAAACGCATATTGAGTCGCAGTTTGGTGGGATGCTCAATTGGCGACTACTGCCTGAGAGAAAAAGCTGCCAGGTTGTTTGTGCAAAAGCATTTGACGGCGGAAACAAAGAACTTTGGCCTGACATCATTAGCTGGATGATTGATGGTATGACCCGTCTGGAAAAAGCAATTCGCCCGAGCTTACAGGAGCTGGCGGTTGAGCTGAAAAAGTCAGGTCTGATCACCGAAGGTGGGGACGAGTAGTATTAAGTAGAGTGACCCTGACCCGTGATCCACGCAAACTGTAATTAACAACTTCCGCTCCTGGCACAAAGCAGACGTTAAAGTCTACACTTCCTGATGCCGCGTCAGCGGCATGGAGGCGCCAGATGAGGTTACATGTGTCTGTGGAGTCAAATGGCGCCGAAAGCCCGGCGTAGCCGGTTGCCGGGCTATAAATTCTGCCACCCTACCCCCTGCCCTGATTAGCCTTAACCCGCTAACAGCAATGAAGAAGTCAAAGTAATCCCTTTTAACCCCGGTGAGCGGGCTTTACGGCGTTTACGACGTAAAGGGCGTGATTTCCGGGGCCTTAGCGGCGGCAGCTTGCTGCTGACGCTTAGGGGGATGTTCTTCAGTTATTTCAGCGACACCAGGGAACTTAACACGGTAGTTGCAAAGCTATACCCGCTAAAAATGTCTCAGATGCCTCTGTACGCGGTCGGAGTGGACCCGACAAGGCGACAGCTGCAGCCGGGGCGTATCTCCGCGTTAGCGGGCCGGAGGGCCGCTTACGAGCGTGTACCAAAGAATTGCCCGCAGCTCTATCCACAGCGATGAAGAAGAATAGTTACAACACCCATCATTAAAAGCGATGTCTTTCCCCGGCCTTCGGCCGGGGGCGGCGGCGCTTTTCAGTGGTGGGGAGGGGCTCCTGGCTGGCAAACCGGCGCTGGTTTTTATGATGAATAACGTTATGAATGCTGTAACTAATTTGGTTCTCCGGTCGGGGCCCGTCGCGAAGCGATGGGAGCTCTCTCTGGTGTTGCCGAACCGGCGCGACCGTCAGGTCGCTGCAAGGGCGGGCATTCTCTGCAGCCTGTCCACAGGGCAGGCGATGAACAGGTTATGTGTTTACAGGATTTATTAAAGGATCTTTAAAAGAGGTACAGAGCTGGTGTTTAAAAGGAACCACGCGCCCTGAAAGCCCGACGGCATGTGCTTTGTGCGTATCACGGTTGTAGCCTAATGAAATACTCCCTTGCAGTTATATGTGGATAACAGAAATCGGCCGTTAAAAGTGACGCCGGCGATAACATTTAAGGCCACGTTGACGCCAGGAAGACCGGAATTATGGTGAGGAATGCAGGCCTGAAGATAAGATAATACGTAGTAGCCGGGCAACAGGCGTGCGAAAGCCTCCGGCGCCGGCCGGATTTTTTAAGGAAGGTAATGTTATATGGGCACAGTGGCCAGTCGCGTGTAGTTGTTCCCGCGCGACAGCAGCATGCGCTCCTGCACACGGCGCTCAACCTCACGCTTCAGCGCTTCTTTATCGCCCCTGAAGCGGCCGGTGGCGTATTCGCGGGTCAGTTGCTGACGCACGCGCGTCTCGATGTCATGACGCTGCCGTGATGCATCCCGCCGTGCAGTATCCCGCTTCCGGCCGTGAGATTTACGCTCAGCCTGATAGCTGCGAAAACGCTCACGCACGAACCGCCACGCTTTTGCGATCAGCTCGTCCATCTCCAGCGGTTTCAGTTTCTGCTTTTTGCGCTGCAGGTTTTCCCACTCCACACGGCTGCGGCGCGCGGCCACCACAGCCACCTCAGAAACGTCAAGCGCGGAAAACAGAGCCGGGGTGAAGGTGATATCGGTCGGGATGTTACAGCCGATCTGCGGGTCATATTCCGTCTGATAGGTGATGAGCCCCAGCTCCGCCAGAAACTTCAGCGCCCGCGTGGCACGGCTGACTGACAGGTTGCCGCTCCTTGACTCGGTGGCCAGTCCACACTCGATGGCCATATTGGTAATCGAGCGCTGCACGCGATTGGCCAGCGGATCATAGTGAAAACACATTGCCTGCAGTAGCGCGTCAATTGCACGCCGGCGCAACAGTGGTGGCATCCTGTGCCGCTTACCCAGCGAACGCAAAAACGCCACATGAATGGAAAAATCAAAACGGGACGTGAAGCCTTCGGCTTTCGCCATCAGCTTACGGCAGAACGGCAGGGTCTTTTTCCCTTCTCGCGGCGTGAAAACCGGGTTCGGGTTTTTAACCTGTGAATAGTGGTTTTGAAGGATATCAGTCACCGCTTCCTGCGCTTATGTTGCACGGAAGGAGCGAATGACACAGAAACTGATCTTGAAGTTTTCTGAGCATGTACATATACTCCCTGCATAGAGCAACACGTTCTATGCAGTTTATGAAGGCCCCGTTAATCTTTTCGTTCCGCCAAGATTGAAGAAGATTATCGGGGTTTTTGCTTTTCTGGTCCCGGGTAGATACCTCATCAGAACCAGTTCCCTGCCACCTTACGGCGTGGCACACCAAAAACTCTACTCTCGCAGCAATTTAACACTCATCGGGTAAAGGTTCAAGAAAGTAAGCCCATTAAGCTATGTTTCTGGCTAATGCTTCGCGGTGGATCAACCGGGACAGTACTTCAGCCTGTGTTAACCCATCGTCATGACACATTTTCATCAATATTTCTTTGAGCTGTGGTTCCAGAAACACTTTAACTTCTTTATGGGTGGCCCTTTTCTTTGCCACTGAAGATCGCTGTTTATCAGCAGCGCTAAGTGGGTTCCCTTTTCGGTAGGGACGTTTCGATGAGGAAGTAACTCCGTTAACGACCTGTGACATCTCTGCCTCCTCAAGCATTAAACCAAATACCTGGACAAAGATACTACATGTCTTTATAGGCAGCGAGAGCACACATTAATTTAATGTAAAATACATTTTCCTGTTGGCGCAGAAAAAATGTGTTCAATGTGATCGTTAGTACGATGAATACCAGTCAGTACCGCCATTCCAGCGGGACTGCCAGTGCCGCAGATAGTGTTGAGCAACGACTGGAACATCCCACACGACAAGCACGTTCTCTGAATTGACCCGATCAGCGGCTCGAGTGTAGTTAAAAGACCCCACTTCAACATTACGGCCGTCAGCAATAATGACTTTATCGTGCATGATTTTGTACTGCGACACTGTGCGAACCGGGATACCGGCATTGACCAGAAGATTCATGGCCGCCAGACTCGCCTTGTTTTGCCTGCCTGTATTGGCTTTCCAGTCCAGAACCACTTTCACATCGAGACCACGCTGTTTTGCCCTGACAAGCGCGCCGGCGACTTCGGGTGAGGTGAAGGAATAGCCCATCAGCCGGATTTCCTGCTGTGCAGAATTAATAGTCTTCAGGACCAGCTGCAGAGCCGTTCCTTCCGGCGAATACCCCGTCTCGATGCTGGCGGCATACACGGCCGGAACTGGTGGGGGGAACCGCAGAATTCGGAAAAAATCGTACGCTAAGCTAACGGTGTTCTCGTGACAGCTCTTTGACTAGGCTTTCTAAGGCCATTCTGATAGCCCTGACTTCCTGAAAAGCCATGGCTAAAATTTGTGCGGCTAAAAGGGATAACCGATGGTAAAGTAAGTTATCCCTGTCGAGATACTGAAAAGCGTTATCCTCGTTTTTCCCAAAACTGTTTTGCCAGTTCGCTCAGAGCGCTAGTTAACTGAGCGACAGATTTCGCACTTTGCAAATTATTCTGCCCGGTCTGTACATTGGTATCAGCAGCATCGCGTATATTGATAATACTGCGGTTTATGTCTTCACTTACTGCTCCCTGCTGCTCGACCGCAGTCGCTATTTGCGCGTTCATGTCGGTAATTTCGTTAACGCGTTGGCCAATTCCATCAAGAGCTGTAGCTGCTTCCTCTGCGTGAGCTACACTCGTGTGCGCTTGCCGACTACTTTGCTCCATGACTGTAACAGCGGATTGCGCTCGCTCTTGTAGAGCGCTGATCATGCTTTGAATATCCGTTGTCGATTGCTGTGTGCGAGCAGCAAGACTGCGAACCTCATCGGCGACAACAGCAAAACCACGCCCCTGCTCACCAGCACGCGCGGCCTCAATTGCTGCGTTGAGTGCCAACAAATTCGTTTGCTCGGCGATCCCTCGTATAACGTCAAGAACTTTTGATATCTCGTTACTTTGACCTTCAAGCTCATGAATAACCTGAGTGGCTTGCCTAATTTCACCTTCAAGGGCAGTGATTGACTGGCTTGTGTGGGCTACCAGACGCTGGCCAGATGCCGTCTCAGTGTCTGCTCTTCCGGCCGCATCTGCAGCATGCTGTGCATTGCTCGCAACCTCTTGAATGCTTGCCACCATTTGGTTTACTGCCGTTGCTATTTGATCTGTCTCTGCCTGCTGCTCAACTGTAAGTACATTGCTTGACTCAATATCCTTTAGTAGGCCTCGGGTGTGTTCGCTAAGCCGATTTGATGCATCACCTATGCGACCTACTATGGCGCCTGTTTCAGCTTGCATCATTCGTAAAGCAAACTCTATTTGGCCAAACTCATCGGTGCGCCCAGTGTAGAGGGATTGACTTAATGGGTTATTGGAAATATTCCTGGCTCTTTCAACCAGTCTTCCAAGAGGAGAGAGAATAGCCAAAACACTAACAGAGCTTAAGCTTCCTGACATTAAAGTGGCTAACAATAAGCTGCTTATTGATGTATCAGTAAGCATGCCGGCAGCCATTGCGCTTGATATAATACTACCCCATATGAGCAAGAGTATTTTCACGGAAAAGCTAGCAGCCAATTTCGGCCTCGCGGCCTTCCCGCTTCTCAATTGAGCATATAATTTTTCCGCAGCCAAAACCTGCTCAGGTTCAGGCTTGGTCCTTACAGACTGGTATTCAACAATCGAACCATTCTTAGCTATTGGCGTTACATAAGCACTTACCCAATAGTGGTCGCCATTTTTACAGCGATTTTTTACTAGCCCCATCCATGAGCGGCCAGATTTTAATGTACTCCACATATGCTCAAATGCAGCAGGCGGCATATCTGGGTGTCTTACGATGTTGTGAGGCTGGCCTAATAGTTCTTCCTCAGTGAAACCACTGATTTTAATGAAGTCAGGATTAACGTACGTGATATGGCTTTGAGGGGAGGTAGTCGAAAGAATATTGGCATCTTTTGGGAGTTCTAAGTTTCGACCCGTCACTGGTAAATTCTGGCGCATAAGAACCTCAAGGGTTGGCTGTTTTATTTTATTGTTTTCGGCATTAAGCCCAATTTCTTGAGCGTTACGATAAAGCTAGCATGGAAACGATAGGTGCAAGCAAGTTAAGGGTTGCATCGCGCATGTCAATCTAGGCTATACCCTAACTTGGCGTCAGACCATCCGGCGCTAAATCGTCAGAATAGAGTTGCCTTCCGAATTGATTGACATACGCCGTCAAGGGTCATAGATTTCTTCCTGACACATTTCCCTCAGGAGGAGGCACTGTTGCAAATAGTCGGTGGTGATAAACTTATCATCCCCTTTTGCTGATGGAGCTGCACATGAACCCATTCAAAGGCCGGCATTTTCAGCG
>NZ_JBMKJG010000035.1:0-28937 GCF_049237765.1 Enterobacter cloacae complex sp. SHL021 | reverse complement strand
GAGATGGTAATGCCAGGCGACAACATCAAGATGGTTGTGACGCTGATCCACCCAATCGCGATGGACGACGGTCTGCGTTTCGCAATCCGTGAAGGTGGCCGTACCGTTGGCGCGGGCGTGGTTGCTAAAGTTCTCGGCTAATTGCTGATAACATTTGACGCAATGCGCAATAAAAGGGCATCATTTGATGCCCTTTTTGCACGCTTTCACGCCAGAACCTGGCTCATCAGTGATTATTTTTGTCATAATCATTGCTGAGACAGGCTCTGCAGAGAGCGTATAATTCGAAAAGCGAATTAGCATTTCGATTTGGTTTGCCTCGCGATCGCGGGGTGAAAATGTTTGTAGAATACTTCTGACAGGTTGGTTTATGAGTGCGAATACCGAAGCTCAAGGGAGCGGGCGCGGCCTGGAAGCGATGAAATGGGTAGTGGTAGCCGTTCTGCTGATCGTAGCGATCGTCGGCAACTATCTTTATCGTGACATTATGCTGCCGCTACGCGCGCTTGCAGTGGTAATTCTGATTGCTGCAGCGGGTGGTGTCGCGCTGTTGACGACAAAAGGCAAAGCGACTGTCGCTTTTGCCCGCGAAGCGCGTACCGAAGTCCGTAAGGTAATTTGGCCGACTCGCCAGGAAACATTGCACACCACGCTGATCGTAGCGGCGGTAACCGCTGTAATGTCACTGATCCTGTGGGGACTGGATGGTATTCTGGTTCGCCTGGTATCCTTTATCACTGGCCTGAGGTTCTGAGATGTCTGAAGCCCCTAAAAAGCGCTGGTACGTCGTTCAGGCGTTTTCCGGTTTTGAAGGCCGCGTAGCAACGTCGCTGCGTGAGCATATCAAATTACACAACATGGAAGAGTTATTTGGCGAAGTTATGGTTCCGACCGAAGAAGTGGTCGAGATCCGTGGCGGCCAACGCCGCAAAAGCGAGCGTAAATTCTTCCCGGGTTACGTGCTGGTTCAGATGGTTATGAACGACGCGAGCTGGCACCTTGTGCGCAGCGTACCCCGCGTGATGGGCTTTATCGGCGGCACGTCTGACCGTCCGGCGCCAATCAGCGACAAAGAAGTTGATGCGATTATGAACCGCCTGCAGCAGGTGGGTGATAAGCCGCGTCCGAAAACGCTGTTTGAACCGGGTGAAATGGTTCGTGTTAATGACGGTCCGTTTGCTGACTTTAATGGCGTGGTCGAAGAAGTGGATTACGAGAAATCCCGCCTGAAAGTTTCTGTTTCTATCTTCGGTCGTGCGACCCCGGTAGAACTGGACTTTGCCCAGGTAGAAAAAGCCTAAGCAGCGATCAAAAAAGCGGCGATTTAATCGTTGCACAGGGCGCGAGATTGGAATACAATTTCGCGCCTTTTGTTTTTATGGGCCACGGCCTGTAAAACGATTTTATTCACGGGGAGCCTCGCTGAGGCGCTATCACCCAATCAGAGGATTTTAGAATGGCTAAGAAAGTACAAGCCTACGTCAAGCTGCAGGTTGCAGCTGGTATGGCGAACCCAAGTCCACCAGTTGGTCCAGCTCTGGGTCAGCAGGGTGTGAACATCATGGAATTCTGTAAAGCGTTTAACGCCAAAACTGAATCCCTGGAAAAAGGTCTGCCAATCCCAGTTGTAATCACTGTTTACGCTGACCGTTCTTTCACTTTCGTTACCAAAACCCCTCCTGCAGCAGTTCTGCTGAAGAAAGCGGCTGGTATCAAGTCTGGTTCCGGTAAACCGAACAAAGACAAAGTGGGTAAAATTTCCCGCGCTCAGCTGCAGGAAATCGCGCAGACCAAAGCTGCCGACATGACTGGTGCCGACATTGAAGCGATGACTCGCTCTATCGAAGGTACTGCACGTTCCATGGGCCTGGTAGTGGAGGACTAAGAAATGGCTAAACTGACCAAGCGCATGTCCGTGATCCGTGACAAAGTTGATGCGACCAAACAGTACGACATCAACGAAGCTATCGCTCTGCTGAAAGAACTGGCTACCGCTAAGTTCGTTGAAAGCGTTGACGTTGCTGTTAACCTGGGCATCGATGCTCGTAAATCTGATCAGAACGTTCGTGGTGCAACTGTACTGCCACACGGTACTGGCCGTTCCGTTCGCGTAGCTGTATTTACTCAGGGTGCAAACGCAGAAGCTGCTAAAGCTGCTGGCGCTGAACTGGTAGGTATGGAAGATCTGGCTGACCAGATCAAAAAAGGCGAAATGAACTTTGACGTTGTTATCGCATCTCCAGATGCAATGCGCGTTGTTGGCCAGCTGGGCCAGGTTCTGGGTCCACGCGGCCTGATGCCAAACCCGAAAGTGGGTACTGTAACCCCTAACGTTGCTGAAGCAGTTAAGAACGCTAAAGCAGGTCAGGTTCGTTATCGTAACGACAAAAACGGCATCATCCACACCACTATCGGTAAAGTGGACTTCGACGCTGACAAACTGAAAGAAAACCTGGAAGCTCTGCTGGTTGCGCTGAAAAAAGCAAAACCAACTCAGGCGAAAGGCGTGTACATCAAGAAAGTTAGCATCTCCACCACCATGGGTGCAGGTGTTGCAGTTGACCAGGCTGGCCTGAGCGCTGCTGCAAACTAATGCCTTTACGTGGGCGGTGATTTTGTCTACAATCTTACCCCCACGTTTGCTAACGAAAGTTAGCGGCTAAAAGAATTGTTCGTTGGAGCCTGGCCTAATCCAGGCCTCCGTCGAAGACCGCAGGTGTTTCGCAAGAGACTTAATCCCCTGCGTAGACGGTGACAGAACGCTAAGATTATTTTTGGATATTCTGGCTTGTTTCTGCTCACCGTATTAAGACGCTCTTTCCGTTGGGAAGAGTGAAGTGAGTTCCGGAACATGAGTTCCGGCAAACATCCAGGAGCAAAAGCTAATGGCTTTAAATCTTCAAGACAAACAAGCGATTGTTGCTGAAGTCAGCGAAGTAGCCAAAGGCGCGCTGTCTGCAGTAGTTGCGGATTCCCGTGGCGTAACTGTAGATAAAATGACTGAACTGCGTAAAGCAGGTCGTGAAGCTGGCGTTTACATGCGTGTTGTTCGTAACACCCTGCTGCGCCGTGCTGTTGAAGGTACCTCTTTTGAGTGCCTGAAAGACACGTTTGTTGGTCCGACCCTGATTGCATACTCTATGGAACACCCGGGCGCTGCTGCTCGTCTGTTCAAAGAGTTCGCGAAAGCGAATGCAAAATTTGAGGTCAAAGCCGCTGCCTTTGAAGGTGAGCTGATCCCGGCGTCTCAGATCGACCGCCTGGCAACTCTGCCGACCTACGAAGAAGCAATTGCACGCCTGATGGCAACCATGAAAGAAGCTTCGGCTGGCAAACTGGTTCGTACTCTGGCTGCTGTACGCGATGCGAAAGAAGCTGCTTAATCGCAGTTATCTTTATAAAGCATCTGCTTACGTATAAACTTATTCTGATATTCAGGAACAATTTAAATGTCTATCACTAAAGATCAAATCATTGAAGCAGTATCCGCTATGTCCGTAATGGACGTTGTTGAGCTGATCTCTGCAATGGAAGAAAAATTCGGTGTTTCTGCTGCTGCTGCTGTAGCTGTTGCTGCTGGCCCAGCTGCTGACGCTGCTGAAGAGAAAACTGAATTCGACGTAATTCTGAAAGCTGCTGGCGCGAACAAAGTTGCAGTAATCAAAGCTGTTCGTGGCGCTACCGGTCTGGGTCTGAAAGAAGCTAAAGACCTGGTAGAATCTGCTCCAGCTGCGCTGAAAGAAGGCGTGAGCAAAGACGACGCAGAAGCACTGAAAAAATCTCTGGAAGAAGCTGGCGCTGAAGTTGAAGTTAAATAAGCCAACTTTTCTGGTTGCAGCCTAAGTAATTAGGCTGATGGCTGGTGACTTTTTAGTCACCAGCCTTTTTGCGCTGTAAGGCCTCGGTAGCATTTCACACTGTTTGACTATCGATGTGTCTTTCAATGCTTGTTTCTATCGACGACTTAATATACTGCGACAGGGTGCTCGCTCTGTGTAAATCGCAATGAAATGGTTTAAGCGTGATAGCAACAGGTATTGCGGAAAGTATTCAATTTTCCGGTCCACAAAATGGTGTTGCACAAACTGTCCCTTCGTCGGACAGATGGGTCGACTTGTCAGCGAGCTGAGGAACCCTATGGTTTACTCCTATACCGAGAAAAAACGTATTCGTAAGGATTTTGGTAAACGTCCACAAGTTCTGGACATTCCATATCTCCTTTCTATCCAGCTTGACTCGTTCCAGAAGTTTATCGAGCAAGATCCTGAAGGGCAGTACGGTCTGGAAGCAGCCTTCCGTTCCGTGTTCCCAATTCAGAGCTACAGCGGTAACTCCGAGCTGCAGTACGTCAGCTACCGCCTTGGCGAACCGGTGTTTGACGTTCAGGAATGTCAGATCCGTGGCGTGACCTATTCCGCACCGCTGCGCGTAAAACTGCGTCTGGTGATCTACGAGCGCGAAGCGCCGGAAGGCACTGTTAAAGACATTAAAGAACAAGAAGTCTACATGGGTGAAATTCCACTCATGACAGACAACGGTACTTTCGTTATCAACGGTACTGAGCGTGTTATCGTTTCCCAGCTGCACCGTAGCCCGGGCGTCTTCTTCGACAGCGATAAAGGTAAAACACACTCTTCCGGTAAAGTACTGTATAACGCGCGCATCATTCCTTACCGTGGTTCATGGCTGGACTTCGAGTTCGATCCAAAAGACAACCTGTTTGTCCGTATCGACCGTCGTCGTAAACTGCCTGCAACCATCATTCTGCGCGCACTGAACTATACCACTGAACAGATCCTGGACCTGTTCTTTGAAAAAGTGATCTTTGAAATCCGCGACAACAAGCTGCAGATGGAGCTGGTGCCGGAACGTCTGCGTGGTGAGACCGCGTCGTTCGACATCGAAGCCGACGGCAAAGTGTATGTGGAAAAAGGTCGCCGTATTACCGCGCGCCACATCCGTCAGCTGGAAAAAGATGATATCAAACACATCGAAGTTCCGGTTGAATACATTGCAGGAAAAGTAGCCGCGAAAGATTACGTTGATGAATCAACTGGCGAGCTGATCTGCCCGGCTAACATGGAGCTGAGCCTGGATCTGCTGGCTAAGCTGAGTCAGGCTGGCCACAAACGTATCGAAACGCTGTTCACTAACGATCTGGACCACGGTCCGTACATCTCTGAGACTGTACGCGTCGACCCAACCAACGATCGTCTGAGCGCGCTGGTAGAAATCTACCGCATGATGCGTCCTGGTGAGCCACCAACTCGCGAAGCAGCTGAAAGCCTGTTCGAGAACCTGTTCTTCTCTGAAGACCGCTACGATCTGTCTGCGGTTGGTCGTATGAAGTTCAACCGTTCTCTGCTGCGCGATGAGATCGAAGGTTCCGGTATCCTGAGCAAAGACGACATCATCGAAGTGATGAAGAAGCTCATCGATATCCGTAACGGTAAAGGCGAAGTGGACGATATCGACCACCTCGGCAACCGTCGTATCCGTTCCGTAGGCGAAATGGCGGAAAACCAGTTCCGCGTTGGCCTGGTGCGTGTAGAGCGTGCGGTGAAAGAGCGTCTGTCTCTGGGCGATCTGGATACCCTGATGCCTCAGGATATGATCAACGCCAAGCCGATTTCTGCAGCCGTGAAAGAGTTCTTCGGTTCCAGCCAGCTGTCTCAGTTTATGGACCAGAACAACCCGCTGTCTGAGATCACGCACAAACGTCGTATCTCTGCACTCGGCCCAGGCGGTCTGACCCGTGAACGCGCAGGCTTTGAAGTTCGAGACGTACACCCGACTCACTACGGTCGCGTATGTCCAATCGAAACGCCTGAAGGTCCAAACATCGGTCTGATCAACTCCTTGTCCGTGTACGCACAGACAAACGAATACGGTTTCCTTGAGACCCCGTACCGTAAAGTGACTGACGGTGTTGTTACCGACGAAATTCATTACCTGTCTGCTATTGAAGAAGGCAACTACGTTATCGCTCAGGCGAACTCCAACCTGGATGACGAAGGCCACTTTGTAGAAGATCTGGTTACCTGCCGTAGCAAAGGCGAATCCAGCTTGTTCAGCCGCGACCAGGTTGACTACATGGACGTATCCA
The DNA here is from genome assembly GCF_049237765.1 of Enterobacter cloacae complex sp. SHL021. Classification (NCBI taxonomy): domain Bacteria; kingdom Pseudomonadati; phylum Pseudomonadota; class Gammaproteobacteria; order Enterobacterales; family Enterobacteriaceae; genus Enterobacter; species Enterobacter cloacae complex sp. SHL021. The sequence continues at coordinate 22,831 of NZ_JBMKJG010000035.1, read as the reverse complement.
CCCAGCAGGTGGTATCCGTCGGTGCGTCCCTGATCCCGTTCCTGGAACACGATGACGCCAACCGTGCATTGATGGGTGCGAACATGCAACGTCAGGCCGTTCCAACTCTGCGTGCTGATAAGCCGCTGGTTGGTACCGGTATGGAACGTGCTGTTGCCGTTGACTCCGGTGTTACTGCAGTGGCTAAGCGTGGCGGTACCGTTCAGTACGTTGACGCATCCCGTATCGTTATCAAAGTTAACGAAGACGAGATGTATCCGGGCGAAGCGGGTATCGACATCTACAACCTGACCAAATACACCCGTTCTAACCAGAACACCTGTATCAACCAGATGCCTTGCGTATCTCTGGGTGAGCCAGTTGAGCGCGGCGACGTGCTGGCAGACGGTCCGTCCACCGACCTCGGTGAACTGGCGCTCGGTCAGAACATGCGCGTAGCGTTCATGCCGTGGAACGGTTACAACTTCGAAGACTCCATCCTCGTCTCCGAACGTGTGGTACAGGAAGATCGTTTCACCACCATCCACATTCAGGAACTGGCCTGTGTGTCCCGTGACACCAAGCTGGGGCCAGAAGAGATCACCGCTGACATCCCTAACGTGGGTGAAGCTGCGCTCTCCAAACTGGATGAATCCGGTATCGTTTACATCGGTGCGGAAGTGACCGGCGGCGACATTCTGGTTGGTAAGGTAACGCCGAAAGGTGAAACCCAGCTGACGCCAGAAGAGAAACTGCTGCGTGCAATCTTCGGTGAGAAAGCGTCTGACGTTAAAGACTCTTCTCTGCGCGTACCAAACGGTGTTTCCGGTACGGTTATCGACGTTCAGGTCTTCACCCGTGACGGCGTTGAGAAAGATAAACGTGCGCTGGAAATCGAAGAGATGCAGCTCAAACAGGCTAAGAAAGACCTGTCTGAAGAACTGCAGATCCTCGAAGCGGGTCTGTTCAGCCGTATCTATGCGGTGCTGGTTGCCGGTGGCGTTGAAGCTGAGAAGCTCGACAAACTGCCACGCGATCGCTGGCTGGAACTGGGCCTGACCGACGAAGAGAAACAAAATCAGCTGGAACAGCTGGCTGAGCAGTATGACGAACTGAAACACGAGTTCGAGAAAAAACTCGAAGCGAAACGCCGCAAAATCACTCAGGGAGACGATCTGGCACCAGGCGTGCTGAAGATTGTTAAGGTGTATCTGGCTGTTAAACGTCAGATCCAGCCTGGTGATAAGATGGCAGGTCGTCACGGTAACAAGGGTGTTATCTCTAAGATCAACCCGATCGAAGATATGCCGCACGATGCTAACGGTACGCCGGTAGATATCGTACTGAACCCGCTGGGCGTACCGTCTCGTATGAACATCGGTCAGATTCTGGAAACCCACCTGGGTATGGCTGCGAAAGGTATCGGCGACAAGATTAACGCCATGCTGAAACAGCAGCAGGAAGTCGCGAAACTGCGCGAATTCATCCAGCGTGCCTACGATCTGGGTACCGATGTGCGTCAGAAAGTCGACCTGAACACCTTCAGCGATGAAGAAGTGCTGCGTCTGGCAGAGAACCTGCGCAAAGGTATGCCAATTGCAACGCCGGTATTCGACGGTGCAAAAGAAGCTGAAATTAAAGAGCTGCTGCAACTGGGTGGTCTGCCAACGTCTGGTCAGATTACGCTGTTTGACGGCCGTACCGGTGAACAGTTCGAGCGTCCGGTAACCGTAGGTTACATGTACATGCTGAAACTGAACCACCTGGTCGACGACAAGATGCACGCTCGTTCTACCGGTTCTTACAGCCTGGTTACTCAGCAGCCGCTGGGTGGTAAGGCACAGTTCGGTGGTCAGCGCTTCGGGGAGATGGAAGTGTGGGCGCTGGAAGCATACGGCGCAGCATACACCCTGCAGGAAATGCTCACCGTTAAGTCTGATGACGTGAACGGTCGTACCAAGATGTATAAGAACATCGTGGACGGCAACCATCAGATGGAACCGGGCATGCCAGAGTCCTTCAACGTACTGTTGAAAGAGATTCGTTCGCTGGGTATCAACATCGAACTGGAAGACGAGTAATTCTCGCTCAAACAGGTCACTGCTGTCGGGTTAACGCCCGACAGCAGAGTGTGCTAACTCCGACGGGAGCAAATCCGTGAAAGACTTATTAAAGTTTCTGAAAGCGCAAACTAAAACCGAAGAGTTTGATGCGATCAAAATTGCTCTGGCTTCGCCAGACATGATCCGTTCATGGTCTTTCGGTGAAGTTAAAAAGCCGGAAACCATCAACTACCGTACGTTCAAACCTGAGCGTGACGGCCTTTTCTGTGCACGTATTTTCGGGCCAGTAAAAGATTACGAGTGCCTGTGCGGTAAGTACAAGCGCCTGAAACACCGTGGTGTGATCTGTGAGAAGTGCGGCGTTGAAGTGACCCAGACCAAAGTGCGCCGTGAGCGCATGGGCCACATCGAGCTGGCGTCTCCGACTGCTCACATCTGGTTCCTGAAATCTCTGCCGTCCCGTATCGGCCTGCTGCTGGATATGCCGCTGCGCGATATCGAACGTGTTCTGTACTTCGAATCTTATGTGGTTATCGAAGGCGGGATGACGAACCTGGAACGTCACCAGATCCTGACTGAAGAGCAGTATCTGGACGCGCTGGAAGAGTTCGGTGACGAATTCGACGCGAAGATGGGTGCGGAAGCTATTCAGGCCCTGCTGAAGAGCATGGATCTGGAGCAAGAGTGCGAGCAGCTGCGTGAAGAGCTGAACGAAACCAACTCCGAAACCAAGCGTAAAAAGCTGACCAAGCGTATCAAACTGCTGGAAGCGTTCGTTCAGTCTGGTAACAAGCCAGAGTGGATGATCCTGACCGTTCTGCCGGTTCTGCCGCCAGATCTGCGTCCGCTGGTTCCGCTGGATGGTGGTCGTTTCGCTACGTCCGATCTGAACGATCTGTATCGTCGCGTGATCAACCGTAACAACCGTCTGAAACGTCTGCTGGATCTGGCTGCGCCGGACATCATCGTACGCAACGAAAAACGTATGCTGCAGGAAGCGGTAGATGCCCTGCTGGATAACGGTCGTCGCGGTCGTGCGATCACCGGTTCTAACAAACGCCCTCTGAAATCTTTGGCCGACATGATCAAAGGTAAACAGGGTCGTTTCCGTCAGAACCTGCTCGGTAAGCGTGTTGACTACTCCGGTCGTTCTGTAATCACCGTAGGTCCATACCTGCGTCTGCATCAGTGCGGTCTGCCGAAGAAAATGGCACTGGAGCTGTTCAAACCATTCATCTACGGCAAACTGGAGTTGCGAGGACTCGCCACCACCATCAAAGCCGCTAAGAAAATGGTTGAGCGTGAAGAAGCTGTCGTTTGGGATATCCTGGACGAAGTGATCCGCGAACACCCGGTACTGCTGAACCGTGCACCAACTCTGCACCGTCTGGGTATCCAGGCATTTGAGCCAGTCCTGATCGAAGGTAAAGCTATTCAGCTGCACCCACTGGTTTGTGCGGCGTATAACGCCGACTTCGATGGTGACCAGATGGCTGTTCACGTACCGCTGACGCTGGAAGCCCAGCTCGAAGCGCGTGCGCTGATGATGTCTACCAACAACATCCTGTCTCCTGCGAACGGCGAGCCAATCATCGTTCCTTCTCAGGACGTTGTATTGGGTCTGTACTACATGACCCGTGACTGTGTTAACGCTAAAGGCGAAGGCATGGTGCTGACTGGCCCGAAAGAAGCTGAGCGTATTTATCGCGCTGGCCTGGCCTCTCTGCATGCGCGCGTTAAAGTGCGTATCACTGAATACGAAAAAGATGCTAACGGCGAATTCGTTGCGAAAACCAGCCTGAAAGACACGACTATCGGCCGTGCCATTCTGTGGATGATCGTACCGAAAGGTCTGCCTTTCTCCATCGTCAACCAGGCGCTGGGTAAGAAAGCGATCTCCAAAATGCTGAACACCTGTTACCGCATTCTGGGTCTGAAGCCGACCGTTATCTTCGCTGACCAGACAATGTACACCGGCTTTGCTTATGCAGCGCGTTCAGGTGCATCTGTTGGTATCGATGACATGGTCATCCCAGAGAAGAAACACGAGATCATCTCTGAAGCAGAAGCTGAAGTTGCGGAAATCCAGGAGCAGTTCCAGTCTGGTCTGGTAACCGCGGGCGAACGCTACAACAAAGTTATCGATATCTGGGCTGCGGCGAACGATCGTGTATCCAAAGCGATGATGGATAACCTGCAAACCGAAACCGTGATTAACCGTGACGGCGTAGAAGAGCAGCAGGTTTCCTTCAACAGCATTTACATGATGGCCGACTCCGGTGCGCGTGGTTCTGCAGCACAGATTCGTCAGCTGGCAGGTATGCGTGGTCTGATGGCGAAGCCAGATGGCTCCATCATCGAAACGCCAATCACCGCGAACTTCCGTGAAGGTCTGAACGTACTCCAGTACTTCATCTCCACGCACGGTGCGCGTAAAGGTCTGGCGGATACCGCACTGAAAACAGCGAACTCCGGTTATCTGACGCGTCGTCTGGTTGACGTTGCGCAGGATCTGGTGGTGACCGAAGACGATTGTGGCACCCTTGAAGGTATCACCATGACCCCGGTTATCGAGGGTGGTGATGTTAAAGAGCCACTGCGCGATCGCGTACTGGGTCGTGTTACCGCGGAAGACATTCTGAAGCCGGGTACCGCAGACATTCTGGTTCCACGCAACACGCTGCTGCACGAACAGTGGTGTGACCTGCTGGAAGCGAACTCTGTTGACTCCGTGAAAGTGCGTTCCGTTGTATCCTGTGACACCGACTTTGGTGTATGTGCGCACTGCTACGGTCGTGACCTGGCACGTGGCCACATCATCAACAAAGGTGAGGCCATCGGCGTTATCGCGGCACAGTCCATCGGTGAGCCGGGTACACAGCTGACGATGCGTACGTTCCACATCGGTGGTGCGGCATCTCGTGCGGCTGCTGAATCCAGCATCCAGGTGAAAAACAAAGGTAGCATCAAGCTCAGCAACGCGAAATCGGTTGTGAACTCCAGCGGTAAACTGGTTATCACTTCTCGTAACACCGAACTGAAGCTGATCGACGAATTCGGTCGTACCAAAGAGAGCTATAAAGTGCCTTACGGTGCTGTTATGGCGAAAGGTGATGGCGAGCAGGTTGCCGGCGGTGAAACCGTTGCAAACTGGGATCCACATACCATGCCAGTTATCACCGAAGTGAGTGGTTTCATCCGCTTCACTGACATGATCGACGGCCAGACCATTACTCGTCAGACTGACGAGCTGACCGGTCTGTCTTCTCTGGTAGTTCTGGATTCTGCTGAACGTACTACCGGCGGTAAAGATCTGCGTCCTGCACTGAAAATCGTTGATGCTCAGGGTAACGACGTTCTGATCCCTGGTACCGATATGCCTGCGCAGTACTTCCTGCCTGGTAAAGCGATTGTACAGCTGGAAGATGGCGTACAGATCAGCTCTGGTGACACCCTGGCGCGTATTCCTCAGGAATCCGGCGGTACCAAGGACATCACCGGTGGTCTGCCACGCGTTGCGGACCTGTTCGAAGCACGTCGTCCGAAAGAGCCGGCAATCCTGGCTGAAATCAGCGGTATCATCTCCTTCGGTAAAGAGACCAAAGGTAAACGCCGTCTGGTTATCACCCCGGTAGATGGCAGCGAGCCGTACGAAGAGATGATTCCTAAGTGGCGTCAGCTCAACGTGTTCGAAGGTGAACGCGTAGAACGTGGTGACGTGGTTTCCGACGGTCCAGAAGCGCCGCACGACATCCTGCGTCTGCGTGGTGTGCATGCTGTTACGCGTTACATTGTTAACGAAGTACAGGACGTATACCGTCTGCAGGGCGTTAAGATTAACGATAAACACATCGAAGTTATCGTTCGTCAGATGCTGCGTAAAGCGACCATCGAGAACGCGGGCAGCTCCGAGTTCCTGGAAGGCGAGCAGGTTGAGTACTCACGCGTCAAGATCGCTAACCGCGAACTGGAAGCGAACGGCAAAATCGGTGCGACCTTCTCGCGCGATCTGCTGGGTATCACCAAAGCGTCTCTGGCAACCGAGTCCTTCATCTCTGCAGCATCGTTCCAGGAAACCACTCGTGTCCTGACCGAAGCCGCTGTTGCAGGTAAACGTGATGAACTGCGCGGTCTGAAAGAGAACGTTATCGTGGGTCGTCTGATCCCGGCGGGTACCGGTTATGCGTACCATCAGGATCGTATGCGTCGTCGTGCTGCAGGCGAACTGCCAGCTGCACCGCAGGTGACTGCTGAAGATGCATCCGCGAGCCTGGCCGAACTGCTGAACGCAGGTCTGGGCGGTTCCGACAACGAGTAATCGTTGATGCCGTAAATAAAAAACCCGCCTCGGCGGGTTTTTTTACAGCTGTAGCTTTTAATTTAGCAACGGGATGCGTCGATAAAGCTCAATCATGTCGCCCGCCAGATCCTGGATCACCATCGCGTTCATCAGGTGATCCTGAGAATGGACGGTAATCAGGTTAACCGGAAGTTTCCCGGTGCCTTCATCAAGACCAATAAGCTGTGTCTGGATGGTGTGCGCATGCTTCACATACTCGCGCGACTCTTCCATCGCCTTTTCGGCTTCGTCAAAGTCACCTTTACGCGCCATCTGTAATGCCGTCAGGGCAGCACTGCGCGCCGCACCCGCGTTGACCAGCAGTTCCATGATTGTCGTTTCTAAGTCTTCCATTATGACTCCAGCAGTTTGAGCGCTTTTTCCAGTACGGCATCACCTTTCATCATGCCGTAATCCATCATGTCGATCACCGCGACCTTTTTACCCAGCGGCTCGGCCTGGGCCTGAAGTTTCGCCTGCTCGTATTTAACCTGTGGCCCCAGTAATACGATGTCGGCCGTCGCGATGTTGTCTTTAAATTCCGCGACCGGAACGGCTTTAATGGTGACTTCAACCCCTTTTTTCTGTGCGGCGTCTTTCATACGTTGAACCAGCATGCTCGTTGACATTCCCGCTGCACAGCATAAAACGATGTTCTTCATAATCAGCCTCGATCTACATGTGTTTATTGATAATTATCCCGTGCAGACTGCTTCAACAACCGCTTTACCGTGATTGTGTGTCAGGCATCACAAAGAAATCGGCATTTTTCTGAAACCGGTTACAATTTTGCGCAGGGCAGCGAAAATCAGCCGACAGACGTTCGAATAATGCGGTTTTTTCCCTGTTGTTTCGCGCTGTAGAGGGCGTTATCAACGCTCCCCACCAGCTCCTCCAGCGGTTCGAAATGCCATTCTCCCAGACCGGCACTGAACGTTACCCGCAGGTTTTCTTCCCGCCAGACGCGTTTTTCAACGGCGGTTCGCCACGCGTCCAGTAACGAGAATGCGCTAGCGATCTGGTCAGCCTGGAAAATCACTGCGAACTCTTCTCCACCGTAGCGGTAAACCGAGATGTTATGCGGCTGCATTATCTGGATCCCTTCACGCGCCACGTTACGCAGGACGATATCACCGCTCAGGTGACCCCAGGTGTCGTTAATCGATTTAAAGTTGTCGATGTCAATCAGCGCCAGGGCGAAAGGCTGGTGGGCACTGAGTAGCTCATCCACATCGCTATCAAATGCCCGACGGTTTTTGCAGCCGGTGAGTGCATCATGGGTGGCCTGGCGCACATAGGCCATCTCACGCGCTTTGTTGGACTGGATAGTATGGCTAAGCATCGCTTCCAGACGCGGAGCCTGGTTGACGTCGCCGGTTTTGATGGCGTTGATAATCGTCATCAGCACGGTACGCGACTCATGGCGCAGGTACAGACCGAAGAGGATGATAATGATGGCCGCCAGCGCAAAACCCCAGCCGACGATAGTGGTCTCATGGCGGGTAATGTCGGTGAGCGTTGCGCCCGAAACCCGGTAGATGACAAACCAGTCCGGGTTGGTGAAGGAGTAGTAGTAATACCAGGCTTTGGTTTTCTTATCATACAGATGGCCTTCGCCGCTGGTCATTTTGTCCATCAGAGCTTCGCTCACGTACTGCTTGAAGAGTGCGCCCGGATCAGGATGAAGCACCACGGCACCGTCGCGTTCGACAACAAAGAATTCCCCTTGTACAGGCGCTACCATCTGACGAAGGGTAAACCCCATGGAGGTCAAATCGAGATGAAATGCTATTGTACCCTTGAGCCGTCCTTCCGGAGAAATCAACGGCTTATAAAGAGTGACCGTGGGATGCCCGGTAAAATAGTCCATGTAAGGGCGGGTATAGTGGCTGAAGATGCTGGCTTCCGCCTGGGCGATGAACCATGGACGCGTCCGGGGATCGAAGGTTTTGCTCTTTTCCGTGGGAAGTACCTCCGGCGCGCGCAGATAACGGCCCTGGGTGTCTGTCAGAGAAATGGAAGAGACGGTCGGCATCAGGTTCTGTAGATGCATCAACATCTGTAAACCCTGCGACGGATTGACGTTCAGCATCTCGTTCAGCGTGTCGTTGCGTGAAAAATAGAGCGCCGAACGCCCAAGGATATAGTCGTTTTCACGCAGGATAGATTCGGTGTAGTTCACCGCCAGGTTGTGGGTGAAGTTACCATTAATCTTATGATAATCCTCAAGAAAATCTTTTTGTTGTGAAAGGGTAACCACGACCGCGATCAGCGCAAAACTGCACAGGATCCCCGCAAAGCTGAGCATAATGGGTCGGGTAAAAGAGAGCTTTCTGCTGTGAAGTGCCATGAGTTGTACATCAATCCTGATGGTGAGTTTTTCGTCTGCCGATATCCTCTCAGCATAGTCGCTGTCCTGCGGTTAGCTGTGAATTATACGGAACACAGTTTCAGATGAGATGATTTATCTTAAGAACCATTAAGAAAATACTCATTCACTGGCGGGCGGCGTGTGCAATGAATCAGAGGCAGGGCGAAACGAGGAAGAAGCTTTTCGCCCTGGTCAGCTTCCGTTGCTGACGGCATGACAATAAAAAACCGGACGATAGATGACAATCGTCCGGTTGTGACTCTCCAGAGCGCCTCGACAATTTTTTAACGGCTTGCAGTGCGTTTCAACGCATTTGCGAGGCTCTTCCCAGCCAACTATCCCAGTCTTTCCAGACCGGTTGTAACCCCTGCGCGGTCAGGGCGGCGGCAACTGCTTCTGGCCGTCGACTATCATGTGGCGCAAATTGTTCCAGCTCCGGATGGTCATCGGCGTAGCCCCCTGGCTGCGTTTTGGAGAACGCACTGACGTTGTTAATCGCAAGCGGGATCACGCGGTCACGAAACGCAGGAGATTCACGCGTCGAGAGGGATAATTCAACCTCCGGGGCAAGCAGGCGAAACGCACAGATGGCCTGGACCAGCTGACGTTCGTCCATCACCGAGGCGGGTTCAACACCTCCCGTACACGGTCGCAAGCGTGGGAAAGAGATGGAGTAACGGCTTTGCCAGTAGTGCTGCTGCAGCCATAGCAGGTGTTCCGCTACCATGTAGCAATCCACTCGCCAGCTATCTGACAGCCCAATCAGCGCGCCCAGACCGATTTTGTCGATCCCGGCCCGGCCCAGCCTGTCCGGGGTCTCCAGCCGGAAGAAGAAATCCTGTTTCTTTCCCTTCAGGTGATGCCGGGCATACGTCGCCTCGTGGTAGGTTTCCTGATACACCATCACTCCGTCCAGCCCGAGGGTTTTAAGCTCCGCGTATTCCTCCTGCGACAGGGGTTGAACCTCCATCTGTAGCGACGCGAACTGACGGCGAATGGCCGGAAGGTGCTGTCGAAAATAGTCCATCCCGACTTTGCTCTGGTGTTCGCCCGTGACCAGCAGGAGATGCTCAAAACCCATTTCACGGATGGCGGCACACTCACGGGCGATTTCGCTCTCATCGAGTGTTTTCCGCTTGATGCGGTTGCTCATGGAGAAGCCGCAGTAGGTGCAGTCATTCGCGCACAGGTTAGAGAGGTAGAGCGGTACGTAAAAGCTCACCGTGTTGCCAAAACGCTGGCGGGTGAGCCTCTGAGCGCGCTGGGCCATCGGCTCAAGAAAGGTGCTCGCCGCCGGAGAGAGCAGGGCCATCATATCGTCGCGGGACAGGTGACGGGCTTGTAAGGCGCGCTCCACGTCAGCCTGCGTTTTACTGTTGATACGCAGGGCAATATCGTCCCAGTTAAGCTGCCGCCAGCGGTCGGTAAAGGTGGTCATGAGAGCGCCTCCAGAAAGCCGGTCAAGGGGCTGGTGGCCTGTGCCTGAAAACTGCGCGTTCCCGGGCCAGACTCTCGTGCCAGCAAGCCAGCCTCCACGGCCATGCGGAACGCACGAGCCATCAAGATCGGGTCGTCGGCGACCGCAATGGCCGTGTTCACCAGCACGGCACTTGCTCCCATCTCCAGCGCCTGGGCGGCATGGCTGGGCACGCCAATGCCTGCATCCACTACCACCGGCACGGTGGCTTGCTCAATGATGATCTCCAGCATGGCGCGGGTCTCCAGTCCCTGATTAGAACCAATTGGGGCACCCAGCGGCATGACGGCAGCGCAGCCGACCTCTTCCAGCCGTTTACACAGCACGGGATCGGCCCCGCAGTAGGGCAGAACGGTAAAGCCTTGCTGCACCAGCTTTTCGGCCGCTTTTAACGTTTCGATGGGGTCGGGCAACAGCCAGCGTGCATCCGGATGTATTTCCAGTTTCAGCCAGTGGGTACCCAGCGCTTCACGGGCCAGCTGAGCCGCAAAAATCGCCTCTTCAGCCGTTTTCGCACCGGAGGTATTGGGCAGCAGGGTAACGCCAGCATCCAGCAACGGTGCCAGAATGGCGTCGCTGTGATGGCGCAGATCGACGCGCTTGAGCGCCAGCGTCACCAACTGGCTGCCGCTTTCACGGATGGCATCCACCATCAGCTGCGGCGAGGCGAATTTTCCGGTCCCGGTAAACAGATGTGAATCAAAGACTTTATCAGCAATACGTAACATCTCAGCCCCCGGCGATAACCTGAAACAGCAGGATCTGGTCGCCTTCGCTCACCTGCTGATGTTCCCACTGCTCACGCGGCAGGATCTGTTGATTAAGCGCCAGCGCCGTTCCCGGCTTGAGCTGGCGCAGCTTCTCGAGTAGCGCGGCAACGGTGAGACCGTCATCGCATTTCATCGGCTCATCATTAAACAGAATGCGCATTGCGGCCTCCGCACACCGGACAGTGGCTGGCGCGGTGCAGTGCCAGATGACGCCAGCCGCTGGAGCGGGCATCAAACAGCCGCAGCGTATTGCGCTCTGTTTCCATACCGCTGAGCAATTTAATGGCTTCCAGCGCCTGCAGGGTCCCCATCACGCCTACCACCGGGCCCAGTATGCCCGCGGTGCGGCAGTTGCGCTCCGGCTCGGCATCATCCGGCCACAGGCAACGATAACAGCCCTGCGCCCAGGGCGGGGTCAGCACCATCATCTGCCCGCCGAAACCGACCGCACTGGCGGTGATAAGCGGCGTATTCTGTGCCACGCAGGCGGCGTTAATGGCCTGGCGGGTCGCCATATTGTCGGTGCAGTCCAGCACCGCATCAGCAAGGGCGACTTCGCGCTGCAGAGTGTCGCCGTGGAGCCGCTCCTGGTGCGCGATGAGCGTGATGTCCGGGTTCAACTGCTTCAGCCTTTTGCGGGTGATTTGCGCTTTGGGCTGGTTAACATCCTCCGTGGTGAAGAGGATTTGTCGCTGCAGGTTACTGATATGAACCTCGTCATCATCGGCCAGAACCAGCGTGCCCACGCCCGCGCCTGCCAGATAGAGCGCGGCAGGAGCGCCTAATCCGCCCAGACCAACAATCAGGACCCGGCTGGCGAGCAGCTTTAGCTGCCCGTCAATGGCGATATCCTCCAGCAGGATCTGGCGGCTGTAGCGCATAAAATCACGATCATTCATCGCCTGCTCCTGCCAGTTTTAACAGCTGTGCGGTGGCGGCCTGCCAGTCTGCCGCCTGGGTAATGGCGCTGACGACAGCGATACTGCCGACACCGGTATCCAGCACGGCAGGAGCGCGTTCCAGGCTGATCCCACCGATCGCGACGGTAGGGTAATCGGCAAGGCGTTTAACGTGCGCCGCCAGCTGCGTCAGCCCCTGTGGGGCAGAGGGCATCTGTTTGGTCTGCGTCGGAAAAACATGGCCAAGTGCGATGTACGAAGGGCGAGCCGCCAGCGCCACGTCGATCTCCATGTCGTCGTGTGTTGACACCCCCAGTCTTAATCCAGCGTCCCGGATAGCGCTCAGGTCCGTTGTTTCCAGGTCCTCCTGACCCAGATGCACACCGTACGCCTGGTGCTTAACGGCCAGTCGCCAGTAGTCGTTGATAAACAGGCGCGCGTCGTAGCGACGCCCCAGTGCGATGGCGGCGACCACATCGGCCTCCACCTCGTCATCACGTTTATCCTTAATGCGCAGCTGGATTGTGCGAACGCCGCACGCCAGCAGGCGTTCGATCCACGCCACGCTGTCCACCACAGGATAGAGCCCTAAACGGAAGGGAACGGAGGGGAAATCAGGCTGATACATTACGCCTCCTCTTTTTTGAGGTAGATTTCGCCGCCCTTCGCGCGGAAGGTTTCTGACATATCCGCCATACCCACTTCAATGGTTTGCGCGGCGGCGTAGTCACGCACTTCCTGGCTGATTTTCATCGAGCAGAATTTTGGCCCGCACATGGAGCAGAAGTGCGCCACTTTGCCCGACTCCTGCGGCAGGGTTTCATCGTGATACGCGCGGGCAGTGAAAGGATCGAGCGCCAGGTTGAACTGGTCTTCCCAGCGGAATTCAAAGCGCGCCTTCGACATGGCGTTGTCGCGGATTTGCGCGCCAGGGTGGCCTTTGGCCAGATCCGCGGCGTGAGCGGCGATTTTGTAGGTGATCAGCCCCTGCTTCACATCCTCTTTGTTGGGCAGGCCGAGGTGCTCTTTCGGCGTCACATAGCAGAGCATGGCGCAGCCGAACCAGCCGATCATTGCCGCACCAATCCCGGAGGTGAAGTGGTCATAGCCCGGAGCGATATCCGTGGTCAACGGCCCCAGGGTATAGAATGGCGCTTCGTGGCAGTGCTCCAGCTCTTCGGTCATGTTGCGGCGGATCATCTGCATTGGCACGTGTCCCGGGCCTTCAATCATCACCTGCACGTCATACTCCCAGGCGATTTTGGTCAGCTCACCCAGGGTATGCAGTTCGGCAAACTGCGCTTCGTCGTTGGCATCACGAATGGAGCCCGGACGCAGGCCGTCGCCCAGCGACAGGGAGACATCGTACGCGGCACAGATTTCACAGATCTCGCGGAAGTGTTCGTAGAGGAAGTTTTCTTTATGGTGCGACAGGCACCATTTGGCCATGATAGAGCCGCCGCGCGAGACAATACCGGTCAGACGCTTCGCCGTCATCGGCACGTAGCGCAGCAGCACGCCCGCGTGAATGGTGAAGTAGTCGACTCCCTGTTCCGCCTGCTCCAGCAGCGTGTCGCGGAAGGCTTCCCAGGTGAGGTCTTCGGCAATACCGTTCACCTTCTCCAGTGCCTGATAAACGGGCACCGTTCCGATAGGCACCGGGCTATTGCGCAGGATCCACTCGCGGGTTTCGTGGATGTAACGCCCGGTGGAGAGATCCATCACCGTGTCCGCGCCCCAGCGTGTCGACCAGACCAGTTTTTCCACCTCTTCTTCGATGGAGGAGGTCACGGCCGAGTTGCCGATATTGGCGTTGACCTTCACCAGGAAGTTGCGGCCAATGATCATTGGTTCAGATTCGGGGTGATTGATGTTGGCAGGGATAATCGCGCGGCCAGCGGCCACTTCATCACGCACAAACTCCGGCGTGATGTTTTCCGGCAGACGTGCCCCGAAGCCTTCTCCCGGATGCTGATGGCGTAACACCTCGCTGCGGATACGCTCGCGACCCATGTTTTCACGAATGGCGATAAACTCCATCTCCGGCGTGACGATGCCCTGGCGGGCATAGTGCAGCTGGGTAACGCATTTACCCGCTTTCGCGCGTTTCGGCGTCAGCAACCCGGTGAAGCGCAGCTCATCAAGACCATCGTCGGCCAGACGCGCTTTGGTGTACGCCGAGCTGCGGTCAGAGAGCTCTTCGCAGTCGTTACGCGCGTCAATCCACGGCTGGCGCAATTTCGCCAGACCCTGCTGAACGTTAATGGCAACCGCAGGATCGCCGTACGGACCGGAAGTGTCATACACCGGAACGGCTTCGTTATCTTCATACTGCGGGTGCGCTTTGCTGCCACCGATAAGGGTCGGGCTAAGCTGGATTTCACGCATTGGCACGCGGATATCCGCCTGTGAACCGGTGATGTAAATGCGTTTTGAGTTCGGGAAAGCGGTGCCTTCCAGAGTGTCGATGAAGTGTTGGGCTTGTGCGCGCTGTTCGCGGCGGGTCAGTTTTGTTGTAGACATAGCTCATTCCAAAAGTGAAGGACATGGCTTGTCAGACGACGGATGAAGCAAGAGAGGATCGCCCTGGAGGCGATACAACAGCAGTGTGACTCTTGTTCCCTTCGCAGGTATTAGCCTGATCAGGTTCCGCGGATCCCGAATTAACGGTCTCAGCCCGTGCTTGCACACTGGGCACTCCGACAAGAAAAATCCCCCTCCGCAGAGGGGCGAATGGTTGTAAATTACTCGTTAACGATTAAGAACTCAAGCAGGTCGCGCGACGTTATCTTCGTGGCTCACATCCAGGCCGTGATCCAGGGCGAGGGCGATCAGCTTATCTTCCAGCGTGAATCGCTCTTCCAGCGCTTCGCCGAGGTCGGAAAGCGCCTGCTGAAACTCAAGATAGTTATCGTGATCGATAGCGTTCTCAAGCGTGGAATCGTAGTAATCCATGATCTGCTGGGTGTTAGCTTCCAGCAGCGGATAGAGTTTGCTGGCCGCTAAATACGGTGTAGTCCCTTCCATTTCGCGGATAATGCGTTCATAAATATTGAAATGGCCGTCGGACAGATAGTCGACCAGGCTCTGACAAAAATCATCCAGCGCTTTTTCATTCAACCGCATAAACGATTCTTTGCCAGGCTTAATACCGACCAGATTGTAATAAGCCACGAGTAGATGCTTGCGCACATGTAGCCAGCGATCCACCAGTTTGTTACTTCCTCTAACGCGCTCAGTCAGGCTCTCTAGCTGGTTTAACATGGTTGACTCCGCAAGGTTGAGAATTGAATCTGCTTATCCAAAATGTAACCACAATGCTAACAACATGTCAGTGAAGCGAAGGTAGTGCAATAGATATGGATCGTATTATTGAAAAATCAGATCTGGGTTGGTGGATCGTCAGTCACGAACAAAAATTATGGTTGCCTGCCGGGGAAATACCCTATGGCGCAGCAGAAAAATTCGATCTTGTCGGCCTGCCCGCGCTGAAGATCGGGGAATGGCAGGGTGAACCCGTGTGGTTGATCCAACAGCCACGCCGCAATGACATGGGATCGGTTCGTCAGGTGCTGGATCAGGATGTGGGCCTGTTCCAGCTGGCGGGCCGGGGCGTGCAGCTGGCTGAGTTTTACCGTTCGCATAAGTACTGCGGCTACTGTGGTCATACCATGCACCCCAGTAAAACCGAGTGGGCGATGCTCTGCAGCCACTGCCGTGAGCGCTACTACCCGCAAATTGCGCCGTGCATTATCGTCGCTATCCGTCGTGACGATTCCATCCTGCTGGCGCAGCACACCCGCCACCGCAACGGCATTCATACCGTGCTGGCCGGGTTCGTCGAGGTGGGCGAAACGCTGGAACAGGCGGTGGCGCGTGAAGTGATGGAAGAGAGCGGGATTAAGGTTAAAAACCTGCGCTATGTTACCTCCCAGCCGTGGCCGTTCCCGCAGTCGTTGATGACGGCCTTTATGGCCGATTATGACAGCGGCGAGATTGTCATCGACCAGAAAGAGTTGCTGGAGGCGAACTGGTATCGTTATGACGATTTGCCGCTGCTGCCACCACCAGGCACCGTCGCCCGTCGGCTGATAGAAGATACCGTAGCAATGTGTCGGGCTGATGCTGAGTGACATGTTACACTGAGGCCATGACGCTTAAGGAACTGCAAAAATGACCGAACTGAAAAACGATCGTTATCTGCGTGCGCTGCTGCGCCAGCCCGTTGATGTCACCCCGGTGTGGATGATGCGCCAGGCGGGACGCTATTTGCCAGAGTACAAAGCCACGCGTGCGCAGGCGGGCGATTTTATGTCGCTGTGCAAAAATGCCGAGCTGGCGTGTGAAGTTACGCTCCAGCCGCTGCGCCGCTTCCCGCTGGATGCCGCCATTCTCTTTTCGGACATTCTGACCATTCCGGATGCGATGGGCCTTGGGCTCTATTTCGAAACCGGCGAAGGCCCGCGTTTCACTTCCCCAATCAAAAGCAAAGCGGACGTTGATAAGCTGCCCGTTCCCGATCCTGAGCAGGAGCTGGGCTATGTGATGAATGCCGTGCGCACCATTCGTCGCGAACTGAAAGGCGAAGTCCCGCTGATTGGCTTCTCCGGCAGTCCGTGGACGCTGGCGACCTATATGGTTGAAGGCGGCAGCAGTAAAGCCTTTACCGTGATCAAAAAGATGATGTATGCCGAGCCGCTGGCCCTGCATGCGCTACTCGATAAGCTGGCGAAAAGCGTCACCCTCTATCTGAACGCGCAGATCAAAGCGGGTGCGCAGTCGGTGATGATTTTCGATACCTGGGGCGGCGTGCTGACCGGGCGCGATTATCAGCAATTTTCGCTCTACTACATGCACAAAATCGTTGATGGCCTGCTGCGTGAAAATGAAGGCCGCCGTGTGCCGGTCACGCTGTTCACCAAAGGCGGCGGTCAGTGGCTGGAAGCCATGGCGGCGACCGGCTGCGATGCGCTGGGTCTCGACTGGACCACCGATATCGCCGACGCGCGCCGTCGCGTGGGTGACAAAGTGGCGCTGCAGGGCAATATGGATCCGTCCATGCTCTACGCGCAGCCTGCCCGTATTGAAGAAGAGGTGGCGTCTATTCTGGCTGGCTTTGGCCAGGGGGAAGGGCACGTGTTTAACCTCGGGCACGGTATCCATCAGGACGTTCCGCCAGAGCACGCTGGCGCGTTTGTGGAGGCGGTGCACCGACTTTCTGCGCAATATCACAAATAAGGAGTGGTTATGGATCTCGCGTCATTACGCGCTCAACAGATAGAACTGGCTTCATCCGTGATCCGCGAAGATCGTCTGGATAAGGATCCCCCGCAGTATATAGGCGGTGCGGATGTCGGGTTTGAGCAGGGCGGTGAAGTGACGCGGGCGGCGATGGTGCTGCTGAAGTATCCCTCACTTGAGCTGGTGGAGTACAAAGTGGCGCGTATCGCCACCACCATGCCGTACATACCGGGCTTTCTCTCCTTCCGTGAATACCCCGCGCTGCTCGCAGCGTGGGAGCAACTCTCACAAAAACCCGATCTGCTGTTTGTTGATGGACACGGTATCTCTCATCCGCGTCGTTTAGGCGTTGCCAGCCACTTTGGTCTGCTGGTGGATGTACCCACCATCGGTGTGGCCAAAAAACGCCTGTGCGGTGCATTTGAGCCGCTCTCCGCCGAGCCGGGCGCGCTGGCGCCGCTTATCGATAAGGGTGAGCAACTGGCATGGGTCTGGCGCAGTAAAGCGCGCTGTAACCCGCTGTTTATCGCAACCGGGCACCGTGTGAGCATGGACAGCGCCCTGGCCTGGGTGCAGCGTTGTATGAAGGGTTACCGGTTACCTGAGCCCACGCGCTGGGCAGACGCGGTGGCCTCTGCTCGTCCGGCTTTTGTTCGTTGGCAGGAAATTCAGTGATGAATCAGGTAAACTGCGGCTAATTTTCGATTCGAGATCTCATCATGCTACAAAACCCGATTCACCTGCGCCTTGAGAAGCTGGAAAGCTGGCAGCACGTCACCTTTATGGCTTGCCTGTGCGAGCGCATGTATCCGAACTACGCCGCGTTCTGCAAGCAGACGGAGTTTGGTGATGGCCATATTTATCGCCGGATCCTCGACCTCATCTGGGAAACGCTGACGGTCAAAGACGCAAAGGTGAACTTCGACTCTCAGCTGGAAAAGCTCGAAGAGGCTATTCCGGTGGCGGATAATTTTGATCTGTACGGTGTCTATCCGGCAATTGATGCCTGCGTAGCGTTAAGCGAACTGATTCACTCTCGTCTGAGCGGTGAAACGCTGGAGCACGCTATTGAAGTCAGTAAGGCATCCATTACGACCGTAGCGATGCTCGAAATGACCCAGGCAGGCCGTGAAATGACCGACGAAGAGCTGCGGGCTAACCCTGCTGTTGAACAGGAATGGGATATTCAGTGGGAGATTTTCCGCCTGCTGGCAGAGTGTGAAGAACGCGATATTGAGCTGATAAAAGGGCTGCGTGCGGACTTGCGTGAGGCCGGCGAGAGTAATATTGGTATAATTTTTAACCAATGAGACAACAAAACGTGATTTAACGCCTGTTTTGTCGCACCTCGACTCTTCCCTTCTGCCCCCCGTCTGGTCTACATTTGGGGGGCGAAAAAAAGTGGCTATCGGTGCGTGTATGCAGGAGAGTGCTATTTTGGCATTTTCGTCGCACTCGATGCTTAGCAAGCGATAAACACATTGAAAGGATAACTTATGAACAAGACTCAACTGATTGATGTAATTGCGGACAAGGCTGATCTGTCTAAAGTGCAGGCTAAAGCTGCTCTGGAATCTACCCTGGCTGCTATTACTGAGTCTCTGAAAGAAGGCGATGCTGTACAACTGGTTGGTTTCGGTACCTTCAAAGTGAACCACCGCGCTGAGCGTACTGGCCGCAACCCGCAGACCGGTAAAGAAATCAAAATCGCCGCAGCTAACGTGCCGGCATTTGTTTCTGGTAAAGCACTGAAAGACGCAGTTAAGTAAGACGCGTGGCAGTGAACAGTTTTAACGAAGGGGCGGCAACGCCCCTTTTGTCATTCTGGCGTGGCGCGCTTGCGCTGGCGGGCGTGTTACTGCTTTCCGCCTGTAGCCATGACACCTCTTTACCACCGTTTACCGCCAGCGGTTACGCTGACAACCAGGGAGCGGTGAGGATCTGGCGTAAAGATTCTGGCGGTGAAGTGCATCTGCTTTCCGCTTTTAGCCCGTGGCATAACGGCAATACATCGACCGCAGAGTATCGCTGGCAGGGAGACGACCTGTCATTCATCGAACTCAATATCTACGGCAAAACCCCCGAACATGTAAAAGTGCGGTTTGATGACCACGGCGAGCTGAGCTTTATGCAGCGTGAAGTCAACGGTCAAAAACAGCAACTCTCCAGCGATCAGGTTGCTCTCTATCGTTATCGTGCCGGACAAATCCGTCAGACCAGCGATGCGCTGCGTCAGGGACGCGTGGTGCTGCGTCAGGGGCGCTGGCATACCGATGGTACGGTCACTACCTGCGAAGAGCAGACAGTCAAACCTGATCTTGAATCCTGGGCAACCGAACATATTCAGCGCCGTCAGCGTCATTCATCGATGGAAGTGAGTGTGGCGTGGCTTGAAGCGCCTGAAGGCTCTCAGCTGTTGCTGGTGGCGAACGAAGATTTCTGCACCTGGCAGCCGACAGAAAAGAGTTTTTGACGTAAATCCCCTCTCCCTTGAGGGAGAGGGTTAGAATGAGGGGGGATTACTCCCCTTGTTCACGTGCAATCGCACGATAACCGATATCCTGACGGCTAAAGCTACCGTTCCAGTGGATATCCGCCATCAGCGCATAGGCGCGCTTCTGCGCTTCGGCAACGGTATGACCCAGCGCGGTGGCACACAGCACGCGACCACCATTGGTCAGTACGCGATCGTCGTCAGCCAGTTTCGTTCCGGCGTGGAACACCTTGGCACCTTCGGTTTCTTCCAGCGGCAGGCCATGGATCTCATCTCCGGTGTTGTAGTGGCCAGGATAACCGCCCGCAGCAATCACCACGCCCAGAGACGCGCGTTCGTCCCACTCTGAGGTTTTCTCATCCAGCTTGCCGTCGCATGCGGCCAGGCACAGCTCCACCAGGTCAGATTTCATGCGCAGCATGATTGGCTGAGTTTCTGGATCGCCGAAGCGGCAGTTAAATTCGATCACCTTCGGATTGCCCTGCTTGTCAATCATCAGGCCCGCATAGAGGAAACCGGTGTAAGTGTTACCCTCGGCGGCCATTCCTTTTACGGTTGGCCAGATGATACGGTCCATGGTGCGCTGATGCACTTCATCCGTCACCACAGGGGCAGGGGAGTAAGCGCCCATACCGCCGGTATTCGGCCCGGTATCCGCATTGCCCACGCGCTTATGGTCCTGGCTGGTGGCCATCGGCAGAACGTGTTCGCCATCCACCATCACGATAAAGCTCGCCTCTTCGCCATCAAGGAACTCTTCGATCACGATGCGGTGGCCCGCGTCGCCAAAGGCATTGCCTGCCAGCATATCCTGTACGGCTGCTTCGGCTTCTTCGAGCGTCATCGCGACGATAACACCTTTACCGGCAGCCAGACCGTCGGCTTTAATCACAATCGGCGCGCCTTTTTCACGTAAGTAAGCCAGCGCGGGCTCGACTTCGGTGAAGTTCTGGTATTCCGCCGTCGGGATGTTATGACGCGCAAGGAAATCCTTGGTAAAGGCTTTAGACCCTTCCAGTTGTGCTGCGCCTTCCGTCGGGCCGAAGATTTTCAGACCTGCGGCACGGAACGCGTCAACGACGCCAATCACCAGTGGCGCTTCCGGGCCGACGATGGTGAGATCGATTTTCTCGTTCTGGGCAAAGCTCAGCAACGCGGGGATATCGGTCACGCCGATGGCGACGTTCTGCAGCGCAGGTTCCAGCGCCGTACCCGCATTACCCGGAGCCACAAAAACGGTTTCAACCAGCGGAGACTGCGCCGCTTTCCACGCCAGCGCGTGCTCGCGCCCGCCGTTACCAATCACTAATACTTTCATTTTCTGCTCCGGGAATTAATGACGGAAGTGACGCATATCGGTGAAGATCATCGCAATGCCGTGTTCGTCGGCAGCGGCAATGACTTCGTCGTCACGGATAGAACCGCCAGGCTGGATCACACAGGTAATACCCACAGCGGCGGCCGCATCAATACCGTCACGGAACGGGAAGAAGGCGTCAGACGCCATGGCAGAACCTTTTACTTCCAGGCCTTCGTCGCCTGCTTTGATACCGGCAATTTTCGCAGAGTAAACGCGGCTCATCTGGCCTGCACCTATCCCGATGGTCATGTTCTCTTTGGCATAGACAATGGCGTTGGATTTCACGAACTTCGCCACTTTCCAGCAGAACAGCGCATCACGCAGTTCCTGTTCGGTTGGCTGACGTTTGGTGACGACGCGCAGGTCAGCGGCTGTCACCATGCCCAAATCGCGATCCTGAACCAGCAGCCCACCATTTACACGTTTGAAATCAAGACCCGGCACGCGCTCTGCCCACTGGCCGCAAACCAGCACGCGCACATTCTGTTTCGCGGCGGTGATTTTCAGCGCTTCTTCAGACGCAGATGGCGCGATGATCACTTCAACAAACTGGCGAGAGATAATGGCCTGCGCGGTTTCGGCATCCAGTTCACGGTTAAACGCGATAATGCCGCCGAAGGCAGAGGTTGGGTCAGTTTTATAGGCGCGATCGTAAGCGTCCAGGATAGAAGTACTGACCGCTACGCCGCAGGGGTTCGCGTGCTTCACAATAACGCAGGCAGGCTCATTGAACTCTTTCACACACTCCAGTGCGGCATCGGTATCGGCAATATTGTTATAAGAGAGCGCTTTGCCCTGAACCTGCTGGGCGGTAGCGACAGAAGCTTCTTTTACCTCTTCTTCTATATAGAAGGCTGCCTGCTGGTGGCTGTTCTCGCCATAACGCATATCCTGCTTCTTGATGAAGTTCAGGTTCAGCGTGCGTGGGAAGCGGCCGGAAGGATCTTTGCTTTCGCCGTGGTAAGCCGGCACCAGGCTACCGAAGTAGTTGGCGATCATGCTGTCGTACGCGGCGGTGTGTTCGAATGCTTTAATCGCGAGGTCGAAACGGGTGTCAAGAGTCAGTGACCCTTCGTTCGCATCCATTTCATTAATAATGGCGGAGTAGTCGCTGCTCTTCACCACAATGGCCACGTCTTTATGGTTCTTGGCCGCGGAGCGCACCATCGTCGGTCCGCCGATATCAATATTCTCTACGGCGTCTTCCAGAGAGCAGCCTTCACGCGCCACGGTCTGGGCGAACGGATAAAGGTTAACGACAACCATATCAATGGGCGCGATATCATGCTGTTCCATAATGGCATCATCCTGACCGCGACGACCCAGAATGCCGCCGTGGACTTTCGGGTGCAGGGTTTTGACGCGTCCATCCATCATTTCCGGGAAACCGGTGTAATCGGACACTTCGGTTACCGGCAGACCTTTATCTGCTAACAGGCGTGCGGTACCACCTGTGGACAGCAGCTCTACACCACGTGCAGAAAGTGCCTGAGCGAATTCGACGATACCGGCTTTATCAGAAACACTGAGCAGAGCGCGGCGGACTGGACGACGTTGTTGCATGGTAAATCCCCTGGATTTCACGATTACAGAGAGCGTTAGATGAATTTTCCAGCGAAAAACTCATCTAACACACCTGACGAGGCATCCTTGTTAAGCGCGAGCATTTTAACGAAAACGTTTGCGCAACGCTCGCGAATTTTCACTTTTTCGCATCGCTGTGGATAACTCTGTGTGTAAAAAGGTATAAGGCGGGGTTTTGCTGGGGAATGCAGCAGTCAGTCATTTTTCTGTCATTTAGCGGTTGCGGCCTGCGGAGAACTCCCTATAATGCGCCT
>NZ_JBMKJG010000034.1:0-37518 GCF_049237765.1 Enterobacter cloacae complex sp. SHL021 | reverse complement strand
TCGCTGTCGTTCTCAAAATCGGTGGAGCTGCATGACAAAGTCATCGGGCATTATCTGAACATAAAACACTATCAATAAGTTGGAGTCATTACCCGCAATGTAATAGCACACATGCTCTATCTTTATTTTGAAAGCATTATGACCGATTCTGAAAATGGGAATGAAAAAAATCGCGTTCGCAAGACAGATTCAAACGTAACCGGCCTTGTTAACAACATCCCAGCAAGCAAGGCAGCGCGTTTAGCGATAGCATGGACGCTGGCCAAATCCCTTTCGGAATCCGGCTTACTTTCAGAGATCGTCGTCGAACGGCTTGCGCGCCGTGTACCCAATGTTGTTATGGCTCTGCAGCTGATGGGTACGGACCAGAAGTGCGCTCTTGCTGCCCGTCGTCTGAAAGTGTTGGATCCTAATTATTACGCCACCCTTTATGCCGCACAACTGGAGATGCTTTACTACTTTTTTGAACCATTCCTGGCTGAAATCATTAAGAAAGTGCAAACGGGATTCTACAAGGATTTTGATGCGATCTATAACGACTTAAAGGATAAATAGCATGTTTAAGAGTCTGCTATCCATTCTTTTTACAGATGTTTTATTCCCCGTTTATATTTTTGCTTGCGCCTCTTTGTTTCTCTGGCTGGTGCCCAACCACTGGGTATTATTAACATTCATTGCTATCGTCGTATTTATTATTGTTCATCCGATAATTTTCGGCCGCTTTGATAAGTACGATTGAGTTTTATAAAAAGGAGTTTGTATGTCAAATCCGGCTTATTTGTTTCTGACAGATGAAAATGGTTCGCCAATGGTAGGTCCCTGCCTGGTGTCAGGGCGTGAAGGCGCAATTGAACTTAAATCGTTCACTCATAATGTCAATATCCCGGTCGACGGGAATACCGGGAAATTGACGGGCACGCGCATACATATGCCCGTCATGTTCCAGAAGGAATTTGATCGTGTCACTCCGTTTTTATTTCGGGCGTTGAGTACGGGGAGAACGCTTCAGTCAGCCACCATAAAGATGTATCAGATTAATGAGGCTGGTTTAGAGCAGGAGTATTTTAATATCATTATGGAGAATGTAAAAATAACTTCTATTACACCCGATTTGTATCCAGGTGCCAACACCGGAACACACCTCGAAACGGTTCTCATACGCTATGAGAAAATCACCTGGAAACATTGCGACGGAAATGTCATCTATAGTGACGCCTGGAATGAGCGAGCAACATACTAAAACGTGATCCCTGACGCATTTTTGCGCAGATGAAAATATTTCCATTGTCACGCCCGAAAACCTGTGTTTGTATAAATTCAATCAATGATTCCAAACACAGGTCCCCCATGACTGCATCCATGAACACCGCGACCCTACTAAAAACTGCGCAACCAGCCGCAGTGGTCGTCGTGCGTGTGGTGGTGGTCGTCGGCAATGCGCCGTAGGGACTGGATCAACACACGAATCCAAAACCCCGCCGGCGCAAACCGGGCGGGGTTTTTCGTTTAGGACCCCTCCCGGATACGCTAAGTAGTTCGGGTTGCAGCCAACGCATCTGCAACCTGAAATACGACGCGTAAAGCTGGCTCAGAAGAAAAGGACTGGAGCATGGCAAGTTCGGGCACAACATCCACCAAGACGCGTTTTACAGGCGCGCAGCTGATTGTTCATTTACTGGAACGACAGGGCATTACCACGGTTGCGGGTATTCCGGGCGGTACGGTGCTGCCGCTGTATGACGCGTTAAGCCAAAGCACGCAGATCCGTCACGTGCTGGCGCGTCACGAGCAGGGAGCGGGTTTTATCGCTCAGGGCATGGCGCGTACGCAGGGTAAACCGGCAGTCTGTATGGCCTGTAGCGGTCCGGGGGCGACCAACCTGGTAACCGCCATCGCCGACGCGCGTCTCGACTCCATTCCGCTGATTTGCATTACCGGCCAGGTGCCGTCCTCAATGATCGGTACCGATGCGTTTCAGGAAGTGGATACCTACGGCATCTCTATCCCCATCACCAAACATAACTATTTAGTTCGCGATATTACCGAGCTTCCTCAGGTTATCAGCGATGCGTTCCGCATTGCGCAGTCCGGTCGCCCAGGCCCGGTGTGGATAGACATTCCTAAGGATGTCCAGACCGCAGAAATTGAGATCGACGTCCTGCCGGAGCCGGGCGAGCGGGCACCCGCGCCAGAATTCAGCGCTGAGAGCGTGCGCGATGCCGCGGCCATGATCAACGCCGCGAAACGTCCGGTGCTCTATCTGGGCGGCGGGGCAATCAATGCCGCAGATGAAATCCGTCAGTTCGCTGAAAAAGCCAACCTGCCTACCACCATGACCCTGATGGCGCTCGGTATGCTGCCTAAAGCGCATCCGCTGTCATTAGGAATGCTGGGCATGCACGGCGCGCGCAGCACTAACTACATCCTGCAAGAGGCGGATTTGCTGATTGTGATGGGCGCGCGTTTTGATGACCGGGCGATTGGTAAAACCGAGCAGTTCTGCCCGAACGCAAAAATCATTCACGTGGATATCGACCGCGCTGAGCTGGGTAAAATCAAACAACCGCACGTGGCGATTCAGGGGGACGTGGCCGACGTGCTGGCACAGCTGATCCCGCAAACGGACGCAACTGACCGCGCCGACTGGCGTCAGATGGTGGCGGATCTGCAACGCGAGTTCCCGGGCGCGATCCCAACCGAAGGCGACCCGCTGAGCCACTACGGGCTGATTAACGCCGTGGCCGCCTGCGTGGACGACAGCGCGATTATTACCACCGACGTTGGGCAGCACCAGATGTGGACCGCCCAGGCCTATCCGCTGAACCGTCCGCGTCAGTGGCTGACCTCCGGTGGCCTGGGAACCATGGGCTTTGGTCTGCCTGCGGCAGTGGGTGCGGCGCTGGCGAACCCGGACCGCAAGGTGATCTGCTTCTCCGGTGACGGCAGCCTGATGATGAACATTCAGGAGATGGCCACCGCGGCCGAAAATCAATTAGACGTTAAAATCATCCTGATGAACAACGAGGCGCTGGGGCTGGTACATCAGCAGCAGAGCCTGTTCTACAAGCAGGGGGTGTTTGCGGCAACCTATCCGGGGATGATTAACTTCATGCAAATTGCCGCCGGTTTTGGCCTGCATACCTGCGATCTGAACGCAGAAGAGGACGTCCACGCAGCGCTGCAGGCGGCGATCTCTCGTCCGGGCCCGGCGCTGATCCACGTCCGTATCGACCCTGAACAAAAAGTGTATCCGATGGTGCCGCCGGGTGCGGCTAATACTGAGATGGTGGGGGAATAAGCCATGCAGAAACAACATGAAAACGTCATTCTGGAACTCACCGTCCGCAACCACCCTGGCGTCATGACCCACGTCTGCGGGCTGTTTGCCCGTCGCGCGTTTAACGTCGAAGGCATTCTCTGTCTGCCGATTCAGGGCAGCGAGCACAGCCGCATCTGGCTACTGGTCAATGACGATCAGCGTCTGGAGCAGATGATGGCCCAGATCGACAAGCTTGAAGACGTCACCAGAGTGGCGCGCAACCAGTCCGATCCCACCATGTTTAACAAAATTGCGGTGTTCTTCGAATAGATCGCTTAAGGTAAGCGTCTTTCGCTCTTGTAGGCCGGATAAGCGCAGCGCCATCCGGCGTTTTCAGACCGCAGGAACAGACATGACCACCATCGCTCTCATCGACGACCACCTTATCGTTCGCTCCGGCTTTGCCCAGCTTCTAAACCTCGAACCGGATTTTCAGGTGGTGGCAGAGTTCGGCTCGGGGCGCGAGGCGCTGGCGGGCCTGCCGGGGCGTGGCGTACAGGTCTGTATCTGTGACATCTCAATGCCGGATCTCTCCGGACTGGAGCTGCTAAGTCAGTTACCGAAAGGGATGGCGATTATCATGCTCTCGGTTCATGACAGCCCGGCGCTGGTGGAGCAGGCGCTCAATGCCGGTGCGCGCGGATTTCTCTCTAAACGCTGTAGCCCGGACGAGCTGATTGCCGCCGTGCGCACCGTCTCGACGGGCGGCTGCTACCTGACGCCGGATATCGCCCTCAAGCTGGCGGCCGGACGTCAGGATCCGCTTACCCGGCGTGAGCGTCAGGTGGCAGAAAAACTCGCTCAGGGGATGGCGGTGAAAGAGATTGCCGCCGAACTGGGTTTGTCGCCCAAAACCGTGCACGTTCACCGCGCTAACCTGATGGAAAAACTCGGCGTCAGCAACGATGTCGAGCTGGCGCGCCGTATGTTCGATAGCTGGCAATGAACCCGCTGATTTCGCGGCTGATCGCCGTTGTTGCCAGCTTTTTTATCTTCTCTGCCGCCTGGTTCTGCCTGTGGAGCATCAGCCTGCATCTGGTGGAACGCCCGGAGCTGGCGGTGCTGCTGTTTCCCTTTGGCCTGCGTCTGGGGCTGATGTTGCAATGCCCGCGCGGCTACTGGCCGGTTTTGTTGGGCGCAGAGTGGCTGATGCTGATCTGGTTGTCGCAGGAGGTCGCCCTCGCGCATCTGCCCTTATTGATGACCGGAAGCCTGCTCACGCTCCTCCCGGTTGCGTTGATTTCCCGCTATCGTCACCAGCGCGACTGGCGCACGCTGCTGCGCCAGGGGGCGGCGCTGATTGCTGCCGCGCTGCTGCAATCCCTGCCGTGGGTAGGCGAAAAGGAGATGCTTAACGCCCTGCTGCTGACCCTGACCGGCGGCCTGACGCTGGCACCCACCTGTCTGGTTTTCTGGCACTATCTCACCAGCACTGTCTGGCAGCCGCTCGGGCCATCGCTGGTCTCCCAGCCGGTTAACTGGCGCGCCCGGCATCTCATCTGGTATCTGCTGCTGTTTGTGGTGAGCCTGTGGCTGCAGCTTGGCCTGCCTGCTGAGCTTTCCCGTTTTACCCCGTTTTGTCTGGCGCTGCCGATCATTGCTCTCGCCTGGCATTACGGCTGGCAGGGGGCGCTGATCGCCACACTGATGAACGCCATCGCGCTGATTGCCAGCCAGACCTGGCACGATCACCCGGTCGATTTACTGCTCTCTCTGCTGGCGCAGAGCTTGACCGGGCTGCTGCTCGGGGCAGGTATTCAGCGCCTGCGTGAGCTGAACCAGTCCCTGCAAACCGAACTGTCGCGCAATCGCCGCCTGGCAGAACGCCTGCTGGAGACCGAAGAGAGCGTGCGCCAGGAGGTAGCGCGCGAACTGCATGACGACATCGGCCAGACCATTACCGCCATTCGCACCCAGGCGGGTATCGTCCAGCGTCTGGCGGCGGATAACGCCGGGGTGAAGCAGGGCGGGGCGCATATCGAACAGCTCTCTCTTGGCGTGTACGATTCGGTGCGTCGCCTGCTGGGCAGGCTCCGTCCGCGCCAGTTGGACGATCTCTCTCTGGAACAGGCGGTGCGCTCCCTGATGCGTGAGATGGAGCTGGAAAGCCGCGGAATTGTCAGCCATCTCGACTGGCGCATTGATGAATCATTGCTGAGTGAAGGCCAGCGCGTCACGCTGTTCCGCGTCTGTCAGGAAGGGCTGAACAATATCGTCAAACACGCCAACGCCAGCGCGGTGACGCTGCAGGGCTGGCAGCAGGATGAAAGCCTCAGGCTGGTGATTGAGGACGACGGCTGCGGCCTGCCGCCGGGCTCGGGGCAGCAGGGGTTTGGCCTGGCGGGCATGCGCGAGCGCGTGAAGGCGCTGGGCGGCACACTGAATATCTCCTGCACCCACGGGACGCGCGTCAGCGTCAGCCTGCCGCTAAGGAGCCATCATGTTTAAAACCCCCGCAAACGCCGCGCCGATAGGCAACAAAGCGGAGATCGACGCCCGCTACCGCTACTGGCGTCGTCATATCCTGATCACTATCTGGCTCGGCTACGCGTTGTTCTACTTTACCCGCAAAAGTTTCAACGCCGCCGCGCCGGAAATCCTAGCCAGCGGCGTGATGACGCGCACCGATATCGGCCTGCTGGCGACGCTGTTCTACATCACCTACGGCCTGTCGAAGTTCTTCTCCGGCATCGTCAGCGACCGCTCCAACGCCCGCTATTTTATGGGTTTTGGACTAATCGCCACCGGCGTGGTGAACATTCTGTTTGGCTTTTCCACCTCGCTCTGGGCGTTTGCCCTGCTGTGGGCGCTGAACGCCTTTTTCCAGGGCTGGGGCGCGCCGGTCTGCGCCCGCCTGCTCACGGCGTGGTACTCGCGCAACGAGCGCGGCGGCTGGTGGGCTATCTGGAACACCGCGCATAACGTCGGTGGCGCGCTGATCCCAATGGTGGTCGGTGCCGCGGCGCTGCACTACGGCTGGCGCGCGGGGATGATGATTGCCGGTGGTCTGGCGATCCTGGCCGGGTTGTTCCTCTGCTGGCGGCTGCGCGACAGGCCACAAACCGTGGGGTTGCCCGCGGTGGGCGACTGGCGGCACGATGAAATGGAAGTGGCGCAACAGCTTGAGGGGGCGGGGCTGACGCGCAAAGAGATCCTCACCAAATACGTGCTGTTAAACCCGTATATCTGGCTGCTGTCGCTTTGCTACGTGCTGGTCTACGTGGTGCGCGCGGCCATCAACGACTGGGGTAACCTGTACATGTCCGAGACGCTGGGGGTGGACCTGGTGACCGCCAACTCGGCGGTGACGATGTTCGAGCTGGGCGGGTTTATCGGCGCGCTGGTGGCGGGCTGGGGCTCGGATAAGCTCTTCAACGGCAACCGTGGCCCAATGAACCTCATCTTTGCGGCAGGAATCTTACTCTCCGTCGGTTCGCTGTGGCTGATGCCGTTCGCCAGCTACGTGATGCAGGCGGCGTGCTTCTTTACCATCGGCTTCTTCGTGTTTGGCCCGCAGATGCTGATCGGCATGGCGGCGGCAGAATGCTCGCATAAAGAGGCGGCGGGTGCGGCGACGGGCTTCGTCGGGTTGTTCGCCTACCTGGGCGCGTCCCTCTCCGGCTGGCCGCTGGCGCGGGTGATCGACATCTGGCACTGGAGCGGTTTCTTTGCCGTGATCGCCATCGCGGCGGGGATATCGGCCCTGCTGCTGCTGCCGTTTTTGCATGCGCAGGCGCCGCGTGAAGCCAGTGTGATGTGATGCGCCTCACCTTTTCACCCCGAGTGGCGCAAAACTAAGAAATTTTCCCGGTTTTACCTGGACGCTGTCTCAGGCATCTCTCCTGGCTGATTTTTACAATGCCTGCCATTCGCAGGTAAAAATCAGCTCAGGAGCAAACCATGCTGGCCTTCCTTAATCAGGTGCGCAAGCCGACCCTGGATCTGCCGCTCGACGTGCGGCGCAAAATGTGGTTCAAACCGTTCATGCAGTCCTATCTGGTGGTCTTTATCGGCTACCTGACCATGTACCTGATCCGCAAAAACTTTAACATCGCGCAGAACGACATGATCTCCACCTACGGGCTGAGCATGACGCAGCTGGGGATGATTGGCCTGGGCTTCTCCATCACCTACGGCGTGGGCAAAACCGTTGTCTCGTACTATGCAGACGGCAAAAACACCAAGCAATTCCTGCCGTTTATGCTGATCCTCTCCGCCATCTGTATGCTCGGCTTCAGCGCCAGCATGGGCGCGGGCTCCGTCAGCCTGTTCCTGATGATCGCCTTCTACGCCCTGAGCGGTTTCTTCCAGAGTACCGGTGGGTCGTGCAGCTACTCCACCATCACCAAATGGACCCCGCGCCGTAAGCGTGGTTCATACCTTGGCATGTGGAACATCTCCCACAACCTCGGCGGGGCGGGTGCGGCAGGGGTGGCGCTGTTCGGTGCTAACTACCTGTTTGACGGTCACGTCATCGGCATGTTTATCTTCCCGTCGATTATCGCCTTGATTGTCGGCTTTATCGGTCTGCGTTTCGGCAGCGACTCTCCGGAATCTTATGGCCTCGGCAAAGCCGAAGAGCTGTTCGGCGAGGCGATCAGCGAAGAGGACAAAGAGACCGAAGAGAACGAGATGACAAAATGGCAGATCTTTGTTGAGTACGTGCTGAAAAACAAAGTGATCTGGCTGCTCTGCTTCTCCAACATTTTCCTGTACGTGGTGCGCATCGGTATTGACCAGTGGTCGACCGTGTATGCCTTCCAGGAGCTGAAGCTCTCTAAAGAAGTCGCGATTCAGGGCTTTACCCTGTTTGAAGTGGGTGCGCTGGTCGGTACGCTGCTGTGGGGCTGGCTCTCTGACCTCGCCAACGGTCGTCGTGCGCTGGTGGCCTGCGTCGCGCTGGCGCTGATTATCGCTACCCTGGGCGTCTACCAGCACGCCAGCAACCAGTACGTTTACCTGGCGTCTCTGTTTGCGCTCGGCTTCCTGGTGTTTGGTCCGCAGCTGTTGATCGGCGTAGCGGCGGTGGGTTTTGTACCGAAAAAAGCGATCGGCGCCGCCGATGGGATTAAAGGCACCTTCGCCTACCTGATTGGCGACAGCTTCGCCAAGCTGGGTCTGGGGATGATTGCCGACGGCACGCCGATTTTCGGCCTCACCGGCTGGGCAGGCACCTTTGCGGCGCTGGATGCCGCCGCCATCGGCTGTATCGTCCTGATGGCGATGGTTGCGGTGCTCGAAGAACGTAAAATTCGCCGTGAAAATCGTGTGCAGAAATTAAAAGCAGCCTGAGTGTGCAGGTGACTTCTTTGCCCGGTGTGTGATGCCGGGCTTTTTTGTTTTAAATTCCAGTTTTTACCCCGCTTTACACAATCGCCCCTCTCCTTGCTCTACAGTTTTTTTTGCTGCCGCCTTTCGCGCAGCCTTATTCCTTTTGCTATGGGAGAGCTTGCATGTTGACCCGACGATTATCCTGCCTGGCGCTGTTGATGGCGCTGGCAACCCCCGCAATGGCTACGGATGCGCCCACCTACGGCGAGAAGCTGGAAGGTTTCGACTACGGCTGGCCGGTAAAACACTTTACGTTTACCTCCCAGGAACAGTCTCTGGATATGGCTTATCTGGACGTGAAGCCGGAAAAACCCAACGGCCGCACCGTGGTGCTGATGCACGGCAAAAACTTCTGCGCCGGTACCTGGGACGGCACTATCCGTGCGCTCTCAGCCAGCGGTTATCGGGTGATCGCTCCCGACCAGATTGGCTTTTGTAAATCCACCAAACCGGAGCACTATCAGTACACCTTTCAGCAGCTGGCGGATAACACCCACGCCTTGCTGAAAACGCTCGGCCTCGATCGCGTGACGGTTATCGGCCACTCGACTGGCGGCATGCTGGCGACCCGCTACGCGCTGATGTGGCCGCAGCAGGTGGAGCAGCTGGTGATGGTCAACCCAATTGGTCTGGAAGACTGGAAAGCGCGCGGCGTGCCGCATATTACGGTCGACCAGTGGTACCAGCGCGAGCTGAAGGTCAGCGCCGACGGCATTCGTCAGTACGAGAAAAATACCTACTACGCCGGAGAGTGGAAGCCGGAGTACGAGCGTTGGGTCACCATGCTCGCCGGGCTGAACAACGGGCCGGGAAAAGAACGTGTGGCCTGGAACTCGGCGTTGCTCTACGACATGATTTACACCCAGCCGGTGATCTACGAATTTAGTGAACTAAAGATGCCGGTATTATTGATGATCGGCACGAAGGACAACACCGCCATCGGGAAAGATCTCGCCCCGCCTGAGATCCGCAAAACGCTCGGCAACTATGCGGTGCTGGGGAAGGAGACGGCGAAACGCATCCCGCACGCGGCGCTGGTCGAGTTCAGCGACATGGGGCACGCGCCGCAGATGCAGGATCCTGCACGCTTCCACGAGGCACTGCTGAAAGGGCTTCAGGCTCGCTGACAGGTTTCCAGCAACAACCCGCGCAGCCACATCTGCGCGGGATTACGGTGTGTTCTGGCGTGCCAGGCCATGCACTTGGTGAAACCCGGCACCGGAACCGGTGTGTCGCAGACAAACATTCCTGTCTGGTTTTCCGCTATCCGTGACGGTACCACGGCGATCATATCGCTTATCGCCAGTACATCCGGCAGTACCAGGAAGTTGCTCACCGATAACCCCACGTGCCGCGTCCGGCCCATTTTTTCCAGCGCGCCATCCGTCACGCCGCGAAAACTGTCACCCTCATAAGAGACCAACACGTGCTCAAGGGCGCAAAAGCGCGCCAGAGAGAGCGGTTTGCCCGCGTCCGGGTGGTCGGCACGCATCATGCAAACGTACCGTTCATCATAAAGCGCCCGGCTGTGCAGGTCGTCTGGCGTGGTGTGGGGCGTGATCAGCGCCACGTCAACGTTCCCGCGTTCAAGCTGGTTCATCATGCGCTCGGAATCGACAGGTATAACCCGCACGCGTATTGCCGGTGCCCGCACCTTCAGTGCCGCGATAAACGGCACCGCGATCGCGCGGAGCGCGTAATCGGTGGCAGCAAGCGTGAAGGTGAGAGTGGCCTGTCGTGGGTCAAACGCCACCGGCTGCAGCAGGAGGTCGATATCTGCCAGGATGCGCTTCACCGGCGCGGCCAGTTCTTCCGCACGCGTCGTGGGTACGATACCGTGGGGCGCACGGATAAACAGCGGGTCGTCGAAGTAATCCCGCAGGCGGTTCAGCATGCCGCTGACCGCCGGCTGGGTCAGGGCCAGACGCGTCGCCGCGCGGGTGACGTTGCGTTCATCCAGCAGGGCGTCGAGCGTTTTCAGCAGGTTAAGATCCAGCGTGCGCAGATCCGTTTTCATGACGATGTTCTACCTTTTTTCAGTTCACTATTATGGCCGTGCCCGCTGTCGATACCCTGCGTTTCCCGCTATGATGAGCGGCTATTCAAAGGAGAACGCATGGTCTGGATAATGCTGGCAACGCTTGCCGTGGTGTTTGTGGTTGGGTTTCGTGTCCTGACCTCGGATTCCCGCCGCGCCATCAAACGCTTGAGCGAACGGCTGGGTATCACCCCGATGCCGGTAGAATCGATGATCGATCAGTTCGGTAAAACGCCCGGCAATGAGTTTATCCGCTATCTTGAACGCCCGGATGAGGCGCATCTGCAAAACGCTGCCCAGGTGCTGCTCATCTGGCAGGTCTGTATCGTCGACGGTAGTGAAGAGAATCTTCACACCTGGCACCGCATGTTGCGTAAAGCCCGTCTGGCCGCGCCGATCACCGATGCGCAAATCCGCCTCGCCCTTGGCTTTATGCGCGAGATGGAGCCGGATCCGCAGGAGCTGAACGCTTTCCA
This sequence comes from Enterobacter cloacae complex sp. SHL021, assembly GCF_049237765.1. NCBI lineage: Bacteria > Pseudomonadati > Pseudomonadota > Gammaproteobacteria > Enterobacterales > Enterobacteriaceae > Enterobacter > Enterobacter cloacae complex sp. SHL021. The sequence continues at coordinate 26,354 of NZ_JBMKJG010000034.1, read as the reverse complement.
GCTGCGTTACAACCAGCTCTTTCTGCCAGAAGAGGGTGTGTTTTACCTGCACTGATATCACGAACCGTGATGATGAGTATAAGGCATCATCATTAGATTTATACCACTCACGGGCGCACCATCACCTCATCCACTCACGATGAGGTGAACCATGAAACAATCCGCCATTATCTGGCCAGACGATTACCTGCCAGGCACCACCGATAACTTTGCGTCCAACGAAATCATTGTCGCCGGGCTGAGCGCAAAAGAGATTTGGGCGCAGCTTAACGACACTACCCTGTGGCCGAACTACTACAGCAACGCCGAAGATATTCGTTTTCACGACGGCAGCGGTCCGGAACTGAGCGCCAACGCCCGCTTCCGCTTCACGACCTTTGGCTTTCCGGTTGAGGCGCAGGTGACGGAGTATGTTCCGCCGGTCGATGGCGAGGCGGCGCGTATCGCCTGGCACGGCTGGGTGGAAGGGGAGGAGAGCGCGCGTCTGGATGTGATCCACGCCTGGCTGTTTGAAGACTTACCGGGTAACCGCGTCCGTATTTTGACTCAGGAGTCGCAGAAAGGCGTTCCGGCACAGGAATTAGCACGTACCCTACCGAACCCGATGATCAACGGGCATCAGGAGTGGATCGTCGGGCTGGCGAAGGCGGCGATGCAAGAAAAGTTGTCGAAACGTTAAATTCGTCACACTTTTGATGATAAACTGCGCGACTTTCCCGCACGTTTTTATCTCAGGTGACACCATGACAGAACATATCCAGCCCACGACCAGACCGCAGACCAAAGAGGTTTCTCGCCCCAACTGGTCAGCGGTTTTTTCCGTGGCGTTCTGCGTCGCCTGTCTTATTACCGTGGAGTTTTTACCGGTCAGCCTGCTGACGCCGATGGCGCAGGATCTGGGCATTTCCGAAGGCGTGGCAGGGCAGTCCGTTACCGTGACCGCGTTTGTGGCGATGTTTGCCAGCCTGTTTATCACGCAGGTTATTGGCGCGATTGATCGCCGCAAAGTGGTCATTCTCTTCAGCGTGCTCCTGACGCTCTCCTGTCTGCTGGTCTCTTTCGCGGAGAGCTTCACCCTGCTGCTGCTCGGCCGCGCCTGTCTGGGTCTGGGGTTGGGCGGTTTCTGGGCAATGTCCGCCTCGCTCACCATGCGACTGGTGCCAGCGCGCACCGTGCCGAAAGCCCTCTCCGTTATCTTTGGCGCGGTCTCCATCGCGTTGGTGATTGCCGCGCCGCTGGGGAGTTTCCTTGGCGGAATCATCGGCTGGCGTAACGTCTTTAACGCCGCAGCGGTGATGGGTTTTCTCTGCATTCTGTGGGTGTGGAAAGCGCTGCCGTCCTTGCCGGGAGAAGCGGCGCACCACAAACAGAACATGTTCAGTCTGCTTAAGCGCCCCGGCGTGCTGGCGGGGATGACCGCCATCTTCATGGCCTTTGCCGGGCAGTTTGCCTTCTTTACCTATATCCGCCCGGTCTTTATGACCATGGCGGGCTTTGACGTGGATGGCCTGACACTGGTGCTGCTCAGCTTCGGTATCGCCAGCTTTGTCGGCACCTCGCTGTCGTCTCAGTTCCTGAAGCGCTCCCTGAAAGTGGCGCTTGCTGGTGCCCCGCTGGTACTGGCTGTCAGTGCCGTCGTGCTGATCCTGTGGGGCAGCGACAAATGGGTTGCCTCGGCGATTGCGATTATCTGGGGCTTTGCCTTTGCGCTGGTGCCGGTGGGCTGGTCGACGTGGATCACCCGCTCGCTTGCCGATCAGGCTGAAAAAGCCGGGTCGATTCAGGTGGCGGTGATCCAGCTGGCGAACACCTGCGGCGCGGCGGTGGGCGGCGTGGCGCTCGACCACCTGGGGCTGACGTCGCCGCTGGTCATCTCCGGCACGCTGATGCTGCTGACCGCGCTGCTGGTGGCAGGGAAAGTGAAGACGAAGTAATGCTTTTCTCCCTCTCCCGTGGGAGAGGGCTGGGGTGAGGGCAACAGGCTACGCCGGGGCTTTCACCCGTTTTCTCGAATCCATCGAAATCAACACCACCGACGACACGATCAGCAGCGTGCCCAGCCAGTCCGGCAGGGTAAACGCCACGCCCAGTAAAATCACCGACAGTAACGCGCTGCTTAGCGGCTCGGCGCAGCTCAGAATGCTTGCCTTCGGCCCACCGATCATCTGCGCGCCTTTCAGGTACAGGCTGAAGGTCAGCGCCGTGCCGATCACCACCAGGTAGAAAAACGCCAGCAGCAGGCTGCCGTCAATAACAAACGCGGTGCCGCGTCCGGCGTAGAACGGCGTCAGCGTTAAGCCGGCGATCAACATACTCCAGCCGACAATCGGCAAGGTGCCGTAACGGGCGATCAGGGTTGACGGATACGTCGTGTAAAATGCCGCGGCAAAGGCCGAGGCAATGCCGAAGAACAAAGCCGCAGGCGAGATGGAGAGTGAAGTGGGGTCGCCGTGGGTGACCAGCAAAAATGTCCCCACCAGTGAGGTCAGGATCGCTGAAAGCACAAACAGACCCGGCCGCTTTTTCCGCGCCAGCGCAAACCACGCCACGATAATCGTCGGTGACAGAAACTGCAGCACGGTGGCCGTAGCCGCGTTGGATTTCTCGATTGTCACCAGGAAGGTGAGCTGCACCGTGAGCGCGCCAGCCAGGGAGAAAAACAGCAGGCTGAGGGCGTCTTTGCGATGTTTGATGACCGAGAAAATTTTGTCGCCGTGAACGAAGGAAAGCGTCAGCAGGATCAGGCCGGTAAACAGCAGGCGAACCATGGTCAGATACGGTGACGAGATCTGGCTTTTCTCCATGATGTACTGCGCGCAAACCCCTGAGCTGCCCCATAAAACGGCGGCGATCAGGACGTTCAGCATCCCTTTACGTGTGGAACCCATGTTCTCCCCTGCGATGTTGGTTTTTTTGTAGCATAACATGGGATCTTGCCGGGTGGCGCTACGCTTACCCGGCCTACAAAACCTTGTAGGCCCGTGCAAGCGCAGCGCCGCCGGGCGAAACAAACGATGCTCTACTAGAACCACGCCTCCCACATCGCGCCGACGTTGAAGTCGTCCAGCGTTTCGTCTTTGGTATTGTTCACGCGGGCGGTACGTTCGTTATCCACTTTGCCGCCGGTGACGTAGAAGCGCAGCATCGGACGGAACTCCGGCCCCATGGCGATAGACATGTTCTGCGACAGGGTCAGCTTCCAGCCCTTGTTGTCGCCGCCGTTGTCGTAATCCACATGCTGCCAGCCTGCTTCCAGCCAGGTGGAGTGGACGTCGTTCCACCAGTGCATCGGACGTACAATGGCGTTGTAGTTCTTACGGTTATCGGTCTTATCACGGCTGTTGTCGTAGTCGTGGAAGGCGAGGATGTACTCCACCTGCGTGGCCTGGGTGAATTTGTACAGCCCTTCGAAGCTGGCATAGACCGTGGTCAGATCCTCGGTTTTATTGAACACGCTGTTGTCCGCGTTATCAGAGTAACGGGCAATCACCTTGTTCACGCCGCTGTCGTTGGTGTGGCTCAGCACCACGCCGCCCTGCCAGGCATTCAGACGCTCATCGCTCTCCACCGCTTTTGAATCAAAGCCGTAGTTGGCGTACAGCTCCAGATCCAGCGGACCGACTTTCATGCCGTGGATTTTAGAGGTGGCCGCGTAGTTACCTTTGTCGCCCGTGCCGGATCCGCCGGTACAGGTGATGCGTGACGGGTTGGCTTCATCTTCCATGACTTCCGGGCTACAGGATTCCACCGCCGCCACCGCGGCCACGTCAAACTGCACGCCGCCGATGTCGAAGTTCTTCACCCCGGCGCCCTGGCCGTCGTGGTTCATCCAGAAGTAATCGTTGATGCCCTGCTGCGGACGCTGGTGGAAGTCACGACCGGCCCAGAAGTAGGCGTTCGGGTTGGAGGCCATAATGTTGGTCACCCCCGCGTAGGCTTTTTTCAGGTTAACTTCATCGCCCCAGTGGTCGATCATCACGTTGATGTCCCAGATGGCGCCGTTGTCACCCTTGAAGGCCTTGGAGAGCTGGAATTCACCACCGTTGCCTTCGTTACCCAGACGACCGATGGCTGATGCCCCGTTATAGGAACCGTCCACCGCCACGTATTTCTGGTCAGCGGCCTGGAAGTGCGCGCCGTAACGGGCATAACCGGTAAATTTAATGCCGAACGGAATAGCCATATCCGGGGATTGCGCCGCGCTTTGCGGCTCCGTCACCACGTCGGCTTTTTTCGCGACCGCGGCATCCATTTTGGCCTGACGCTCCGCGAGGGCTTTATCCACCGCTTTTGCCACAATGGCGTCGATTTGTTCCTGGGTAAATTCCTGTGCGAGTACAGAAATTGGGCAAAGCGCGGCGATAACCGCCATGGTTAATGGAAGTTTTTTTAGGGTAGTCATGGTTATCTCAATATAGTTTAATTTTATTCAGACAATAACCATCCCGCTCCGAACTGACAGAGTATGTCGCTATCATCAGAACAAGTGGATTTCTATTTAAGGTACAGAGGTATTACTCGTTATTTCGCCATAGATTATCTCTGATATAAATGAATAATTTCTTCGGATAATTCACGCGCCAGTAATGAATTCATTAAATGATCTTGCGCGTGCACCATAATTAACGTCATCGGCTGACGGGCTTCACCTGCATCCTGCTCAATGAGTTTGGTCTGCATCTTGTGCGCCTGGCGCGCGTAGCCATCGGCTTCGCGCAGCAGGCTTTTGGCTTCGTCAATGTTGCCCTGCCGCGCAGCGTGCAGTGCTTCAAAGCACAGGCTGCGCGACTGACCCGCATTGACGATGATTTCCATCACGGCTTCTTCTAAGGCAATCATCGTCTTTCTCTCTATTTCTCGAAACTATTATGTAAAGAGGTGGCAGCAAACCACTCTCCGCTCTTTTTAATGGTGCGCTGTTGCGTAGTTAAATCGAGCTGAATAAAGCCATAGCGGTTTTTATACGCATTACACCACGACCAGTTATCAATAAACGTCCACATATGGTAACCAAGACAGTGACACCCTTCGCTAATACCTTTATGCAGCCAGGCTAAATGTCCGGAAATAAAATCGATGCGGTATTGATCGTTGATTTGGCCATTTTCAATAAAACGCTGCTCATTTTCGACACCCATTCCGTTTTCAGAAATAAAACAGCGTGGGTTGCCGTAATTGTCGCGCAGATTAACCAGAATATCGTAAATACCCGGCTCGTAAATTTCCCAGCCGCGGTACGGGTTCATCTTGCGGCCCGGCATCTCGTAGTTATCAAAGAACCACTCCGGCATAAACGGCGCCTGCGGGTTCACCGCGCTGTCGCGACACTTCACGCGACGCGGCTGGTAATAGTTAATGCCGAGCAGGTCGATTTTCCCTTCCGCGATCAGGAAACTGTCTTCCGGTTTACAGGCGGGCAGCTGGTCGTAAGATTTCAGCAGCGCCACCAGATCGGCCGGGTATTCGCCGCGCAGAACCGGGTCCAGAAAGCTGCGGTTGAACATTAGATCCGCAATGTGCGCCGCCTTCACGTCCGCCGGGTTTTGCGAGCGCGGGTAGGACGGCGTCAGGTTGAGCACGATGCCGATCTCACCTGCGTAATGTCCGGCGCGGTAGGCCTGGACAGCCTTCGCGTGGGCCAGCACGGTGTGATACGCCACGGTGGCCGCCCGACGGAAATCCACCACGTTGGGGTAGTGGAAATCGTACAGATAACCGCCCTCAACCGGGACAATCGGCTCGTTGAAGGTAAACCAGTGCAGCACGCGGTCGCCAAACAGGTCGAAGCAAATCTGCGCATAGCGGGCGTAAGCGTCCACCACCTCCCGGTTTTCCCAGCCGCCAATCTCCTGCATCGCCATCGGCATGTCGAAATGGAACAGGGTGATAAACGGCGTAATGCCCTGCTCGATCAGCTCATCAATGACCTGGTTATAAAATTCGACCGCCTTTGGATTCACTTCACCGATACCGTCGGGGAGCAGGCGCGCCCAGCTTATAGAAGTGCGAAAGCTGTTGTGGTTCAGCTGCTTTAACAGCTGAATGTCCGTTTTCCAGTGCTGATAAAACGTGGAGGTATGCTGCGGCCCCACGCCGTTGTGAAAACGGTTCGGCTCGCGGGCAAACCAGTAATCCCATGTGGTTTCACCCTCTCGTGTCCCTTCGGTCTGGAGAGCAGAGCTTGCGCTGCCCCACCAGAAATTATCGGGAAATGTATATTTCATGACGCTTCCTCTTTGACTTAATTGCTTGCGGTCTCAGCGGTACCGACGGTTGCCTGAGCTTTCTGCTCTTCGTTTTTCATCAACGTACGCTCGTAAGCACGCAGGAACGGCAGGTACATCAGCGCTGACATCACCATACAGATGAGACACATCACCACCGGGCTCAGCGCCCAGTTGGCAGCCCATGAGGCGCCAATTGGTGCGGGCGTGGTCCACGGCGTTAACGATACCACCTGTGCCAGCCAGCCCAGTTTGGTTGCCGCGTACGCCAGGCACGCATTCACCAGCGGAACACACACGAACGGGATAAACAGCATCGGGTTCATGATAATGGGGGCGCCGAACAGGATCGGTTCGTTGATGTTAAAGAAGCTTGGCACAACGCCCATTTTGCCGATGGTGCGTAAGTGCGTTACCCGGCTACGCAGCAGCAGGAAGGCCAGCGGCAGCGTGGAGCCTACGCCGCCAATCAGCAGGTAGTGATCCCAGAAGCCCTGCAGGTAGACGTGCGGCAGCGCCGCACCGGCCGCCAGAGCCGCCTGGTTTGCCGACAGATTCGCCATCCAGAACGGGTTCATGATGCCGGTGACAATCAGCGAGCCGTGGATACCGGCGAACCAGAAGATCTGGCACAGCAGCACGGAGAGCAGAATAGCGGGCAGCGAGTCAGACGCAGAGACCAGCGGTTCCAGCAGGTGCATAATCGCCTGCGGGATGATCATGCCGGTCTGCGCCTCGATAAACAGGTTCAGCGGATGCAGGGTGCCAATCACCACCATCACCGGGATCAGGATCTCAAACGAACGCGCCACGCCGGTCGGGACTTCCTTCGGCAGACGAATGGTCACGTTGTTCTGCTTCAGCCACGCGTAGACGCGGGTGGCGTAGATGGCGGTGATCAGCGCAGTGAAAATCCCCTGACCAGACAGGTACTGGGTGGAGATCTTACCGTCCGCATACGGCGCGGCGACCAGCAGGAAGGCCATAAAGGCCAGCAGGCCGGACATCACCGGGTCGAGATTAAACTGACGCCCCAGGCTCGCCCCTATCCCCACCGAGATGAAGAAGGTCATCACGCCCATGCTGAGGTTAAACGGCAGCATCAGCTGTTCGCGATAAGTCTGGGAGAAATCCAGCCAGCCGCGGGCAAAGCTGTTGGTGGTATCCCCCGAGAACGGCGGGAAGATGAACACCAGCATAAACGAGCCGATGATCATAAACGGCAGCGCGGCGGTAAAGCCGTCGCGGATGGCAATCACATACTTTTGCTGGCCGAGCTTCGCGGCCAGCGGGGTAATTGACTGCTCAATCACCGCGACCATGGATTGATATAACGAACTCATGTGAACACCTTTTAGTGTGCCGCTTCGATGAGCGACAGAGCATAGTCCAGTACTTTATCGCCACGCTGCATGCCGTAGTCCATCATATCGATGGGCTGGACCGGAATGCCTTTTGTGGCCGCCTTGTCTGAGAGTGTCTGTAACATGTATTTCACTTGCGGTCCGAGAAGCACCACCTGATATTGCGGAAACTGCGTATCAAATTCGGAAACGCCGTACGCATCAATTTTTACCGCCAAACCGCGTTCTTTCGCCACATCGACCATTTTGCTGACCAGCAGGCTGGTGGACATCCCGGCAGAGCAGCAGAGCATAATCTTGAACATCGACAACCATCCTCAAAATGTAAATAGATATTGCGGTAATGATTGGATATCAGATGGAAACCGGTTTCCATTTATAAAAGACAGAAGTGTGACAACCATCAAGATCCCTTATATATGAGGCTAATTAACCCGATGTGCGTCACAGAATTTGGCTGTTTTGACATCATTTTGAGTGGAAGCGGAAAATCGGTTTCCATGGAAAACGGAAACGGATATACTCCTTACTGGCTATAATGTGAGCCGTAGCGGTAATGGAATTTGCAGGCGCGAGGTAAGCCTGTCAGGGGAAAAAGATGTCGACAATCAATGATGTATCACGTCTTGCCGGGGTGTCGAAAGCCACGGTATCGCGAGTGTTGAGTGGGTCGCGTGGCGTAAAGGAAGCCAGCCGTCAGGCCGTTCTGAAAGCGGTAGATGAACTGAACTACCGGCCCAATGTGATTGCGCAGTCGCTGCTGAGCCAGTCGACGGGGTGTATCGGGGTGATTTGCGCGCAGGAGAATATTAACCAGACGACCGGTTATCTGTACGCGCTGGAAAAACAGCTCAGCCAGCATCAAAAACACCTGCTGCTGCGCTTCGCCCATAGCAAAGCGGACGTGCTGCACGCCCTGGAAGAGCTCTCCTGTGGGCTTTGCGATGACATTCTGGTGATTGGCGCGCGTTTTCCACTGGATATCGACATGGATAACGTCATCCTGGTTGACTGTATGGGCTCAGAAAATCCCAACAGCATCCAGTTCGATCACGCCTTCGCCGCCGAAACCGCCTGTAACTACCTTACCAGCCAGGGACGCCGCCAGATTGCCCTGATCCATCCGCACGGTAGCGGCTTTGCCGATCAGGTGCTGCTGGGCTACAAACATGCGCTGGAAAAAAATTTCCTGCCCTTCAACCGCAACCTCGTGTTTATGGACGCGACCTCCTCGTCCGTGGCGCTGCAGGAGCTGCTGAATAACGCCAGCACGCTGAATTTCAACGCATTACTGGTTGCGGACGAGCAGGAAGCGCAGCGGGTGATCCCGCAGTTGCAGGCGTTTAATAAATCGGTGCCGGAGGACATCATGGTCTTCAGCCTTGCCGGATCGCTGCATCTGCCAGGCATTCCGGTGATCCCGGCCATTGAGTATTCCATGGATGCCATGGCGGCGCGCATCGTGAGCTGGTTGACGGAAAAAACACAGATGCTCGGGTCGTACGTGCTGCGCGGGGATTTGATCATTCCGGATGTGCGTAAGCGTTAAAAATGTTGTGCAGGCCGGGTAAGGCGCAGCCGCCACCCGGCGAGAAGCACGTTTCCAGCCCTCAATAATCCTCCATACAATCCACTCGCCGCATATCCGCTTTATTCAATCCCACCCCCCAGCGACTGCCACAGGGTGATGCGGTTTTCCAGGTCGGTTTGCTGCAGCGATATCAGTGATTCCTGCGCCGACCACAGCGACCGCTGCGCGGTCAGTACCGTCAGATAATCCCCGGCACCTGCCTGATAGCTGCGGGTCGCCACATCCAGCGTTTTTTGCTCGGCCGCAACGTATTCACGCTGGGCATCAAGCTGCTCGCTGAGCGTTTCACGGCGTGCCAGCGCATCGGCCATGTCTTTAAACGCGCTCTGGATGGTTTTCTCGTAGGTGGCGATCAATCCCTTCTTCTCCGCTTCCGCGTAGCGCAGCTGGGCCAGATTGTTACCGCCGCTGAACAGCGGCAGGGTGATGGACGGTGCGAATGACCACACCTTCATCCCGTGGCTGAAGAGGGACGAAAGCGAATCGCTGCCGACGCCCGCACTGGCGGTCAGTGAAATGGTGGGGAAGAAGTTGGCGCGCGCGGCACCGATATTGGCGTTGGCGCTCAGCAGGTTGTGTTCCGCCTCCTTAATATCCGGGCGACGCAGCAGCGCGCTGGAACTGACACCCGCCGGGATCAGCGTGATGGCGTTATCGCTCAGGCTCTCCAGCGTACCCGGCAGCAGAGTGTCCGGCACCGTGTCACCCGCCAGCAGATTAAGGGCGTTTTTGTCCTGCATTACCTGCGTTTGATAGCTCGCCACGCTGGCTCGCGCCTGCTGGTAAACCGCCATCGCCTCGCTAACGTCCGTTGCTGCCGCCACGCCGACCTGCTGCTGACGCTTCACTATCCTGAGCGAGCTGGCGGCGCTCTCCATCGTCGATTTCGCCAGCGCCAGGTTGCTGTTATCGGCCGCCAGGGTCACCCAGGCGGTGGTCAGTTCGCTGACCATCGTCAGGCGCGTGTTCTGCGCGGTAAATTCACTGGCAAGCCAGGTTTCACGTGCTGCGCGCGACAGGCTCTGGTTGCGGCCAAACAGATCCAGCTCGAAGCTGGAGACCGTGCCGTTGGCCTCATCGCTGGTCGCGACACCGCTTGCCAGCGTGCGGCTGCGGGTGTGGCTCAGCTCCGCGTCCACCGTCGGGAACAGGGACGATCGCGTTTCGCCGTACTGGGCGCGCGCGGCGTCAATATCGGCAATCGCTTTTTGCAGGTCGCGGTTGCTGTTGAGCGCCATCGTCACTACGCCTTTCAGGCGCGCATCGTTCATCACCTGTTGCCACTGACTCACCACGGCGGTGGCTTCGCCGTGCGCACCCGGCAACGTCGCCGGGACGGGCGCAGCCGGGCGCTGATACGTGGGATCTAAAGAGACGCAGCCCGCGCTCATCAGCGCTAACACGAAAACAGATAAACGAAACATTATGACCTCCGGTTGCTGTGTTTACCGGAGAACAGACGTTTCACCAGTACAAAGAATAACGGAACGAAGAAGATCGCCAGCAGCGTGGCGGCCAGCGTCCCACCAATAATGCCGGTACCGATCGCCACCCGGCTGTTGGCTCCTGCTCCAGTGGCAATCGCCAGCGGCGTCACGCCTGCAATAAACGCCAGCGAGGTCATGATGATGGGGCGCAGACGCGTCTGGGCAGCACGCAGCGCCGCACGTGTCAGGGAGTAGCCTTCGGCGACTTTCGCCTCGGCAAATTCAACAATCAGAATGGCGTTCTTCGACGACAGGCCGATGGTGGTCAGCAGTGCCACCTGGAAGTAGACGTCATTGTTCAGGCCGCGCAGGGAGGCGGCAATCGCCGCGCCCAGCACCCCAAGCGGGATCACCAGGATGACGGAAATCGGTACCGACCAGCTCTCATACAGCGCCGCCAGACACAGGAACACCACCAGGATCGAGAGGGCATATAGGCTCATGGCCTGGCCGCTCGCCAGTTTTTCCTGTAAGGACAACCCGCTCCACGCCCAGGTGCTGCCGGACGGCAAATTATTCGCCAGCTGCTCCATTTTGCTCATCGCCGTACCGGAACTGGCGCCACTGGCGTTCTCGCCCTGAATTTCATACGCCGCCGAGCCGTTGTAGCGCACCAGACTTTCCGGGCCATACTCCCAGCGGGTGGTGGCAAAGGCGGAGAACGGGGTCATGGTGCTGTCGCTACCGCGTACATACCATTTGTTGAGATCGGACGGCACGGCGCGATAGTCGCTGTCGCCCTGGATATAGACCTTCTTCACGCGGCCGCGATCGATAAAATCATTCACGTAGGTGCCGCCCCATGCGCTGGAGAGGGTGTCGGTGACGTCGCTCAGGGAGAGCCCCAGCGACACGGCTTTATTGTTGTCGATATCCACCTGAAGCTGCGGCATCTGCGGCAGATCGTTGGCGCGAACCGCGTGCAGGGAGGCATCCTGATTCGCCTCGCCAATCAGCTGGTTACGCAGCTTGAGCAGTGTGTCGCGGTCGGTGCCGCCGCTCGCCATCAGCTCAAAGGTAAAGCCATTGCTCTGGCCCAGGCCGTCCACCGCCGGTGGCGTCATGGCAAAGATGGTCGCATCGCGGATGGTGCTCAGCTCCTGCGTGGCGCGCAGGGCAATGGCCTGAGCGGTGTTTTCATCCCCCTTACGTTCGGACCAGTTTTTCAGGGAGACAAACGCCATCCCGGCGTTCTGGCCGCTGCCGCTAAAGCTGAAGCCCTCAATGGTGAAGATAACGTTGGTGTTGGCTTTCTCTTTGGTGAGGAACCACTCGCGCACCTGGCGGCTGACTTCGGCGGTGCGTGTCGATGTTGCGCCGGCTGGCAGGGTGTACTGCACCATGATTTCGCCCTGGTCTTCCGTCGGCAGGAAGCTGCCCGGCAGTTTCAGCATCGCGAACCCCATCGCGCCGCAGAGCAGGGCGTAGATGACCAGCATGCCGCCGGAACGGCGCAGGGCGCGCAGCACCTTGTTCTGGTAACCCTGCTCGGTCTTGCTGTAGAAGCGGTTAAACGCGCCGAAAAAGCCCTTCTTATGTGGGGCGGTGTGGCTCAGAATCGAGCCGCACAGCGCAGGCGTCAGGGTTAATGCCACCACCACGGAAAGGAGCATCGCCGAGATAATGGTGACCGAGAACTGACGGTAAATCACCCCGGTGGAGCCGCCAAAGAAGGCCATCGGCAGGAACACCGCAGAGAGCACCAGCGCAATCGCTACCAGCGCACCGGAAATTTCGCCCATCGATTTTTCCGTGGCTTCCCGGGCGGGCAGCCCTTCGTCACGCATAATACGTTCGACGTTTTCCACCACCACGATGGCATCATCCACCAGCAGCCCTATCGCCAGCACCATCGCAAACAGGGTCAGGGTGTTGATGGAGTAGCCGAACAGCGCCAGTACGCCAAAGGTGCCCAGCAGAACCACCGGAACGGCCAGCGCCGGGATCAGCGTGGCGCGGATGTTTTGCAGGAACAGGTACATCACCACGACCACGAGGATAATGGCTTCGAACAGAGTCTGAATGACATCCTCAACGGAGATTTTGATGAACTCGGTGCTGTCTTTCGGGTAGGCCACGTCGTAGCCTTCCGGCATCGACTTTTTGAACTCGGCGATTTTCTCTTTCACCGCCGTGGCGGTATTGAGCGCGTTAGCGCCCGGTGAAAGCATCACCGCCATCCCCGCGGCCGGGTGGCCGTTCAGCTTCGCGGTGGAGGTGTAATCTTCGCTGCCCATCTCCACGCGTGCAACGTCGCTGATGTGTACCACCGCGCCGTTAGACTGGCTCTTGACGATGATATTTTTGAACTGATCCACCGTCTGCAGACGCGACTGGGCGCGCACGGTGGCGGTCAGCTGCTGGGCGTTCGACGAGGGCAGCGCGCCGATTTTACCGGCGGAAACCTGCACGTTCTGCGCTTCAATCGCGCTCTGTACATCTGAAGGCATCAGCGAGTAGGACGCCAGCTTCGCCGGGTCGAGCCAGATACGCATCGCATATTCCGCGCCAAACACCTGCAGACTCCCGACGCCATCTACGCGCGCCAGCGGATCCTGCATATTACTGACCAGCCAGTCGGCGATATCCGAGCTGCTGGCGGTGTCGGTTTTGTCGTACACCCCCATGATCAGCAGGAAGTTGCTCTGCGATTTCTCGACGGTGATCCCGGACTGCTGTACTTCAGTCGGCAGGCGTGATTCCGCCTGCTGGACTTTGTTCTGCACCTGGACCTGCGCGGTGTCCGGGTCGGTCCCCTGTTCAAAGGTGACGGTAATGCTCACCGAACCGTCCGAACTGCTGGTGGAGGTGAAGTAGAGCAGGTTATCCAGCCCGGTGAGCTGCTGCTCGATCACCTGCGTCACGCTGTTTTCCAGCGTCTGCGCGGAGGCACCGGTGTAGGTGGCCGAGATCTTGATCGACGGCGGGGCGACGTCCGGGTACTGCGCAACCGGCAGCGTGCGGATCGCCAGTATCCCGGCGAGCATGATGAGGATGGCGATCACCCAGGCAAAGACCGGGCGACGCACGAAGAAACGGGAAAACATCAGGCATTTCCTCCGCTGGATTTCATCTCTTCGGCCTTCACCTGTTGGCCGGCGGTGACTTTGTCAGTGCCTTCCACAATCAGCCTGTCGCCCGCCTTCAGACCGCTCAGCACCAGCCATTTATCGCCGTAGGTGTCACCCGTTTCCAGCTGGCGTTGCTCCACCTTGTTGCTGGCGTTCACCACCAGCGCAGTGGCTTTGCCTTTGGCATCACGGGTAATGCCCTGCTGAGGGGCCAGGATCGCGTCATTCATGATGCCCTCGTCCACGCTGGCGCGGACAAACATTCCCGGCAAAAGCTGATGCTGTGGGTTCGGGAAGACGGCGCGCAGGGTGACCGAGCCGGTCGATTCATCCACCGCCACTTCGGTCAGCGCCAGACGACCCTTTTCGCTGTAGGTGCTGCCGTCTTCTAGCTGCAACGTGACGCTGAGCGTATCGCTGTTCGAGGCGAGGGTTTGTTTGCGTAATCGCAGCAGATCGGCACTCGAACGCGTTAAATCGACATACATGGTGTCCAGCCCGCGAATGGTGGCCAGCGCGGTGTCCTGCTGAGCGGTCACCAGCGCGCCGGGCGTGACGGAGGAGATGCCGATGCGTCCGGCAATCGGCGCGGTGACGGTAGTCCAGTTGAGATTAATGCGCGCGCTCTCCTGCGCGGCTTTCTTTGACTCGACGCTGGCCTTGTCCTGCGCGCAGGTGGATTTCGCGTCTTCTGCGTCCTGGCGCGACACGCCGTCGTCTTTCACCAGCTGCGCATAGCGCCGGGCTTTCTGGCAGTCGGCCTGTACCAGCGCTTGCGCCTGTTTCAGCGCCGCGGCGGCTTCATCAAACGCGGCGCGGTAGCTGGAGGGATCGATCTGATACAGCGCTTGTCCGGCTTTCACGGTATCGCCTTCGGTGAACAGCCGCTTCTGAATAATGCCGCCCACCTGTGGGCGAACTTCGGCGCTCATTGCGGCGGTGGTACGCCCGGTCAGTTCACTGACGACGGACACCGGCTGGCTCATGAGTGTGACAATCCCCACTTCCGGAAGAGGACGTTGGGGAGCAGATGTTTGCGCATTATCACACCCTGTCAGGAGGAGTAATGCGGCGATGGAGGTTGTTATCTTTTTCATCATCTTTTTCCAGGGTGAACGATGCCCGCCCTGTTAATGGCTTAACAAGGAGGAGGGCGTTTTAAAGGCACAGCGATACCGTATCTCTGGCAGAACCAGAAATGGTAAACCGGGAAATTACCTGTTCCCGTTAATTATTCACATGCGATTACTTCGCAGTGAAAAGCATATTTAAAATATTCTGATAAATCGGCTCTAATTGTTCTGACGGCACGTTTAAAGGCGTAAGCCGACGGTAAATTGTGCCTTCGATCATCACGGCGGTAATCTCCACGCAGCAGCGAATATGTTCATCACTTAAATGAGGAAACTGCTTTTTCAGGTGCGCACAGGCGTTGCTAAACATGCGGGCCTCGGCTGCGGTTAACATGGCGGCCACCTGCGGATTACGCGTCGCCTCGGCGGACATTTCGAGCATCAGCGCATCGTCGTCTTCGTTAATCGTCTGACGCCAGGCGAGCGCCTGCGGCATGCCTTCCACCACCGTTTTGTCCTGCATTCCCTCGATACGGGAATCGATAATACGGCGGATCATCTCTTCAATAATCGCGTCTTTGTTACTGAAATAACGGTAAATTTGCCCGACGCTGAGTTTCGCCTCGCTGGCGATTTGCGACATACTGGCCGCATGAAATCCACTGGCGCGAAAGCAGCGGCGCGCGGCGGTGATGATCTCGTCCTGACGTTGTTTCTGCCGTTCTTCCAGTTTTGTGCTCATCGTCGATTACCGGGTAAAAGTGAGAATGATCGTTCTCATTATACGTTTTGGGTGCGTATTGGAAAGGCTTTTTTTATTTACATATTGAATGAATATTTCAGGATTTAAAAAATGGAGGAAATAAGGAGTTTTTATGAAGGTTAACCTGTGAGATATTCAGATTGCGTGGAAAATAAGGAGAAAAATATGCACCTGAGCATAACAGAAAAAGTCACACCCGCAGAAAAAGAAGAGTTATTTGTGGGATTAAGAGCTTACAACGCCCAGTTTTTAGATATGACGAACTTTAGTGGTGATATTGGCGTTTACATGCGAGACGAAAAGGGCGTCATGCTGGGTGGATTAATCGGCGTGCGAAAAGGTGAATGGCTGAATATTGATTATCTCTGGGTGAGCGATACCGTACGGGGAACCGGCGTGGGCAGCCAGCTTATCAAAACGGCGGAAGAAGAAGCCAGACGTAAAGGGTGTACACATGCCCTGGTCGACACGGTCAGCTTCCAGGCGCGTCCGTTTTATGAAAAACAGGGGTACCAGCTGCAGATGTCTTTGCAGGATTACCCGTACCCAGGCATGCAGCGTCATTATCTGACGAAAGCGCTTTAGGCCCGGCAAGCATCGAGATTCATCGCCCGGTGGCGCTACGCTTACCGGGCCTACACATCCTCCGTCAGGTAGGCCGGGTAAGCTCAGCGTCACCCGGCAATAGACCGCATATAACCTATCCTTCTTATTGATTCCTTTTCGGTTTTTATTTCACCGCCTCGTTGCCGATATAGTCACTGAAACGTTCATCAAAAGGATAGGTCTTGTGAAACTTCGATTGGGTGCTCTGGTTCTCGCGGGTCTGCTGCTGGCAGGATGCGATCAAAGTGGCAGCGATGCCAAACACATTAAAGTCGGCGTAATCAACGGCGCGGAGCAGGATGTGGCTGAAGTCGCCAAAAAAGTGGCAAAAGAGAAATACGGTCTGGATGTGGAGCTGGTCGGGTTTAGCGGTTCGCTGCTGCCCAACGATGCCACCAACCAGGGAGAACTGGATGCTAACGTCTTCCAGCATCGTCCGTTCCTTGCAGAAGATAACAAGGCGCATAACTACAAACTGGTTGCCGTAGCGAATACCTTCGTCTTCCCGATGGCCGGTTATTCCCGCAAAATCAAATCCGTGTCTGACCTGAAAGACGGGGCGACCATTGCCATCCCTAATGACCCCACCAACCTCGGTCGCGCGCTGCTCCTGCTGCAAAAAGAGAAGCTGATTACCCTGAAACCGGACGTGGGCCTGCTGCCAACTGCGCTGGATATCACCGCTAACCCGAAAAAACTGAACATTATGGAGCTGGAAGGGGCGCAACTGCCGCGCGTGCTGGATGACCCGAAAGTGGATGTTGCCATTATCAGCACCACCTATATCCAGCAAACCGGGCTTTCCCCGGTGCATGACAGCGTCTTTATTGAAGATAAAAACTCGCCGTACGTGAACATCGTGGTGACGCGCGAAGACAATAAAGACGCAGAGAACGTAAAGGAATTTATCCAGTCCTATCAGTCACCGGAGGTGGCGAAGGCGGCGGAGACCATTTTTAACGGCGGAGCGGTGCCGGGCTGGTAATGCCCGCGGGATTTACACCGTCACGCTGGCATCTATCCGGCTTTCCGGCCAGAGGAAACCCTGGCCAAACCGTGCTCCTGAGACGCAGGCTCGCTGTAAGTCCTGCGCGGTTTCAATGCCTTCGACGACAACAGCCCGGGCAATCTTCTCTCTGACGAAGTGAACCAGTGCGTCAAAGCGGGCGGGAGAGCTCAGCTCTGAGCGGTCCAGCTTGATGCCATCTACCGGCAGAGCAAGACGCGCATAGTCGTCTGCCAGTTCCTGAGTCAGATCATCCAGCCAGATTTTCCAGCCCGCCGCCTTAAGCTGAAGCAGGGCGTGATGGATGCCGCGTTGCTCTGCGGCACTCATGCGGGTCACGGTTAACGGATCCTGAATTTCTATCGTTAAGCGCTGCTGGTGACGTAGCGCAAGCAACAGGTCGATGGCTTTAGCATCAAGCAGCTGGTCTGCCGGGAGATTAAGCCAGTACTGACCTTTGTCCGGCATCTGCAGCAGCGTATTGGCCTGCCAGAAAAAAATTTGCAGCGCGCTGCGGGTGGGCAGTGAAGCGAAGAGTGCGTCAAGATTCACGTTGTGGATCTCCACCAGAACCTCATGCGCCACCGCCTGGCCGGAATGCAAATCGACTAAAGGCTGAAACCGCAATCCGGTGATGGCATGCAGCAGGGGAGAGGGAAGCACGGTGTACATGACAAGACCTGCAGAAAAAAAGGTTCCCGCGGACACGGGAACAAAGGCAAACGACACACGGTCGGGAAGTTAATTCAGGATCCAGCGAATGCTCTGATAGAACGAGGGGCCCCGCACGGCCTTCAGCTTATTCATGGCATTGTTTTTGTAGAAATAAACCAGCCTGACGTTGCAGCCGAGCTGACGGGCAATTTGCTTGGTTTTCAGGTTACATGAGTAGCCCCGCAGCACGCTCGCTTCCTCGTTGGAGAGCCTTGCAGGGCGCTGCCGCGTCGTAATGCTCACGTTGTAATGGTTTAACGCTTTTGGCGTCTGGCTCATCAGGATTTGCCACATCGCCTTGATATCCCCCAGCGACACGCGCTTATTGATGACCCCATCCACATGCTTAAATTTCAGAAAACCGACGGATAACGAATAGATATAGATCCTCGCCGCTGGCTGTTTTTCTTTAATGCGCAGAATATCTTCATTGGGCGTAATCATAAAACTGCCGATATTCAGTGGATCATAAATGACGATGTCCCAGGTTCGTTCGCTGAGGAGAAAATCTTCAATATTGCTGAACCCATGGAAAATAACATCCCGATGCGCGTCAGGTTCACGGTTGCCAAGATATTGCAGGCCAATCATTGTGAACTCACAACTATCAATAACGGCCACATGTATTGTTTCTTTCATGGTCATTCTCCTTTAGTTGGGCACCCGGTCCGTGTAAGAGAAACAGTAATTTGAATCGTGCGGTCACCCATGCCTTTGTCGCGAGACATGGCATAAAATGTATGCCAGGAGAATGTATTGCGTAAAGCCAATCCCTTTTATTATCGAAAGATAAAATTCAAAAAATATTTTAAGGTGAGATCTAATATTTTTAATCTTCTTATAATATTAGAGATAGATTTTTATCCTGAGAAATGGCGTTTGTTAAGGTTTGATATGGATAACACGCTCTTTTTATGGGGTTTTTAGGCGGGGTTTTAGCACGTTTTGGGTGTTGGTTCGCCACTTGTGTTGCTTCGCCAGGAATTTTAGCCACCCGGGCGTTAAAATCCTGGTGGGAATAAGTTGTGAGCATGGGCTTATTACACTACTATCAGTCTCCTTTTATCGTGTTAATAATGAAATAATATGATTTTTTCTGAATTCACTCTCAGGATTATTGTGTTTTATCGGGTCAATATTCTGCAGGAGATGATAAGCGATGCGCTGCGTAAATTACTGCCTGAATATTCGCTGCAAATATCAATAGTGGAATCAACAGAACAGCTCTTTGATGCCATTAGCGACGGTCAGGTCGATATTGTTATGGCCGAGTTCAGTTATCTGTTTAACCATAAATCGTGGAGCGTACAGACCAGTAACCGGCTCAATATGTTATGTCATACGCACCACGTTAAGCGTGTACTTTTTGTGCCTGAATTACAGTACGGATTATTAAAAAGGGTGCTGGAGATGAAATACGAGCTGACCCTTTCCCTGCAGGACGAGCCCGGCGAGCTGAAAAGAGAATTACAGGCGCTGCTCAGAGCAGAAGAGGCCAGGCCGCGTGTCTCATCGTATCTGAAGGGAATGATGCGCGCCGGCGCGCGCTCGCGTTCGGTGCTTTCCGCCCGGGAGTGGGAGGTGCTGCATCTTCTGGTGGAAGGCTACACCGTGACCGAAATTGCCCAGCTGCGAAGCCGCTCGGCCAGTACCATCGCCACCCAAAAGCACAATGCGATGAAAAAACTCAACCTCACCAACCACAGCGAACTCATCAAATACCTGCAGATGGCGGGCCGGATCGGGAGTTAAGCGTCGATTCGCCGGAACGACAGCGTCCCGGCAGATGCGCATCAGGGGTAGATAATATTCAGCGTCGCCGTCGTATTGAGTTTGCCCTGACTGACTTTCGCCGGTGCCCAGACATAATAGGACGCCGCCATGGGCAGGGTGAACGTCTTGCTCAGTGCCCCGCCCGCCGCCACGTTGAACAGCAGCGTGGCATTTCCGCGGCTGGTGGTAGAGGTCGAGAAGATGACCGGCTGTTGCGGGTTATTCCGCTGAATCAGCCGCAGCCCCACGCCCTGTGCGGCACCGCTGCTGGTGTCGACCAGTACGGAACTGTCGGTCGACAGCAGCTGCGTGCTGGAGAGGAACATCTCAATCGCCCGGTCAGACGTCCCGTTTGTCCCCAGATTCTGACAGCTCATATTGAGCGTAAAGGGCGTCAGCCCTGGCTGGGCAGAGGCGCTCAACTGTGGGATACCCAGCGTAGGTAAATGAACCGTCAGCCCCGCGTTGTCGAAAGAGCAGGTAGTCAGCTTCGGCGCATATTTGATGGTCATCGGCTGGCCAAACATATCCCGGTTATCGTATGGCCACTTAAAGCCGTTAAACAGCCACTGCACGATTTTCACCAGCTGATTGATCGGCCAGGTAATGATCTCCCAGAACGACATGCCGCTCATATCGCTGACGAACAAGACATCGCTCATGGTCGCCGTGTCCCCCGAGAGGGTCGTACCACTCTGATCAACCAGCGTAAAGCGCACGGTAAACGGCGTATTCAGTTCTGAAGCCGTATGGTTACCGCTCGCGCTCAGCGTCTTGTTGGGATGCGTGCTGGTGATCTCCGCCCGCACCCTGTATTTGTCATTGCTGAAGCCCAGAATGGTGGCGTACTTACTGTCGGTCGAGAGGATCGGCGTGTAAGAAAACTCGCTGTTGCCGGTTGAGCAGTTAAACGAGCCGCTGTACTGGGTGCTGAAGCTCCCGGTCCAGGTCGGCGTGGCGGGCGTCAGCTTATCCGACAGATCGACGCTGATCGGCGGGCCATAGGAA
The DNA here is from genome assembly GCF_049237765.1 of Enterobacter cloacae complex sp. SHL021. Classification (NCBI taxonomy): domain Bacteria; kingdom Pseudomonadati; phylum Pseudomonadota; class Gammaproteobacteria; order Enterobacterales; family Enterobacteriaceae; genus Enterobacter; species Enterobacter cloacae complex sp. SHL021. The sequence goes on along the minus strand of NZ_JBMKJG010000034.1, from coordinate 5,674 downwards.
ATACTGCCCCCGGAACAGGTGGCATAGCTTGCCCCGCTGACGCAGGCGAGAAACAGAAAGGTCAGTAACCGTATCATGTTGATGTTCCGTTAGTAATGGCAAACAGAGGACGGGCTTTCCAGTCCCCACGCCGGTGCGGCGATAGTGCAATTTCCGCCACGCAAATGAACGCTAAGCTCACGTGGTGGTTGTTCCGCGCGAATGTAGAGCACGCTGGCCTGGCCGACATAACCCACCGACTCGCCGCGCTCGTTCAGCACTTCGGTACCAAACGGCAACGGTGCCCCGTCCGGGCGGGTGGCGCGCAGCATCCAGGACTGGCGCTGGTCGGTATCGAAGCGGATATAGTTCACCGCGCCATCGTAAGGGGCGACGTTAGCGATGTTGCCCAGCACTTCTGCCCCGCGGCTGTTCGCCGTTTCGGACAGGGTGATGGCATTTTTACGGTACGGCGTGGCGTAAGGGACTAGCGCCACGCCATCACGGTTGGTCACGATACTTTCGTCGCCGTTAACCATCAGCCCTTCCGCCTGCGGCGCATCGACAATGGTCATGGTGGAGCCGGTTTCGTTGGAGGCAAGCAGATGCCACGGCACGGCCACCAGGCTGCCGCGCCCGTTCAGCCCCATCTGGCGGTAGTCGGAGGATTCACTGTAGGAGCCACCAAGCGTCGCGAAGTTTGCCCGGTATGCGGTGTTCACGCTGGCGGTGTTGTTCCCGCCCCGCGCATTGCTGCCGGAGAGCGTATAGCTCAGGCGGTTCGACGCCAGCGCGTTGCCGCTCATGCTGATATTGCTCTGTTCATAATGCGAGTCGCTGGCCGTCAGGCTGGAGGTGACCCACGCGTTGTTATCAAACAGCGAGAAGGGCAGGCTGAGGGAGAGGTAAAAACGCGTCTCTTCTTCACGCTCGCTGTTGCGCACCCGGCTGGCGGAGACGGTATAGCTTGCCCGGCCGATGGCGTTGGAGTAGCCGGCCTGATATTCGCGCGAGGTTTGGCGGGAATTCCAGTAGTCGCGCTGTGTACCAGAGACAAACACCGTGCCCCAGTTGTCGGGCAGACGCTGGTTCAGGTTAAGCGTGAAGGTGTTTTTAGGCTGTGCGGCGCGCAGGGCATCCCAGGTGCTCATCGTCATCTCCGGGGCGACCCCGAAGCGATCTTCATACTCGTCATACTGTGCTTTCAGGCGTTGATACCCTTCCCGGGAGTAAAGCGCGTCGCTAAAGCTGTAATACCCTTTCGTGGAGTAGCGGTAGGCCGCCAGCGTGAAGTTGGTGGCTGTGGTATCGATAAATTTACTGTACGACACGCGAAAGCTTTGGCCGCTGTCGGTTCTGTCCTGCAGCGTGGTTTTGGCGTGGGTGACATCCACGGATACCGCGCCAAAGGGCAAATTCCAGCCGGTGCCGATAAGCCCCGCCTGATAATTATCGCTCACGATCGTGCCCGTATAGCCGGTCATCAGGTTATTAAAGCCATAGCGCAGCGTGGCCTGCAGGAACGCCGGGTCCGCCTCAAGGGTGTTTTGATGAACCTTTCCCGCCACCACGCTGTACTCGCTCACACCCTCTTTGAGCATGCCGGGCACGGCAGAGAAAGGCACCGTGAATGATTGCTGGGAACCGTCTGCTTCGCGCACGATCACCAGCAGGTCGCCCGCTGAACCGGTCGGCTGAATGCTGTCGAGGGTGAACTGGCCCGGCGGAACGTTCTCCTGATAGATGACGTTACCGTTCTGCATTACCTTCACCAGGGCGTTAGTGCGCGCCACGCCGTGTACCACCGGTGAAAAGCCCTGCTGCGAGTTAGGGCGCATTTTCATATCGGACGCCAGCGACACGCCGCGCACACGAAGGGAATCAAACAGATCGCCGGGAATATAAAAGTCGCCCAGCGTCAGGTTGGATTTCAGCGCTGCCAGCGGGCGGCGAAGGTAGCGGGTGTTATTCTGCCAGCTGCTGTCACCGCTGGCGGATTTGCGCCAGGTACTGCTGTCGCGAAACTGCCAGCCGAGCAGGTTGGCCCCGGAATCCAGCCCGGCGTAAAAATCATCGTTGGTCTCTTTGGCGGAGCCTTTTGTTCGCGTGTTGTACCAGGTGGTGTTCCAGGAGAGCATCAGCGCCGGGATCCCTTCGTCCCAGAACTGAGGGGCAACATAGCCCTCTTCGGTACGTAAGACGGCCGCCTGTGGCACGGTGAGTGCCAGACTCAGCGTGCTGGTGTCCGTTTTTACCTCGCCGCCCTGAACCAGATCGTGCAGCTGCACCTGGCCGTCAGTAATGGCGGGGGCCGGAATCGCTTTGGTGTTGATCCCCAGCATAAGCGCGTCTTTCCAGGCAAGGCGAACGTCATCCTGTTGCTCGCCGTAGGTCACCGTATAGCGCCCCTTCCAGTCTCCGTTGACGTAAATATCCATCTCCTGGGGACCGGCTGGCATGGCGTTGTTTTCGTAAAAGCGTGACAGATCGGACTCACCGGATGCGCCAGCAAGCAGGGAGGTATCAAACGTTACCGCACCTGATTTATGCGAAAGCAGAAGCGAGCAGACAGCCAGCATGCAGAGCCTGTTTTGTTTCATTTTCATGGTGAGTCTTTCCGATCACTGGCTGGTGAGCGTGCGGGTTTTATACGCACCCAAATCATCCACATACATCAGCTGGTAGGTTTGGCCGCGTTTCACCGCGTTTTTTGTTGCGACGGTGAGTTGACCAAATGGCGCGACCATCGGTGATTCCTGCAGTAATTTGGTTTTGCCCTGGGAAATATTGGCAACCGTAATATGGAAAGGGCTGTCATTAACGATGCGGAACTGTTTACCGCTGGCAATCAGCGTCAGTTTCCCCGTTGCGTTATCCAGCGTGCCGGTTAACGAGGCCGGGCGATAAAACATTTTGATGCGTGATTTAATCGCCAGCTGAACGGTATTCTGGTTTTGTATATTTTCCGGCTTTGGCGGAATGTCGAGCACGTTCAGGAAAAAGACCGATTCGCGATCGCCCGGTAAATTCGCTGGCAACTTTTTTATCCGCAATTGCTGACCATTATGTTCGCTGACCTTCACCACCGGTGGCGATAACAGAAAAGGAACGTTTGCCGTTTCCGGGGTGGAGTTAATATCGCCGTCATCAATCCAGGATTGCACCAGCGCAGGGGCATCACCCGTATTGATTAACTGAACAATGACCTCTTTGTTATTCTCAGGATAAAGAACACGCGTGCCATTAATCACAATATTGGCCCATGCGTTGCCCGCGCTGAGCAGCAGAGATGCCAGCATAATAATCTTACGCATATTGGTAACCTTAAATACAGGCTTCGCCGGGACGAAGCCTGATTAACTGAAATTACAGGTAGGAAATGGTGTAGGTCACGTTAGAGCTCAACGCACCGACCGTTGCAGCAGCGGCGTTGGTTTTATAGTAATAAACGTCCAGCGTCAGCGTTTCTGAATCTGGCGCCGCTGAGGTACCCATAATGCTGGTGGTGTAAGCCTGGTTCAGCGTAACCGGTGTAGATTTACCTGGTTCAACTAAGGCGAAACCGACATTACGCGCCACGCTGGCGTCGTTTTCATTAACGCTGTTATTCAGCAGGTATTTGCCGTCGGTAGAAATATTATCGGCGCTGGAGAAATACACTTTCAGCGGCGTACCGGTCGTACCTGCTGCTGGCGTACAGCCAGAGAAGGTTAACGAAATGGATTTTTTATTTTTTGTAATCAGGCCAACCGTTGTTCCGGCATCCTTAACCGAAATGGGGGAGAGGGCGACGGTCATATCCGCGCTTTTCCCGCCATTAATCGTACAGGAGGTATCGGTAATAGCACCGGTAAAGTTAATTACGCCACCCGCTGAGTTATCTGCGGCAATGGCGTGAGTAGAAGCAATGGCTGCGCCAAGCACAGATACGGTCATGATCGTTTTGAACATGATAAACTCCATAATATTTTGTTTTATCTAAGAAAGAATGTTTCCCGGCTGCGCAACACACTGTGACAGGCTTACGCGCATCGCGACCTGAGTACGAGCCTTGACGATATTATGTTGCATCAAAAAGATACATAACAAAACATTATTCCGTTAAGATCAAAATAATGAGATTATAATCTTGCTATAACGTTCTTTTAAGGATCATAACCTAAATGCCTTCATTCGAAGGTCTTAATTAATGAATTAATAATTGTTAATTTATGAAGTTTTCTATGCGGCGTGCTCAAATAATATTTGATGACTTGACCACACCCTCTTTAGACCTATTATTGCGAGGGAAATACAGTCGTTTATAACAGTGGTGTAACAATCATATGAAGTATCTTATTGATCTCGCAATGCTTTATGAAGTGGACTCCGGTGTGATCATGATAAATGGAGAAGAGGAATCTTCCATTAAGTTATCAAATCAGGCGGCACGTTTGTTATATGAACTCATCATTAATAATGGTAAAACCCTCGACAGGGACGACCTGATTAAGAAAGTCTGGGAAGACCGGGGTTTTTCCGGCTCCTCGGTCAGTCTTAATGTTGCCATAAGTGAAATTAGAAAAGCTTTTCGGAGTTTAGGACGTGACCCGCTACTGATTAAGACCATTCGTGGAAAAGGTTTTAGTCTGGCCGCGCATATTGAACATCACACCGTCAGGCCGCCCGTGGCCGCTCCGGAAAAAATGGTGGCGGAAACCGTCGATATTGTGACGCAGCAGCGAGACCCGCCTGAAGGTTTGCGTCGTCGGGACAGCGGCTTTACCACCCTGTTCGTGATGGCGCTGGTGGCAATAATGGGTATTGCCGCGCTGCTGTTCTACCAAAATATGCGCGTCGCCGATCGTCCGAAGGAGTCCGATATCTATCGGCTGGGCAAAATTGACCGCTGTACGGTTTATCTTATCGATAAGAACATGTATCAGCCGCTGCAGGTCTATCTTAACCGCGCTAAAGAGGCGATCGCCCGTCAACATATCGACTGCGAACATCAGGCTGCTGATGCCTATTATTCAAAATTTAAAAAGTCACAGCTGGAAAATGATTTTTTGGCCGTCTGTTATCTGCAGGATGGCGCCGATAGCTATAAAAATTGCATCTCTTACAGAAGCCTGACAGGGAGTTAAGATCATGTCGAAGAGACAGATGGGTATATTATTGGGCGTGGTACTGCTGCTTTCCGTTATCGTCATTGCCGTGCTTTACCCGAAAAGAACTCAGGAAGTGGGATTTGGCTGTCAGTCTGATACGGTTTCCAGGAAAAACTATTCCACGGGAGAGTCGACCGCCCTGTCGTTAACCACGCTGTTTCTTTTTAATGGCAGCGATATTGTCACGGTGATCCATAAAGGGGTATTCACCCGCGGCGACAAACGTTATTTGATTGACCGAAACTATGTCCTTAACGTTGAGAAAGTTGCTGGCAGTGATATTTACTATATTAAAGGAAAAAAACTGCAGAAATCTGATGATGACATTGCCCCGGATGGAATTGTCAATGAGCTGCTAATGGACAGTATCGACTTCTTTTATGTTACCCGGGTTAAAGGTCATGCCTGGCTAATTAAAGGGCTGGTATTACCAATAATGATGTGCGTGGCGGTAATGACTCCAACTTATTGATAGTGTTTTATGTTCAGATAATGCCCGATGACTTTGTCATGCAGCTCCACCGATTTTGAGAACGACAGCGACT
>NZ_JBMKJG010000033.1:0-38009 GCF_049237765.1 Enterobacter cloacae complex sp. SHL021 | reverse complement strand
GCTGAAAATGCCGGCCTTTGAATGGGTTCATGTGCAGCTCCATCAGCAAAAGGGGATGATAAGTTTATCACCACCGACTATTTGCAACAGTGCCCGCAAGGCGTCGTGCTGCAGGTCGAGAGACTGCGAGCCATCGGCTTTGGAGACGCGGGCATATCCGATCAGCATGTATCACAAACGTTGGTTTGAGGCGGCGCTTCGGCCACGATTGCATTGACCTCTGGAAATGTATCTCAACCAGCTTCATAAACAAAGCGTCTTGAACGCTATCAGATTTTGAAAAAGGAACATGTATGCCGCGTCGCGTCACTCTAACCGATCGGCAGAAAGACGCGCTGTTGCGCTTGCCGACTTCACAGACGGATTTGCTCAAGCACTATACGCTGAGTGATGAAGACCTTGGGCATATCAGGCTGCGTCGGCGCGCTCACAACAGGTTCGGCTTCGCCCTGCAATTGTGTGTCCTGCGCTATCCCGGCCGGGTGCTGGCTCCAGGCGAACTGATCCCTGCAGAGGTCATCGAATTTATCGGAGCGCAGCTTGGCCTGGGTGCCGACGATCTCGTAGACTATGCTGCCCGCGAGGAAACACGGCACGAGCATCTTGCCGAGTTACGGGGGCTCTACGGCTTCCGCACCTTCTCCGGACGTGGTGCGAGCGAGCTGAAGGAATGGTTGTTCCGAGAAGCCGAGATGGCGGTGTCGAACGAGGATATCGCCCGTCGCTTCGTAGCCGAGTGCCGACGCACCCGCACTGTCCTTCCCGCGACATCCACGATCGAGCGGCTTTGTGCCGCGGCTCTCGTCGATGCCGAGCGACGCATCGAGACGAGGATCGCCAGTCGGCTGCCTATGTCGATCCGAGAACAGTTGCTGGCATTGCTCGAGGAGACGGCTGATGATCGGGTGACCCGTTTTGTGTGGCTGCGCCAGTTCGAGCCTGGCTCGAACTCTTCGTCGGCCAACCGGCTGCTCGACCGGCTCGAATATCTGCAACGCATCGATCTCCCCGAGGATCTGCTTGCCGGCGTTCCTGCCCATCGGGTGACTCGTCTGCGCAGGCAGGGTGAACGGTATTATGCCGACGGCATGCGCGATCTCCCGGAGGACAGGCGGCTTGCGATCTTGGCTGTTTGCGTCTCGGAATGGCAGGCGATGTTGGCCGACGCAGTGGTCGAAACCCACGACCGGATCGTCGGCCGTCTCTACCGTGCTTCGGAGCGTATTTGCCATGCAAAGGTCGCAGACGAAGCGGGGGTGGTGCGTGACACCCTGAAATCCTTCGCCGAGATCGGGGGCGCCCTGGTCGATGCACAGGATGATGGCCAGCCGCTGGGCGATGTCATCGCGAGTGGGTCAGGGTGGGACGGCTTAAAAACCCTTGTTGCAATGGCAACCAGGCTGACCGCCACCATGGCCGACGATCCGCTCAATCATGTGCTCGACGGTTATCACCGCTTCCGCCGATACGCTCCACGCATGTTGCGCCTGCTCGATCTGCGAGCTGCGCCCGTTGCACTGCCGCTTCTGGAAGCGGTGACGGCCCTTCGTACCGGTTTGAACGATGCCGCGATGACCAGCTTCTTGCGGCCCAGCTCGAAATGGCATCGCCACCTTCGGGCCCAGAGGGCTGGCGACGCTCGCCTATGGGAGATCGCGGTGCTGTTCCATCTGCGCGATGCGTTCCGCTCCGGAGATGTCTGGCTTACTAGGTCCCGGCGCTATGGCGATCTGAAACACGCACTCGTTCCGGCACAATCCATCGCGGAAGGCGGTCGTCTCGCTGTGCCATTGCGGCCGGAGGAATGGCTGGCAGACCGGCAAGCTCGCCTCGACATGCGGTTGCGCGAGCTTGGCCGTGCCGCTCGCGCAGGCACGATCCCGGGCGGGTCGATTGAAAACGGCGTTCTGCATATCGAGAAACTCGAAGCCGCCGCGCCGACAGGCGCCGAAGATCTGGTGCTCGATCTCTACAAGCAGATCCCGCCCACGCGCATCACCGATCTCCTGCTGGAGGTGGATGCGGCGACCGGCTTCACCGAAGCGTTCACCCATCTGCGCACAGGAGCACCCTGCGCTGACCGGATCGGGCTAATGAACGTTATCTTGGCGGAAGGGATCAACCTCGGCTTGCGCAAAATGGCGGATGCGACAAACACCCACACCTTCTGGGAATTGATCCGCATTGGACGGTGGCATGTCGAGGGCGAAGCCTATGACCGGGCGCTGGCCATGGTGGTCGAGGCACAGGCAGCGTTACCCATGGCCCGGTTCTGGGGCATGGGCACGTCGGCTTCGAGCGACGGACAGTTCTTCGTCGCTACAGAGCAAGGTGAGGCCATGAACCTGGTCAACGCGAAATATGGCAATACCCCGGGCCTGAAAGCCTATAGCCACGTCTCCGACCAATATGCGCCGTTCGCAACCCAGGTGATTCCTGCAACGGCAAGCGAAGCGCCTTACATCCTCGATGGCCTGCTGATGAACGATGCTGGACGCCATATCCGCGAGCAGTTCACCGACACGGGCGGCTTCACCGATCACGTCTTTGCCGCATGTGCCATTCTCGGCTACCGGTTCGCTCCGCGCATCCGCGACCTGCCATCCAAACGGCTCTACGCGTTCAATCCGTCGGCCGCCCCGGCGCACCTGCGAGCGTTGATCGGCGGAAAGGTCAACCAAGCCATGATCGAGCGCAATTGGCCCGACATCCTGCGCATCGCCGCCACCATTGCTGCCGGGACCGTCGCGCCAAGCCAGATTCTGCGGAAACTCGCCTCCTATCCGCGGCAGAACGAGCTCGCGACAGCCCTGCGGGAAGTCGGTCGCGTCGAGCGCACCCTGTTCATGATCGACTGGATTCTGGATGCCGAACTCCAACGGCGTGCCCAGATCGGGCTCAACAAAGGCGAAGCTCATCATGCGCTGAAGCGGGCAATCAGCTTCCACCGCCGCGGTGAAATCCGCGACCGTTCCGCCGAAGGCCAGCATTACCGCATCGCCGGCATGAATCTGCTCGCCGCCATCATCATCTTCTGGAACACCATGAAGCTCGGCGAGGTCGTTGCAAACCAGAAACGCGATGGAAAGCTGCTATCGCCCGATCTCTTGGCCCATGTTTCGCCGCTCGGATGGGAACACATCAATCTCACCGGAGAATATCGCTGGCCAAAGCCTTAGCGTAGGATTCCGCCCCCTCCCGCAAACGACCCCTTTTGCCGCTTTCTCTGCCCACATCGCCGCCTGCTTGCTGTCGCCGGAGCTGAACCAGGTGTCGGCGAGATAATACTGAGCGCGTGCATCGCCCGCCTCCGCCTGTGCTTTGTACTGGCTGCCAATCTCATCGGCATGGACGAACGACGTAAAAATTAATAACAACAGTAAAAATGGTTTCATGGATTCTTATCATCTGGGTACACGCCGCGCAGTATAATCGCGGCCATAGAATAAAAAAACGGGTGCGTTAAGACCTCAGCATCCTGCAAGCCGGGCGGAACTGTCGTTCCGCCCGCAGAGGTTAGCCTGCAACGCAGGCTAATTTCGCCGCCACCTCCTGATGTTCACTCTTTATTGTCAGTTCGCATAACTTTCCGCGAGTAATAAAGGTAAAGATCACTATCGTCAGGCAGATAATAAATACAATGCCTAACGCAGTTTTTAATGGCGTCATGCCTTTTACTCCTTGTCAAAAAAAGAATAAGAGGCTACTCTCAACCTGTAGGTTGTTGAGGGGTAGCCTCGGGTAAATGAATATTTCCCGGGGCTTTCCACTTTCTGTCCCTCAACAATGCTCAAGACAGAAAGTCTTAAGCACCCGCCGCACATCTTATCCATCTGAATCAAAATGCAAAGATGTAATTCTTTTTCGTGCAATTTACATTATTTCTGCGAGCAGCTTTCAAGATTAATAATTGATATTTTTAATGAGTTAAGCGGAAATAAAAAGGGAGTGAATATTTCACTCCCTTTATTCATCAATTAAATAATATCATTATCCCATCGCACTTTCGCGCAAGCGGGCTTTCAGCTTGTTATATTCGTCGATCACATACTGTTCCGCAGCGTGCTGATCCGCAATCGGCTCCACGCGTACGGCGCAGTACTTATACTCCGGCGTTTTGGTTATCGGGCTTAAGTTCTCCGTCACCAGTTCGTTACAGGCGCCAATCCACCACTGGTAGGTCATGTACACCGCCCCTTTGTTGGGACGATCGCTGACCTGCGCACGGGTAATGATCCTGCCTTTACGCGAGTTCACCCATACCAGCGCTTCGTCTTCAATGCCAAGACGTTCAGCGTCGGCGGTGTTGATCTGTGCATAACCTGGCTCATCCGCCAGCGCTGCCAGCGCCGCGCAGTTGCCGGTCATCGAACGGCAGGAGTAGTGGCCCACTTCACGCACGGTGGAAAGCACCATTGGATACTCATCAGTGAGTTTATCAATGGGGGCAACCCAGTCGCAGGTGAAGAACTGTGCCAGCCCATTTGGGGTGTCGAATTTCTCTTTAAAGAGATACGACGTGCCCTGGTCGGCCTCAGACTCATCCCGGCACGGCCACTGGATATACCCCAGTTCACCCATTTTTTCATAGGTTGCACCGTAGAAGTCCGGACACAGATGCCGCAACTCGTCCCAGATCTCCTGAGTGTTGTTGTAGTGCATCGGATAACCCATGCGGGTGGCAATTTCGCTGATGATTTGCCAGTCGGTTTTCAGATCCCACTTCGGCTCCACCGCTTTAAAGAAGCGCTGGAAGCCACGGTCTGCCGCCGTGTAAACCCCTTCATGCTCGCCCCAGGACGTTGACGGTAAAATCACATCCGCCGCTGCCGCGGTTTTGGTCATAAAGATGTCCTGAACAATCACCAGCTCCAGATCCTCAAACCCTTTACGCACCGCAGAGAGCTCAGCATCGGTCTGGAGAGGATCTTCGCCCATGATGTAAGCCGCCCGCACTTCACCATGTGCCGCCCGGTGCGGCAGCTCGCTGATGCGATACCCGGTGTGCTCCGGCAAACTCTCCACGCCCCACGCTTTGGCAAACTTCGTGCGGTTTTCCGGGAACTTCACGTACTGATAGCCCGGATAGGTGTCCGGTAGCGCGCCCATATCACAGGCACCCTGCACGTTGTTCTGACCGCGTACCGGGTTCACGCCGACGTGTGCCTTCCCAAGGTTGCCGGTCAGCATGGCGAGGCTGGTCAGGGAACGCACGGTTTCCACGCCCTGATAGAACTGGGTCACGCCCATGCCCCACAGAATGGCGGCGGTTTTCGCCCCGGCGTACATCCTTGCTGCCTGACGGATCTCCTGCGCGCTGACGCCGGTGATTGCTTCGACAGATTCTGGCGTATAGCCTTCGACAATTTTTCGATACTCTTCAAAACCTTCCGTACGGGTGGCGACAAACGCCTGGTCGTAGAGGTTCTCCTCAATAATGACGTGCCCCATGGCGTTCAACAGCGCGATGTTCGAGCCGTTTTTCAACGCGATGTGCATATCTGCAATACGTGCCGTTTCGATTTTGCGCGGATCGCAGACGATGATTTTCGCCCCGTTCTGTTTGGCGCGAATAACGTGGTTCGCGACAATCGGGTGAGAATCCGCCGGGTTATAGCCAAAGATAAAGACGAGATCGGTGTTGTCTATCTCGTTAATTGCATTACTCATTGCGCCGTTTCCGACCGACTGGTGCAGACCTGCAACCGATGGGCCGTGTCAGACGCGAGCGCAGCAGTCGACGTTATTGGTTCCGATAACGGCGCGCGCGAATTTTTGCATTACATAGTTAGTTTCGTTACCCGTCCCGCGTGATGACCCGGTGGTCTGGATCGCATCCGGGCCATATTTAGCCTTAATGGCGCTCAGGCGGGTGGCGACGTAGTCCAGCGCCTCGTTCCACGAGACGGCTTCCAGCTTGCCACCGCGTTCACGGCGGATCATGGGGGTTTTCAGGCGCGGGGTGAGGATTTGGGTATCGTTAATAAAATCCCAGCCGTAGTACCCTTTCAGGCACAGCGTGCCCTGGTTGGTTTTCCCCTGTGCGGCCTCCGCCCGGACGATTTTGCCGTTATCGACCACCAGGTGGATCTTGCAACCTGAGGCACAATAAGGGCAAACCGTGACGACTTTTTTCATCAGTCTGCTCCAGTTAATCATTTCGCAGCCATAATGCAGCTTTTATGCCATGTTTTTAGTGTGGGTATCACTCGACTTTACGGGCGTTCTCCCGGCAAAACCCTGACGAAAAGCAGGCAATCGTCAAAATTGACGTGTCGAAAAGGCAGCGGATGTGACATGGGTTGTAATTCCGTCACGTAAAAATCCATTTGGCTGGAGCCGGCGGCAGAATAGTTCAGACTTAACATAATCCCCTGACGGAAGCATGCGATGAAACCGGCGATTCTGGTGGTTGATGACGATACGGCAGTGTGCGAGCTGCTGCAGGATGTGCTCAGCGAGCACGTCTTTACGGTGCTCGTCTGCCATAACGGACAGGACGCACTGAACCGGGTTCATCAGGAACCGGGAATTGCCCTGGTCCTGCTGGACATGATGCTGCCGGATATCAACGGCCTGCAGGTCCTGCTGCAGTTGCAAAAGCAACGCCCGGATCTGCCGGTAGTGATGCTTACCGGGCTGGGCAGTGAGTCTGACGTGGTGGTAGGGCTGGAGATGGGTGCCGACGATTATATTGGCAAACCGTTTAATCCGCGTGTGGTGGTCGCCCGGGTTAAAGCCGTGCTCAGGCGTACCGGAGCGCTGGCGGCCGACACGCCCGCGCCACGAGTGGCGGGCATTGCTTTTAATGGCTGGACGCTGGATACCACCCGCTGCGAACTGATCGATCCGCAGCGTAACCCCGTACCGTTGACCCAGGGTGAATACGGCCTGCTACTGGCGCTTACCCAGAACGCCCGCCGGGTACTGAGCCGCGAGCAGCTGCTTGAGCTGACCCACAGCGAAAGTGCCGATGTGTTTGACCGCACCATCGACGTGTTGATCATGCGCCTGCGCCGGAAAATCGAAGCCAATCCGCACCAGCCCGCATTAATCAAAACGATCCGCGGGCTGGGCTACGTCTTTGCCGCCGATGTCTGTCATCCCGATAGGGCGGCGTAAGTGCTTACGTTATGGCAGCGACAATAAGCGCGGCGAAAATCGCCGTGATGACCATGTACTTCAGTGCGTAATAGAGCTTCCGATTACGCTTCTTCAGACGCTGACCGCGTTCTCGCCCGGCGTGCACATATTTGAAGATACGGTTGATTCCCCCGGTGCGGTCGTTATCGTCATTGGGGGAGCTGGCCGCTGACATCAGCGTTGTCCCGACCCAGTGGTTAACCGCCTGCGCCCAGCGCCATTTCATCGGACGTTCGATATCGCAGAAGAGAATAATCCGCGTGTGATCCGCTTTATTCTCCGCCCAGTGCACGTAAGTTTCATCAAAGATGACAGCCTCACCGTCACGCCAGCTGTGGCGCTGCTGGTCAACCTCTATAAAGCAGCGATCGTCATTTGGCGTGACCAGGCCTAAATGGTAACGAACCGAGCCGGCGTAGGGATCGCGATGCTTGCCGAGCTTCGCGCCCGCCGGGAGTTCGGCAAACATTGCCGCTTTCACGGACGGGATCTCACTCACCAGTTGTGTCGTAACGGGGCACAGGGTCTGAGCCGAGGGATGCGCATCGGCATACCATTTGAGGTAAAACCGTTTCCAGCCGCGTTTAAAGAAGGTGTTAAAACCGGCATCGTTATGATTTTGTGCCGCCTTAATATGATCCTGCAAACGCAGCGCCTCTTCGCGAATGACCTCCCAGTTTTCCGTCAGTTTATTTAATTCCGGAAAGCGCTCGGTTTCAAAAAAGGGCTGTCTGGCGGGCAGCGAAGAGAACGCCGTCATAAACATATTGATGGGCGCCATAAAGGTGGAGTGGTCGAAAAGTTGACGGGAAAGCGTCTGTTTTTCTTTGCCGCGCGAATGCGCATAAATAACACTGATAATAAATATAGCGATGATAATTGCTGCGAACATTTTTCCTTGTCCTCTGTATCTCTCATTTCGGAAAAGCGTGTGGGCAATATGTTGCCCACGCCGAATGTGCCAGACGCAGAGAGTGTAGTTCGGCTATGCAAAATTCATAGAACTGTAATCAAAAATCGCAATTTTTGTTAATTTAGGCGTTGCTCTCCTGAATAAAGCGCGTCAATTCCTCCAGCGTTTTTGCTCCATCAATGGCATTCGCGGCCAGCAGGCTTGCCCGGGCGCAGGCATGCGCCAGGTAAATACTCTCTGCCAGCGGCAGCGATTCATGACAGCCATATAAGAAACCGGCACAAAAGGCGTCGCCCGCGCCGACGCTGCCAATAATCTCCTCCTGAGTCAGCCTCCATGAGGGGATCCAGCGTCCTTCTTCGTTTGCGGCTTCTCCCCAGGCACCTTCCGGGCAGTGGATCACCACCCGTTGCCGGACGCCTGCCGCCAGCAGCTGCGCGGCGGCTTCAGCGATGTGGGCAACGTGCGGTGCGTCGTTGCCGTCGCGCATCTCAAGGCCGCTAAATTCTCCGGCTTCCAGTTCGTTAATGACCAGATAATCGAGATGACGCAGGGCAGGGAGGACCAGCGGCTGATAGCGCGGATCGCCCTTACGGGAGACCAGATCGAGCGAGGTTTCATACCCCTGTTCGCGCATCTGCGCCAGCAGCCGTGCGCTGCGGGTGCCGTATTCGTCATCTGGCATATCCAGACTGTCGAGCAGCAGCAGGTAGCCGAGGTGGAAGATTTTCATTGTGCCGTCGAGACGGTCAAACGCGGGGAGATCCAGCAGGCGGTTGGCCCCGGGAGAGTGGAAAAAGGTGCGCTGTCCGCTGGGGTCGGTCATCACCTGCGACATGGAGGTTGGCGCAAAGGTGGTGCGCTGTACACGCTGCCGATTGACGTGATACTGGTCGAGCATCGCCAGAATGTAGTCCCCGTCGCTGTCTTCGCCAATCAGCCCCACCGCCTGCAGCGGCAGGCCGACGTGCATTTTCGCCAGCGTCAGCAGGACGTTAAGCGGCGCGCCGCCGGTGGAACGCTCGCTGTGGGTAATTTCTGCCAGCCAGCCGCGTTCCGGCCATTGCACGATCTGGTGAACGTGATCCACCAGCATATTGCCCGCGGCGATGACCCCTTTGCGTTCCATTATGCCTGCCCCGCGCTGCCAAAGATGCGCATCTGTTCGGCGACCGTATCGGTAATCGCCTCTTCTATGCCCAGCAGCAGCTCGGCAAACTCATCGTACAGCGGCTGGCGGTTGGCCATACGCTGCTCAACGGCGGAAAGCGCGGCCTGGGACATGCCGGTATAGAAGTTGATTTTATGAATACCAAGTTCAATGGCGCGACGAAAATCAGCATCGCTGATCCCGGAGCCGCCGTGCAGCACCAGTGGCAGCCCGGTTTGCTGGCGAATGGCGTCCAGACGGGGGAAATCGAGCTTCGGCTCGCCCTTGTATTTGCCGTGTGCGTTGCCAATGGCGACGGCCAGCGCGTCAATGCCGGTTGAATCGACAAATTCCCGTGCCAGCTGCGGGTCGGTAAAGTACGCTTCATCCGCATGGCCGTAGAGCGCTCCGCCTTCATCGCCACCGACGGCACCTAACTCTGCCTCCACCGACACGCCCACCGCGTGACACATCTTCACCACTTCACGCGTCTGACGAATATTCTCCTCGTAGCTCAGTGTCGAGCCATCGAACATCACGGAGCTGAACCCTAAGCGCAGGGCGCGCACCACGGCGTCAAAGTGCAGGCCGTGGTCGAGGTTGAGTACCACGGGGATCGCGTGGCGGGCGGCTTCGTACTTAACCGCTTCGACAAGCGGCTCCAGTGACACATATTTAAAATGCACTTCGGCGATGTTGATGATAAAAGGCGAGCGCTCCAGCTTCGCCGCGGCAAACAGGGCGCGCAGGAAGTGGGTGTCGAGAACGTTGAACGCGCCCAGCGCGTAGCGATGTTGCCTGGCGTGCGCAAGACCGTCGGCAAGAGAAATCAATGGCATCATTTACCCCTTATATCCGAAACAGGTTGTACTCGTTGCACAGTACCAGCACCGCCGGTTCGTCTTCTTCGATGTTGTTATAGCGGGCAACGGGCTGCAAAAAGTGGTTGTCGTGTTCATCGTCATTGACCGATGACACTTCGCCCACCAGCACGTCGCCAAAACCGCGTTCACCCCAGAAACTGTGGTACAGGCCGGGCGTCAGACAGATGCTCTCCCCTGGTGTAAGGCGCAGCTGGCTGCCGGGTGCGTGGGTCTGCTGGCAACCGTCTATCGTGACGGTGACGTCCGTGTTTTCGGTCTCTGCATGTGCACCGGCATTCCATAACTCAATAATGAGATTTCCACCGCCGCGGTTGATGATGTCCTCCCGTTTGCGCCAGTGAAAATGCATGGGCGTGAGCTGACCGTCGCGGACGTGCATGATTTTTTCGGCGTAGCATTTTTCATACGGCGTGCCGTTTGGTGAGCCGTTGCGCAGGGTAAACAGCGTGAGCCCCTGCGCGGCAAAGCTGCTGCCGCCAAAGGCCGTTACGTCCCAACCGAGCTTAAGATCAAACACTTCCTGCCAGGCGGCCTGATCGAGCTGTTGCCATTTTGTGGGTGGGAAGCTGGCAAAAGGGGGGAGATGCACGTCGTGCATGGAGAAAAACTGCCGCGTGTGGCCGAGGATTTCGTTGATTTCGGAGCGTTTCATGGGGACTCCTTGTGTTTTTTGTCGGCCCAGTCCCCTCTCCCTGTGGGAGAGGGTTAGGGTGAGAGCATCGGGCCGCACAATTGTTACTTAACCGTCCACCCCTTATACGTGCCGACGTTCTTTTTATCGATCATCGTCACCGGGATCAGCACAGGCTCTTTCGGTGCCGGTTTGCCCTGTAGAATGTCATAGCCGATCTCAACCGCTTTTGCCGCCATGACCTGCGGATCTTGTGCTGGCGTCGCCACAAACAGGGAGTTTTCCCGCTTCAGGGCTTCTTCGCCGTCCGGGCTACCGTCCACACCAACGATAAAGAACTCGTTGCGTTGCGCTTGTTTCGCCGCCAGATCGGCACCGATCGCGGTCGGATCGTTAATCGCGAAGACGCCATCGATCTTCGGATTGGCCGCCAGCAGCGAGGTCATGACTTCCAGACCCCCTTCACGGCTGCCCTTGGCGTTCTGGTTATCGGAGAGCACTTTGATATCCGGGTGTTTTTTGAACTCGGTCTGGCAACCTTCCACACGGTTCTGGACGGCAGAGACCGGCGGTCCGTTGATGATCACTACATTGCCTTTGCCGTTCAGGCGGTCGGTGATGTACTTACAGGCCATTTCGCCCGCCTGGGTGTTATCGGAGGTGATCGTCGCGTCTGCTCCTTCTGCCGCCACGTCAACCGCGACCACCACGATCCCGGCCTCTTTCGCGCGTTTCACCGCCGGGCCGATCCCTTTGGAATCTGCGGCGTTGAGGATGATCATGTCCACTTTGGCGGCAATAAAGTTGTCGATCTGCGCCACCTGCTGACCCAGATCGTACCCGCTGGAGACCAGCGTCACTTTGACGTTATCCCCCGCCAGCTTGCGCGCCTCCAGCTCGGCACCTTTGGTGATCTGCACGAAGAACGGGTTGGCCAGGTCACCCACCGTTACGCCGATGGACTTCAGATCTTTCGCCTGCGCAAACGGTGTTGCGGCAAGCAGCGTGCCAGCACAGAGCGCGGTCACTAAGGGCTTCAATCTCATGCTCTCTTCCTCACGTAGGGTATTGTTGTTATGCACTTTGATGGTGTCGGGTACGGTATTTGTCGATCAGCACCGCAATGATGATCACCGCCCCTTTGATCACCAGTTGCCAGAAGTAGGAGACGCCCATCAGCGTCATGCCGTTGTTGAGGGTGGCGATAATCAGCGCCCCCACCAGCGTGCCGGTGATCGTGCCGATCCCGCCAACGAAGCTGGTGCCGCCGAGGATCACCGCCGCAATCGCATCCAGCTCGTAACCCATGCCCAGGTTTCCGTTGGCGCTGTAGAGGCGCGACGCGCTCATCACACCGCCTAACCCGGAGAGCAGGCCGCTCATGCCATACACAAACAGCAACACCAGCCAGACTTTGATGCCCGTTAAGCGTGCCGCCTGCATGTTGCCGCCTACCGCATAGATGTGAACGCCAAGCGTGGTGCGACGCAGGATAAACCAGCACACCACAATCACCGCCAGGGCAATCACCACCAGCCACGGCACGGGGCCAAGATAGTTATTGCCTATCCACTCAAAATTGATGTTCGAGTTAATCACCGTCGTGCCATCGGCCAGCAGGTACGCTGCGCCCCGCAGTGCCGTGTAGGTGCCGAGGGTGACAATAAACGGTGGCAGTCCGGCAAAGGCCACCAGCGCGCCGTTGAACAGCCCCAGCACCAGGCCGAGCATCAGCGCGGCGGGAATAGAGAGCCCGGCGAATTCCGGTATTAACGACACCACCATCGCGGCGACCGCCGTGGTACCCAGAATCGACCCGACGGAGAGGTCAATCCCCCCGGTCAGGATGATGAAGGTCATCCCTGCCGCCAGCACGATGTTGATCGACGCCTGTCGGGTAATGTTGAGCAGGTTGCTTTCGGTAAAGAAGTTAGGAGCGATAAAGCCAAAAACCGCCACGATCAGGATGAGAATGGGCAAAATGCCGACCGTTTGCATCAGATCGCTCATCAGCATTTTTTTGGCGGAGGCAGATTTTGCCACCTGCTGCGGATGGGTTGGAGTTGTCATAGTTGCACCGCCTGATGATGTGAGTCGTTCACGCCGGTTGCCAGCGTCATGATGTTTTCCTGAGAGATGTCGTGTCCATGGAGCTCCCCGGCGATGCTGCCTTCACGCATGACATAGACGCGGTCGCTCATGCCCACCACTTCCGGCAGTTCGCTGGAGATCATCAAAATCGCCACGCCCTTGCGCGCCATCTGGTTCATGATGCGGTAGATTTCGCTTTTTGCGCCGACGTCGACACCGCGCGTCGGTTCGTCGAGGATCAGAATACGCGGGCCAATTGCCACCCAGCGGGAGATCAGCAATTTCTGCTGATTACCGCCTGACAGACCGCCCGCGCGGACCTGTGCGTGAGGCACGCGGATATTCAGCAGGGCGATGGCATCGTCAGAAATGGACTGCGCTTTTTTGCGGTTAAGCATGCCGAAGGTGGCGTCGCGCTCCAGCGTCGCCATGGTGATGTTCTCCTGCGCCGCCAGCTCCAGGAACAGCCCCTGCTCCTTGCGGTTCTCGGTAAGAAAACCGATCCCGTTTTCAATGGCCGCGCGCGGGGAGTGGATCACCACCGGCTCGCCGTCCACTTCAATCATTCCGCCGGTGGCTTTACGTACGCCAAAGATGAGCTGTGCCAGCTCGGAGCGACCGGCACCGACCAGCCCCGCCAGGCCGACGATTTCCCCTGAGCGCACCTGCAGGCTGCAGGGTTGGACTTTTTTACCGTCGGTGAGGTGATGCACGTTAAGACGCGGGTTGCCGAGCGGGATATCGCGCTCTTTGTTGAACAGATCGCTTAAGGGACGACCCACCATCATTTTCACCAGCTCAGATGCGTTCAGTTTGTCGCGCGTCAGGCTACCGACGTATTGCCCGTCACGCAGGACGCTGACCCGGTCAGAGAGTTCGTACACTTCCGCCATGCGGTGGCTGATATAGATGATCGCCATCCCTTCATCCCGCAGGCGCAGGATCAGCTCAAACAGACGATGGGTTTCACGCGAGGAGAGGGCGGCAGTGGGTTCATCCATCACCAGAATGCGGCTGTTACGGTGCAGCGCGCGGGCGATTTCCACCTGCTGTTGTTCAGCGATAGTCAGCTTCATCACCAGGTCGGTGGCGTTGAAGTTTGCACCCAGACGGTCGATGACCGCCTGAGCCTGGGCGGCCATCTCTTTACGCTGCACCAGTCCGCCGCGCGAGAGTTCGCTGCCAAGAAAGATGTTTTCCGCAACCGTCAGGTTGGGGGCGAGTTGCATCTCTTGATAAATCAGGGTAATGCCTGCGGCCAGCGCATCCTTCGGGCCTTTAATGTGATACGGCTGACCGTCAATCAGGATCTCGCCGCTGGTCGCGGTGTAGGCGCCCGCGAGGATCTTCATCAGCGTGCTTTTTCCCGCGCCGTTTTCACCCATCAGCGCGTGGATCTCACCGGGAAAGACCGTCAAATCCACACCCTTGAGCGCGTGGAAGTTGCCAAACGTTTTGGCAATGCTGCGCATCTCCAGTACCGGGGTTCTGCTCATGGCGGATCTCCTGTGAAGGTTGATATCTGCACTTCATCACAGGTGCGTAAATGCAAAATGTCAGAAGCCGTTCATATTTGTCATAGTTATGAATAGCTAATCGCCGTCACATTTCTCTTTTCCCTCTGCCTGTGGGAGAGGGCCAGGGTGAGGGCACCCATTTGCAGAGGAGCCCAATCCCATGCCATCACGCTCGCCGTTCTTCGCCAGTGCCCGCGGTCGTCTGCTGATCTTTAATCTGTTGGTGGTGGCGGTGACGCTGATGGTCAGTGGTGTGGCGGTGCTGGGTTTTCGGCATGCCAGCCAGATCCAGGAACAGGTACAACAGCAGACGCTGGATGACATGACCGGCAGCATGAACCTCGCCCGTGATACCGCCAGCGTGGCAACCGCGGCGGTTCGGCTTTCGCAGGTGGTGGGGGCGCTGGAATACAAAGGAGAGGCCGAGAGGCTGAAGCAGACCCAAATGGCGCTGCGGCACTCGCTGGAACAGCTCGCAGATGCGCCCTTAGCGCAGCAGGAGCCGGGGCTGGTGGCGCGCATTATTCGTCGCAGTAATGAGTTACAGCAAAGCGTGACGGGCATGCTGGAGCGCGGACAGCGGCGCCATCTGCAGCGTAACGCGCTGCTTAGCTCGCTGTATCAAAGCCAGAGCTATTTACGCCATCTGCAGGATATTAACCGTCGGTTTGGCAGCAACATCCCGGATGCGCAGCAGCTTGCGGAAATGGACAGGCTGATTCTCGCCGCCATCGATACCCCCTCACCGCGCGCCACCCTACAGCAGCTGGACGCCGTTAGCGCAACGTTGCCCCATCGCGCGACGCAGCCCGTGGTGAATCTTGTTCTGCCCGATTTCAACGACGAGCTACGCAGGCTTGCCCCGCTGTCAAAGCAGCTTGAAGAGAGCGACCTGGCGATAAGCTGGTATATGTTCCACATCAAGGCGCTGGTGGCGATATTAAACAGCGATATCAATCAGTACGTTGAGCAGGTGGCGGAGGCTTCCCGGCTGCGTACGGCCCAGAGTCATCAGGAGCTGCGGTCCATCAGCGTGTTTATCAGCATATTCGCCGTACTGGCGCTGATCATCACCGGTTGCGCCTGCTGGTATATCTACCGCAATCTGGGCTCCAACCTGACGGCGATCTCCCGGGCGATGTCGCGTCTTGCCCACGGCGAGCAGGACGTTTCGGTGCCCGCGCTGCAGCGGCGTGATGAGCTGGGAGAGCTGGCTCGCGCGTTTAACGTCTTTGCCCGCAATACCGCCTCGCTGGAGCACACCACCCGTCTGCTGAAAGAGAAAACCTCCCAGATGGAGATCGACCGCATCGAGCGTCAGGGACTGGAGGAGGCGCTGCTGCACAGCCAGAAGATGAAGGCCGTTGGTCAACTGACGGGCGGGCTGGCACATGATTTCAACAACCTGCTGGCGGTGATAATCGGTAGCCTGGAGCTGACCGATCCCGACTCCAGTGATGCCCCACGTATCGCCCGCGCGCTCAATGCCGCCGAGCGCGGTGCGTTGCTGACCCAGCGTCTGCTGGCTTTTTCCCGCAAGCAATCCCTGACTCCGCATGCGGTAGAGATGAAACCGCTGCTGGAGAATCTCAGAGAGCTGATGCGCCACTCCTTGCCCGCCACCCTGAGCCTGGAGATAGAGGCTCAATCCCCGGCCTGGCCGGCGTGGATTGACGTTGGCCAGCTCGAAAACGCCATTATCAACCTGGTGATGAACGCCCGCGACGCGATGGAGGGGCAGACGGGCGTGATTAAGATCCGCACGTGGAATCAGCGCGTCACCCGCAGTGACGGGCGCAGGCAGGATATGGTGGCGCTGGAGGTGATCGACCGCGGCAGCGGTATGACGCAGGAGGTCAAATCCCGGGTGTTCGAGCCGTTCTTCACCACCAAGCAGACCGGCAGTGGCAGTGGGTTAGGGCTGTCGATGGTGTACGGTTTTGTGCGTCAGTCCGGCGGCCGCGTCGAAATTGAAAGCGCGCCGGGACAAGGCACCACCGTGCGGCTCCATCTGCCGCGCTCAACGCTGCCCGTCGTCCCTGAAGATGAAACGCACTCTGCCACCGCATCCGCTGAAAACGAACGGCTGGTGCTGGTCCTGGAAGATGAGGCCGATGTTCGTCAGACCCTGTGCGAGCAACTGCATCAGCTTGGCTACCTGACCCTTGAAGCGGAAAGCGGTGAGCAGGCACTGAACATGCTGGCGGCCTCGCCGGATATCGGCATGTTTATCAGTGATCTGATGCTGCCGGGCAGCCTGAGCGGGGCGGAGGTGATTAACCACGTGCGCAGCCACTACCCGCAACTGCCGGTGTTGTTGATCAGCGGTCAGGATTTACGTCCGACGCACAACCCGCAGTTGCCGGATGTAGCGCTACTGCGCAAACCGTTTACCCGCGTACAGCTGGCGCAGGCGCTGCGGAAAATCAGCGCTTAAACAGCGAATTTAGGATTTCATCAAGAGCCTGAGTAAAGTCGGCGATGCTAATCTGCGCAAAATTTAGCGGATTAAGATATAAAGGGAATTATGCCGGTACTCACAAGAGGGGACTCACAAATGATCGTGATGCCTACAACGTACAGCCCGAATACGGTTGCCAGGTCATTTACGCTCGTAGATGAATTTGAACTCTCCGGTCGGGTGTTACATGTCATTTATGACAGCCAGACGCCCCGGGCTGCAATTATTGAAGCAGATATCGAAACCTTTGATGGCGTTCCCCGGCATCGGGTTGTTGCTGCTCTGGATTTACAGCATAAAGCCCATCTGGGAAAGGACATTATCGCAGTCGAACGATGCTGGGAAGATACTCGCGTTGTCCAGGTAGAAGGCATTTGTGTCGATCCTGCCGAACGAGACAAAGGGCTGGCGACTCGTCTCTATGAAGCGTTGGTCTTACATTGCGGCGTGACCTTAATCAGCGACTTCGAGCAATATGAGGGTGGAAAGATGCTCTGGCAGAAAATAGCCCGTGAATCCGACCAAATCGCTGTTTTTGTACTCGACACAGAGCAGGGAGCATTCTGGCCTTATGATGGCAGCAAGGTGATATATGACGGAGGATGTATTCCTGAAGACCGCATCTGGAGTCATTCTCCGGACCAAAAATGCTCCGGGATTGTGCTGGTCGCAGAGAATAAACAGCGAGTGCGTCAAATAATGGAAGCGTCGCCTCGCTAAAGAATTTGAGATTCCTCCGCTACCTCTCCCGTTTGCGGTTAATTACCGTAAGGCCAGTTCACCTGCGAGTCTGGCCTTATGAAACGTTACTCTACCGCTCTGTTATTTGGTCTGCTGTCACTCTCCAGCCAACTGGCGCATGCCGATGTGATTGATGATGCCATTGGCAACATTCAGCAGGCGATCAACGATGCCTATAACCCCGGCAGCAGCCGCAGCAACGATGATGACGATCGTTATGACGATGACCGTCGCATTGATAGCCGTCAGTATGACGACCGCCGTCGGCAGCTTGAAGACAGACGCCGCCGTTTAGACGAGCGTCAGCGCCAGTTAGATGACGACAGACGACGCCTGGAAGAGGATGAGCGGCGGTTAGAAGAGGATTACGATCGCGGTTAAGTGCGGCCTGTTGCCCTTACCTCAACCCTCTCCCACGGGAGAGGGAGAAAACCTAATCCAGCACCAACACCATGCCGTCATATCCCGCTTCGATGCCGTCCGGCAGCGGGTTATCCATCATCCACACGTCAAACTGATGGCTGATATGGGTCAGGATCACCTGCGGGCAGCCAATCACCTCGTTCAGTGCCACCACGGTGTTTAAATCGCAATGGTTGCGCGGCGTCTGTGGGCGCGGTTCATGGCTACAGTCGATGATCATCGCCTGTGGCTGGTTGTTGAGCAGAAATTTCACCGTTTTCTCCGGCAATCCGGCGGTATCAGAGAGCCACGCCACGCGGCTGTGGGCGGACTCCAGCAGATAACCAAAGGTGAGCTTCGAGTGGTTGAGCGGCAGCGGCGTCACCCGCAGGCCCTGCAGCTCAAACATCACAAACGGCTCCAGCATATGGCTGAAATCCAGAATGCCCGGGTGTTTGAAGAGATCGTCACATCCGGCTTCATCCGGCGGGCCGTAAACGGGGATCGTCGCGCCAACGCCCCAGCGCAGGGGAAACAGCCCCTGAACGTGATCCATATGGTAGTGGGTCAGCAAAAACTGCTGAAAGCTGCCGGCTGGCCAGTCGTCCATCAGGTGCGGAATACCCGCGTCCAGTAGCGTCACCGCATCATTGAATTTGACGGCCGCGCTACAGGGCCGACGACGATAATTCTCCTGCAGACGTGCCCGGCGGCATGCCGCGCAATCGCAGCCAAACACCGGGACCAGCTGGGCACTGCCGGTGCCCGTTAACGTGATGGTCAGACTCATCGTGCACCTCTACAACGGTTTGGTGAAACGAAAATGGCTCTGCGTATACCCTTCACGAACATAAAAACGGTGGGCGTCCAGCCGCCGGACGCTGGTGGAGAGCTCCGTCAGTTCCGCGCCCGCCTGCCGCGCGGTGTCCTCTGCCCATGCCAGCAGTTGGCTCCCCACTTTAAGACCACGCGCCTCGGGCATCACCACCAGCTCCTGGATTTCGCCGATCCATCTGGCGTGGTGCAGGTGAAACTGCATATGCAGGCCAATCATACCCACCACCTGTCCATTCAGCTCTGCCAGCTGATAACGCATATTGTGGTCCTGCAGATTGGCCAGATACCCGGCGTGGAACGCCTGATGATCAAATTCGGCCTGTTTTAACTCGCAGATCAGCGCGTAAACGATTTGCGCATCATCGGCGGTGGCGGGGCGAAGCGTGCAGTCAGGCATGCTGTTTCTCCTTCTGACGGATAAGCGATAAAACGTTATCGACTGACTGTAGCAAACTTCCGTCGTTGTTGAGGATGTGGCAATCCGCCGGGGTATAGCGCGCTGCGCGTTCGAGTCTCTGCGCGATCTCTTTTTCGCTTTCGCGTCCGCGGCTTTGCAGGCGGCTGCGCAGGACATCCGGCGAAACCTGCAGACAGACCGGCAGCAGCGCCGAGGCATACCGGGCGCGTGCCTGGGGAAGATGCGCACGAGAGCCGTTGACCAGCACGTCAAAACCCGCGTGCAGCCACAGGTCGATCTCAATGCCGATCCCGTAGTAGTAGCCGTTGGCGTGCCAGCTGAGCGCCAGCAGATTCTGCCCGGCGCGAGTGAAAAATTCCTGTTCGCTCAGGGCGATATGGTTTTCACTACCGGCATTCGCCGCCCGGGTAATATAGCGATGTGCGACCAGCAGCTGCGGGTGCTCCCGCTGCCGTAAGGCGGACAGCAGGCTGTCCTTCCCGGAGCCGGAGGGCCCCATTAACCAGATGACTCTTCCCATCAGAACACCCTTTTTCCCTGACGCCAGACGTGGTCGATATGGATGTGCTCGCCCTTACGGTGGGCCAGCACCAGATCCGCCCGTTTTCCTTCGGCTATCTCGCCCCGGTCGTGAAGATTAAGCGCGGATGCCGGGTTCTTCGTTACCAGGCGAATTGCCTGCGGCAACGTGAAGCAGTTGCTGTCGTCATTCGCGACGCGGAAGGCGGCGTCCAGCAGGCTGGCGGGGTAGTAGTCGGAAGAGAGGATATCCAGCAGGCCGAGCGAGGCGAGTTTGCTTGCCGCCACGTTGCCGGAATGCGAGCCGCCGCGCACGATGTTCGGTGCCCCCATCAGCACGTTCATGCCATGCGCGCGGGAGGCCTCTGCCGCCTCAAACGTGGTAGGAAATTCAGCGATCACGCTGCCAAGCTGGTGGGATTCGCGGACATGGTTGTGCGTGGCATCATCATGGCTGGCCAGCGCGATGTTACGGTCCCGGCACATTGCGGCAATCGAAACACGGTTCGGCTGTGACCACTGTGCCGCCAGCGCCAGCTGCTCTTCCTCGTAGCGCGCCATCTCCACATCGTTAAGAGAATATTTGCCCTGGTAATACTCGCGGTATTTTTCGAGGCTGGCGAACTGGCGCTGCCCCGGCGAGTGGTCCATCAACGAGACCAGCGACACTGGCTCGCGGTCTACCAGCTTTTCAAACAGCGGCAGGGTGGTGTGATGCGGCAACTCGCAGCGCAGGTGCAGGCGATGTTCGGCGCGGTTAAGACCGCGCTTTTGCGTCTCTTCCACGGCGTTGATCATCTTTTCCAGATTCTCCAGCCGATCGCCGCCGTCGCGTACGTCACCAATCGCCACCGCATCCAGCACGGTGGTGATGCCGCTGGCAACCATCAGCGCGTCGTGGCTGCTCATCGCCGAATGGGCGGGCCAGTCCACCTTCGGCCGTGGGGTGAAGAATTTATCCAGATTATCGGTGTGCAGCTCAATCAGCCCTGGCAGCAGCCAGCCGCCTTCGCCGTCCATCGCTTCGGGCAAATGGCTTCGGGTTTCGGCATACGCGCGGATCGCGCCGTCGCGGATCTCAATCGAGCCGTCGATGACCTCATTTTCCAGCACCAGCTTGACGTTATTGATAATCATACGCTTGTCCCCATCGGGTGCAGCCTGTCCGCCACGCGGTTGCGAACGCTCTCGTCGTGGAAGATCCCGACGATCGCCGCGCCGCGCGCTTTGGCCTGTTCGATCAGTTCCACCACTGCCGCGCTGTTTTTGCTGTCGAGCGAAGCGGTGGGTTCATCAAGAAGTAAAATCGGGTAGTCGACGATAAATCCGCGAGCGATATTCACGCGCTGCTGTTCGCCGCCGGAAAAGGTCGACGGGGCAAGATGCCAGAGGCGTTCCGGGACGTTGAGGCGCGTCAGCAGGCTGGCGGCTTTGGCGGCGCAGGTTTCGCGCGGCACGCCGAGATCCAGCAGCGGCTGCATTACCACATCCAGAGCGGAGATCCGCGGGATCACCCGCAGAAACTGGCTCACCCAGCCGATCGTCGAGCGGCGGACTTCCAACACCTTACGCGCGGGGGCCTGAACCAGGTCGACCCATTCATCGGCATGGCGAATATGAATGTGCCCCTCGTCCGGCAGATAGTTGGCGTACAGGGAGCGCAGCAGGGTGGATTTTCCGCTGCCGGAGTGGCCGTGCAGCACCACGCATTCGCCGCTGTTCACCTTCAGAGAGGCATTTTGCAGCACCGGCAGACGCACGCCGTTTTGCTGGTGGAGCACAAAGGTTTTACTTACGTTTTCTACGTGGATCATTTTGGCCTCGTGGCGTTTTCTTGCCGGGTGGCGCTTCGCTTACCCGGCCTACAAGGTACGGCGTTCGTTTTGCCGGGTGGCGCCCTCAATTCTGCAATACGGATGACACCAGCAGCTGGGTGTAAGGATGGAGCGGATCGTCGAGCACGCGGTCGGTTAACCCACTTTCCACCACCTGACCCTGCTTCATTACCAGCAGACGGTCTGCCAGCAGGCGAGCGACGCCCAGATCATGGGTGACAATCACCACCGCCAGGTTCAGCTCCACCACCAGACCGCGCAGCAGGTCGAGCAGGCGCGCCTGCACGGAGACGTCCAGCCCACCGGTGGGTTCATCCATAAACACCAGCTTCGGGTGGGTGACCAGGTTACGGGCGATCTGCAGGCGCTGCTGCATGCCGCCGGAGAAGGTGGTGGGCAAATCGTCGATGCGCGAGGCGGGGATCTCCACATCGGTCAGCCAGCGCTGTGCGGTTTCCCGGATGTTGCCGTAGTGCCGCGCGCCGGTCGCCATCAGCCGTTCGCCGATATTGCCTCCCGCCGAGACCTGACGACGCAGTCCGTCCAGCGGATGCTGATGTACCACGCCCCATTCGGTGCGCAGCAGGCGGCGGCGTTCAGCCTCGCTCATGCCATAGAGGGAGGCGCCCTCATACAAAATCTCGCCGTTCTGCGGGGCCAGGCGAGCGGAGATGGACTTCAGCAGGGTGGTTTTACCCGAGCCGGATTCACCGACAATCCCCAGCACCTCGCCCGGCCACAGCTCGAAAGAGACGTCGCTGAAGCCTTTGCCCGGCGCGTAAAGGTGGGTCAGGTTGTTCACTGAAAGCAGCGGTTTCATTGGCTGTTCGCCTCGCTCTGTTGGCGGCAGTAATCGGTGTCGGAGCAGACAAACATCCGTTTGCCCGTGTCATCCAGCACCACTTCATCCAGATAGCTGTGCTTCGAGCCGCAGATGGCGCACGGCTCGTCCCACTCCTGCACCGTGAACGGGTGGTCATCGAAATCGAGACTCTCCACGCGGGTGTAGGGCGGGACGGCGTAGATGCGCTTTTCGCGCCCGGCACCGAACAGCTGCAGGGCAGGCATCATGTCCATTTTCGGGTTGTCGAATTTCGGGATCGGCGACGGATCCATCACGTAGCGCCCGTTGACCTTCACCGGGTAGGCGTAGGTGGTGGCGATATGGCCGAAGCGGGCGATATCTTCATACAGCTTCACCTGCATCACCCCGTACTCTTCCAGGGCGTGCATGGTGCGGGTTTCGGTTTCGCGCGGCTCGATAAAGCGCAGCGGCTCCGGGATCGGCACCTGGAAAATCAAAATCTGATCTTCAGTGAGCGGCGTTTCGGGAATGCGGTGGCGGGTCTGGATAAGCGTCGCATCTTCGGTTTTTTCGGTGGTGTTGACGCCCGTCACGCGCTTAAAGAAGTTGCGAATCGACACGGCGTTGGTGGTGTCGTCGGCCCCCTGGTCGATGACCTTCAGCACGTCTGACTCACCGATGACGCTGGCGGTAAGCTGAATGCCCCCGGTGCCCCAGCCGTAAGGCATCGGCATTTCTCGACCACCAAACGGCACCTGATAGCCGGGGATAGCGACCGCTTTCAGGATGGCGCGGCGGATCATGCGTTTGGTTTGCTCGTCCAGATAAGCAAAGTTGTAGCCGCTTAGGTTAGCCATTTTCACGCTCCCGTTGCAGACGTTTCAGCAGTTCCAGTTCGGCCTGGAAGTCAACGTAATGCGGCAGCTTGAGGTGCGAAACAAAGCCCGCCGCCTCGACGTTATCCGCGTGGGCCAGCACAAACTCTTCGTCCTGTGCCGGGCCGGAAATCTGTTCGCCGTAGTCCGGCGCCTGCAGGGCGCGGTCAACCAGCGCCATCGCCATGGCTTTACGCTCGCTCATGCCAAAGACCAGCCCGTAACCGCGGGTAAAGTGTGGGGTGTCGTCGTCAGGTGCGACAAAACCATTCACCATTTCACACTCGGTCATTAGCAGTTCACCGACGTTCACAGCAAAACCCAGCTCTTCGGGGATGATTTCGACGTCGAGATAGCCGCTGCGGATCTCCGCCGCAAACGGGTGGTTACGCCCGTAGCCGCGCTGCGTTGAATAGGCCAGCGCCAGCAGATAGCCTTCGTCCCCGCGCATCAGCTGCTGCAGGCGAGACGAGCGTGAACAGGGGTAAACGGGAGGCGTGCGGGTGATGTCGTCGGGTTGCGCTCCGGTCTCTTCTTCAGCCTTTGCCAGACCCTGCTTCGCCAGCAGGCTAAAGACGTGCGGAGATGCTTCCTGCCCGGTCTCCGTGGTGCTGAGCGTCGGCGTTTCGCCGTTCGCCAGCAGGGTGAAATCCAGCAGGCGGTGGGTGTAATCGTACGTAGGGCCAAGGAGCTGGCCGCCAGGAATATCTTTATAAATGGCGGAAATTCTCCGCTCCAGGCGCATTTCTGCCGTATTGACCGGCTCGCTCACCGCCAGGCGGGGAACGGTGGTGCGCCAGGCGCGCAGCAGAAAGATGGCCTCGACGTTGTCGCCGCTGGCCTGCTTCAGCGCCAGCGCTGCCAGCTCGCGGTCGGCGACGCCGCCTTCGGTCATCACCCGATCCACCGCCAGGTTCAACTGCTGCTCAATCTGGGCGACGCTCAGCTCGGGAAGCTGTTCATCACCCCGTCGTCTGTGCGCCTGTAGCGCATGGGCGGCGGCGATGGCCTTCTCGCCCCCTTTGACGGCAACGTACATCAGCACACCTCCACGTGGGTGGTTCGCGGGATCGCCAGCAGGCGCTCGCCGCAGGTCAGGATCAGGTCAATGCCCAGCGGGAACGGATGCGGGCGTTCGGTCAGCTCATGAATAATGCACTCCGGCAGCTGTGGCGCGACCATGCGTTCGTCGGCAATCCCCGCCCCGGTCAGGCGCAGCATGCGACCACCGCTCAGGCTGGCGACCTGCAGGATCAGCGTGGCGCTGGTCTCCGGTGCTACCGCGCTGCCTTCACTCAGGGCATTGAGCTGCTCATGGCTGATTTGCTCATCGGCAACGGCAAACACCGCCTGACGGGGCTGCTCAACCAGCGGGGCGTTAGTGTGAAAACGCAGATTCTGGCTGGCGATGTCATTGGATAACGTCCCCGAAAGCCACACCGGGGTATCGTTGTCGGCGAGAGTCAGCAGTACGCTGGTGGTCGCCAGGTTCAGCGGCAGCCAGCCCTGGGAGAGCTGATGCAGGGAGACAATTACGCCAGGCTCGCTCATGGCTTTCAGCAGGCGACGAAAACTGTGTTGGGCATCCTGGACAGCCAGGGTAAAAGCGGGTTGAAGCGTCATGCGTTATCTCCGCGAACAAGCGTAAAGAAGTCGACCCGGCTGGTATTGACTTGCGCCTGACGTGCGGCAGTGCGCGCGGCGAGGTCGGCTTCCAGCGGGGCAATCAGGGTTTCCATCAGGGTCTGGAAATGGGGTTGTTCCTGCAGCAGGGCGTCGATCACCGCGCAGCGCTCGGCGTGCGGTTTATCGCGACCGAGCACGTAGCTGTAACCCAGCGTGCCGCTGCTCAGACGAATGACCGCGCGGGTGAGGGCGGCATCACCGGCGAAAAAGCGCTCCCCGGTACCGCCCATTCTTGCCTGGATCTGTACCAGGCCAATTTCCGGCGCGCGGAGCGTTTCATAGTCTGGCGTCAGGTTAAGCGCGTTCATGCGGCTCGCCAGTGCAGCAGGCTGGCTATGGGCCAGGGCGCGCATCCAGCGCTGACGGGTGGAGGTGTCGAAATGCATTCAGTGCTCCATAGTGAATTCAATCATGTCGGCGCGGGTCAGGCTGACGGAGTACTCCGTTGCGTTGATCTCGCCGTCACGGTGGTTGAGGGTGCGCACGCAGAGCAGCGGAGCCATGTTGGGGATCTCCAGCACCTTGCTCTCTTTCGCCTGCGCACGGCGGGCGCTGATACGCGTCTGGGTACGTTTGAGCACAAGACCCGTGGCGTCCTGCAAAAAGTCATGCAGTGAACCGCTGGAGAAGTGTTGCAGCACCGGCCAGAGGCTCAGGTCGCTGAAGTAGTGATCTATCTGGCAGACTGCCACGCCATTGACCCGGCGCAGGGTGCGCAGATGCACAACGTTGTCGCCCTCCTGAATACCTAGCGCATCGGCTACATGGCTGGAGGCCGGACGCAGCACGGAGAGCAGTTTTTCGCTGGTGGGATGGCTCCCCTGGTCGAGCAGGTTCTGACTAAAGCGCGCCTGGGCATTGAGCGGGTAGTCGAACGGGCGCATCAGCACCAGCACGCCGACGCCCTGACGGCGCTGTACCCATCCGCGCTCAACCAGCTGATCGATGGCGCGACGCAGGGTGTGGCGGTTCACTTCATAGCGGTCTGCAAGCTGCTGTTCGGCTGGCAGGTAGTCTCCGCAGCGATAATGGGTGCGCAGCTCCACTTCGAGCTTTGCTGCAATCTCTTGCCAGCGGGTAGGGTAACTGGTCGGATGTCTGGATAAGTGCATACCAATCAAAGCCTCGCTTCTCAGATGAAGTGCTTACGCAAACGTTGAGAGAGGAAATCCAGCAGGCTGACGGTGATGATGATGAGTACCATCAGGGCGCAGGTTTGCTGGAACTGGAAACCGCGGATCGCCTCCCACAGGGTGACGCCGATGCCGCCTGCGCCGACCATGCCGACGACGGTGGCGGAACGGACGTTAGATTCGAAGCGGTAGAGCGAATAGGAGATCAGCAGCGGCATGACCTGGGGCAGCACGCCGTAAAGGATCTCTTCAATTTTGTTGGCGCCGGTGGCGCGAATACCTTCGACCGGGCCGGGTTCAATGGCTTCCACGGCTTCGGAAAGCAGCTTGGAGAGCACGCCGGTGGTGTGGATGAACAGCGCCATCACCCCCGCGAACGGCCCCAGACCCACGGCAACCACGAACAGCATCGCGAACACCATTTCGTTAATGGCGCGGCAGGCGTCCATCAGGCGGCGCATCGGCTGATAAATCCACCACGGAACGATGTTTTCCGCGCTCATCAGGCCAAACGGAATGGAGAGGATGACGGCCAGGGCGGTCCCCCAGACGGCGATTTGCAGGGTGACAGCCATTTCGCCGAGATAGTCCTGCCACTGGCTAAAATCGGGCGGGAAGAAGTCGGCAGCGAAGGTGGCCATGTTACCGGCGTCTTTAAACAGCAGCAGCGGATCCATCTCCGCGCCCTTCCAGGATATAACCAGCACCGCCAGCAGGATGGCCCAGCTAAATAGCGAGAACCAGCTGCGTTTCGGCAGTGGGAGGGTGATGGTTTGCATGTTGACTCCTTTGTGTTTAGTTCCCTTTCCCTGAGGGAGAGGGTTAGGGTGAGGGGGAAATGTGCGCGCTGATGCCCTCACCCCGGCCCTCTCCCACAGGGAGAGGGAGAAAAGCGTTACTGCACCGCTTTATTCACACTGGTCATTGCACCAAGCGCGGCGGTCAGGCGGTCCAGGTCTTCCAGCTGGGCCTGAATAGCTGCCACTTTGCTGGTCTTCTCCTCGTCCTTAAGCCCCTTGTTGTCCTTCACGCCCTGCATCTCTTTAAACAGCGCCAGCTGGCGAATCGGGACCAGCTGCAGGTCGCTCGACGGGCGGAACGGTGCCCAGCCCAGACGCGTCAGCACGGCTTTCTCTTCCGGCGTTTTGCCGTAAGTCATAAAGAAGTCGTACACCTTGTCCTTGGTGCTTTCAGAAAGGTTTTTGCGCCAGACAATCGGGTCACCCGGGATGAGAGGGGATTTCCAGATCACCTTCAGCTCTTTCAGCTTGTCCGGTGCGGAGGTCTTCAGCTTGTCGAGGTTTTCGGTGTTGTTGGTGGCGACGTCCACCTGCTTGTTGGCCACGGCCAGGGCGTTGGTTTCATGGCTGGCATTGACGGTGCGTTTGAAATCGCTGGCAGAGGCATTATTTTTGGCGAAGACGTAATAGCCCGGCACCAGGAAGCCAGAAGTGGAGTTCGGATCGCCGTTGCCGAAGGTCAGTTCTTTGCGTTTGGCGAGCATATCGTTGAGGTTATTGATCGGGCTGTCTTTGTTGACGATCAGCACGCTCCAGTAACCCGGAGAGCCATCTGCAGCAACGGTCTGGGCAAAGACCTGGCCGTTTGCACGATCCACCGCTTCCATGGCGGAGAGGTTGCCATACCAGGCGATGTCCACTTTGTTAAAGCGCATCCCCTGGATGATGCCCGCGTAATCCGGGGCGAAGAAGGCGTTTACTTTGATCCCCAGTTTGGTTTCCATATCTTTCAGGAAGGGTTCCCACTGAGGCTTCAGGTTCTGCTGTGATTCCGTCGAAATAATGCCAAAGTTCAGCGCTTTTTCCTGCTCCTCGGCGTACGCAGGGCTTAACAGGGTGCTGATGCTGAACATGCTGGTGAAAGCCAGCGCGGCAACCGTTTTATAGCTCATTTCCATTCCTCGTAGTGGGGACGTTATGCAGCCTTCGCGTTCTCTTCGACACGGTTAATGCTGCGGTAGAGATGGTCAAAACGTTCGTTATCAAACTGGTGGCTTGCGCCATCAAAGAACACATGTCCCTGACGCAGGGCGACAATGCGCTCGCAGTAGCGCAGGGCGTAATCCACCTGATGCAGCGTCACCACCACGGTGATGCCGTCGTTCTGGTTAATGTCATGCAGGGTTTCCATCACGATGCGGGCGGATTCCGGATCCAGCGAGGCGATGGGCTCGTCGGCAAGGATGATTTTCGCTTTCTGCATCAGGGCACGGGCGATGGCCACGCGCTGCTGTTGTCCACCGGAGAGGGTGGAGACGCGCTGATGGGCGAAGTGTGCCATGCCTACGCGGGTGAGTGCCCGCAACGCCTCTTGCTTCTGTAACGGGGAGAACCAACGCAGACAGGTGCGCCAGAATGGGGTGCTGCCGAGCGCGCCAATCAGCACGTTCTCCAGCACCGTCAGTCGATTTACCAGATTAAATTGCTGGAAGATGCAGCCTGTCTGCGCGCGGCTTTTGCGGATATCCCGCGCCAGTCGCCCTGCGCGCTGTACGGTGTTGCCCAGCAGTTCGACGTGGCTTTCCGGGATGCTATCGCCGGTAATCAGGCCGCTTAAGTGACGCAGAAGGGTGGATTTACCTGAACCGGATGGCCCCAGCAGCGCTACCATGTCGCCCTGCTGGACGGTCAGATCAACGGCATGCAGAGCCTTGTTGTGATGAAAGGTCTTGCTCAGTTTCTCGACGCGGATGACGGTTTGCATATGCTGGGCCTCACAATAAATGTGGCCTCATGCTGGCGCATCAATATGACATTTGGGTTAAGTGCAGGTTGCGGGAGTTTGAAGAGTTGAAGTGAAAACGATGACAATCTTTCCAGGCCCGGTCAGCGCAGCGCCACCCGGGGTTGTTGCCGGATGCGCTGCGCTTATCCGGCCTACGAACTTTGTTGCTGCTTAACGACGTTAATCATCCACGGCACGCCGTATTTGTCGGTGACCTTACCGAAACCGTGCGCCCAGAAGGTCTCCTGCCAGGCCATTTCAATATTTCCGCCATCCGCGAGATTGTCGAACCAGCGTTTGCCTTCATTGACATCCTGTGTGTCGAGAACCAGCGTGAATCCGGCATACTGCGCCTTACTGCCCGGCGGCAGGCCATCGCTCATCATGATATCGCTGCCCGCAATGCGAACGTTGGAGTGGGCTATAGCGGAGTCCGGGAACTGCATGCCAGACGGGCAGCCTTCTTCGCTGCTCTCGCTTTTTGGCATTTCGCCGAAGGTGATTTTATAGAGGAGTTCTGCGCCGACGGCCTGCTGATAAAAGGCGGTTGCCTCTGCGCAGTTGCCGGCGAAAGAGATGTAGGGACTTAACGGCATAATCTTTACCTCACGTAAGAAAAGCCCATTAAGTGTAGTGGGTGTGTGCCCGGTAAGCGAAGCGCCACCGGGCGGGCAAATCAGTTCTTTTTCACAAACTCAGATTTCAGTTTCATTGGACCAAAACCGTCAATTTTGCAGTCGATATTATGATCGCCTTCAACCAGACGGATATTCTTCACTTTGGTCCCGATCTTCAGCATGGAAGAGCTGCCTTTAACCTTCAGGTCTTTGACGACGGTGACGCTGTCGCCATCTGCCAGCAGGTTACCGTTAGCATCTTTTACAATCAGCACGTCAGCATCCTGTGACGGCTCTGCGTCGTTCCATTCGTGGGCGCATTCCGGGCAAATGAACATGCCATTATCTTCATAGGTGTATTCAGAATTGCATTTCGGGCAGTGTGGAAGTTGCATCGGGGGTATCCTCAAAAAAGTGCTTAACACGCTGGAAAGTGCCAGCAAAATGACGGCAGAGCGCCGAAAAAGAGGGCAAGTATAACGCAAATCCACACGATTGTCGGTGATATTGTTTAATAAAAAAAAACCGAAAAGCGTGTTGCGGGTGACACTTTCTGTCAGTCGGTTAAGCGATGCTAACGCCATTAACGTGTTGGGAAGAATTGACACTGAATATATCGAATATTTTATTGCGGCAAATTGCTACGTTCCGCCATTTCGGATAAGGTGAAGCGACACATTGTTATTTATCGCCGGTTTTCGTCGTCGTACATCTGTTATGACGCTGAACCATTCCCTCTCTTTTTAGGTGGGTAAATAATGATGATATATCCTGAAGTTTCTTAAAAATGGGCTACGCTTTTTATCTTTTGACTATGAGGTCAGGAGAAAAGCTTTTCACGCCATGCAAGGATAGCGATTTATTTCTGATTGTCTTCAATCAGTTATATTTCGGTGAACATGTTTTCCACACGTGATCATATAAGCCGAAAAACATAATTAAAACCCGGTGGCTTAATAAAAGTAATAAATTTGCGTTAAGGAAAGGCTTTTATCATGCACACACAGACAATTTTTGAATTAAGCCAGGAAGCAGAACGGTTGCTACAACTCGCCCTGCAAAACCTTGATACCTTGAAATCAATGCCGATAGCGATGCTGGAGAGTACCGCGACGGCCATTACGGGTGAAAAGAACAACGTTTTACCTTTGCATTTTAGCGCGCGTGGTGTCGAAGCACAGCAGGCGATGCTGAATAGTGAATTACGCAAAATAACCCGTCTGGAAATGGTGCTGGCTATTGTTGGAACCATGAAGGCGGGGAAATCGACCACCATTAATGCGATTGTAGGCACCGAAGTGTTGCCCAACCGCAACCGTCCGATGACGGCGCTTCCGACCCTTATTCGTCATACGCCGGGCCAGAAAGAGCCGGTACTGCATTTTACGCATGTCTCTCCCATTGATGATTTGATCCAACTGCTACAGAAAAAGCTCTGCGATGACGATCGCGGTAAGCTGGCGCAGCGTCTGGAAATCGATAAAGACATGAATACGCTGCTGGAGAGAATTGAAAGAGGCGAGGCTTTCGAGAAGCACCACCTTGGGGCGCAGCCGATATTTCATTGTCTGAAAAGCCTGAACGACCTGGTGAGGCTCTCTCAGGCGCTGGACGTGGCCTTCCCGTTCTCAGAGTACGCGGCGATAGAGCATATACCGGTGATTGAGGTGGAGTTTGTGCATCTTGCGGGTCTGGATGCGCACCTGGGGCAGCTGACGCTGCTGGACACGCCTGGGCCAAATGAAGCCGGGCAGCCCCATCTGCAAAAAATGCTCACCGAACAGTTGTCCCGCGCCTCCGCGGTGCTGGCGGTGATGGACTATACCCAGCTCAAATCGATTTCTGATGAAGAGGTTCGTCAGGCCATTTCGGTAGCGGGAAAATCGGTGCCTTTGTATGCGCTGGTGAATAAATTCGACCAGAAGGATCGCAACAGCGACGATGAAGAGCAGGTCAGGGCGATGATCTCCGGGACCTTAATGAAAGGGAACATCTCTCCGGGACAAATTTACCCTGTTTCGTCGATGTGGGCCTATCTGGCAAACCGCGCCCGCTATGAGATGGCGAACCATGGGCAGCTACCGGATCACCAGGAACAGCGCTGGGTACAGGACTTTGCCGAGGCCGCGCTGGGGCGTCGCTGGCGTACGGCGGACCTGGATGATATCGAACATATTCGCCATGCGGCTGATTTGCTGTGGGAAGATTCGTTATTTGAACAACCTATCCGCAAACTGATTTACGCCGCCTATGCCAATGCGTCGTTATTTGCGCTGCGTTCGGCGTCGCATAAGCTGCTCAACTACGCCCAAAATGCCAGAGAGTATCTCGATTTTCGCTATCAGGCCCTGACGGTGGCCTTTGAATCGCTGGAGCTAAATATTACGCGTCTTGAAGAGGATATGGCTCTGTTGCAGACACGGCAGCGCGTGGCCAGCGAAGAAGTCAAACACGAAGTGGAGCAGGCCCTCCACGCCACTGACGATTTTATGGCGTTGCAGAAAGGAGCCCTTCAGCAGGCGATTGGCCATATCTTCAACAGCCACACGCTACTTGATTTGGCAGGTATTGATCCGCTGAATCATCGGCAGGATGCGCCGGAGGCGCTGACGCAGCTGGTGCTGGATGATGAAAGGCAGGCGCAAACGGTACTGAACAGCATCCGCTCCGCCTGCGAGCAGGTCATGCTGGACGCACAGACGAAAATCAGCCGGGAGCTGGCGCTTCGCTTTGATCAACTGGAGTCTACGCTGGCGCGTTCGCTGAATGAGGCGATGCGGCCCATTGAGCTGCGTATTAAAGAGCAGCTCAGCCATGCCGGTTTCCGGGCGCGGATCAGTTTCCCGGCATTTCAGGCAAATCAGCTGAACTTCAATACGCGGGCGCTGTTTACTGATGCCATCGCGGAGGATACCCGTCCGGCAGGCCAGCCATCGGCTGCGGGAAGTGTACGGGAAACGGTGTCGCGCTGGCTGAACAATCCTGGCTGGGGCTGGGAAGATTATGTGGCGACGCGCACGCGATACGTTATTGATATTGCGCAGCTGCATGACAAGTTTATGCAGCATATTGATCAGTTTTGTGAACAAATCCGTAAAGCTTTAACCGCGCAGGTCGATGTCTCTGTTACGGCGGGTATGGCAACGTTCTTTGCAGAATTTTCGTTATGCCTTGCCGGGTTACAGGAAAGCTTGCGTGATAGCCTCGCAGTCCGTCAGCAAAATGAGCATTCGACCCGATCGCTCAGCCAGCTGTTGAAACAAAGTATCACGACTGCGACGTGGATTCAGGAAGATACCCGACTGTTACGCGATGATATTCAAACTCTTTTCGCGGCAGAGCAACCATGACAACACAGCTACTGGACGGTCCCGGGCGGACGCTGGAGTGTATCCATCCTAAATTTATGGTCGATCTGGTCCAGGGGGTAGACGCGCCGCGTCATACCCATCTGGGGCCGCAACAGCTGCAGTTTCGTGAGCGTTTGACGCAGGAGATCATGACGCACACCCGGCTGCGACCGTGGGCAATGGCGGGAATGCTCAACGAAAATGCGGCTCTGCGCCTGGGGCTGGCGGAAAAGCTGGCCGGCATGCTGGATCCGGGGCATCTCGCGCTGACGCGTATGGCCGATAAACTGGTTGCCCTGCGCCAGCAAACCTCTCTGCGTACGCAGTCCTCGCCGGGCCTGGTTCAGCAGTACGCTGAACTCTCTTCCCATTTTCTTCAACGCGCAGCCTATAAAGAAAAGGCGTTGTCCCAGCGTGGGTTAACGGTCCAGGCGGGCGAGCATAGCGAGCAGATTTTTACCCGCTGGCGGGCCGGTCACTATGATGGCTGGTCGCTGGCCGGGCGTTGCTACATTGTGCTGGAAGAGCTGCGCTGGGGAGCATTTGGCGATGCCTGTCGTCTGGCGAATGCGGACGTGGCGGCAATGCTCAAGGATAACCTGCGCAGCATGGCGGCAAATTATCTGGCGCAGGGGATCAATGCTTCTCCCACTACCCGCCATTTTTATCACCAGTGGCTCACAACCCCCTCTACGCCGGGGAGCATCGATCATAAAGATATGCTGGGCTGGCTGGGGGACTGGTGTCAGGCGGACAGCCACCCGGTGAGCTGGTCAGTAACCCAAAACTGGCAAACGGTCGCGCTGGGTATGCCGAGACTCTGTTCGGCAAAGCGGCTGGTGGATGGGATGGTGGAAGAAATTTTTGGTTGAACCCCTCACCCGGTGGGGAGAGGGGCCGGTCTTATGCGGTGCGTTAATGATGAAGCTCTACCGCTTTCGGTTCTGTATCCGGCTCGGGGAGATTGCCGAAGCGCTTCGCATACAGGGCCGTGATGATGGGCACCAGAATGGCGGTGACGATCACGCTGGCGGCAACCAGCGCCGTTGCCGAGGCCGCAACCGGTTCGAAAGCCGGGTTAATCTGGGCAATGATCACCGGATTCGCCACGGCGGCCCCGGCGGCTGAAGAGGCGGCTACACCTGCCGTTCCGTTTCCTCCGCCAATTACGCGATCGGCAATGATCAGCGGAATGCCGGTGATAATGATAACAGCCACGCCCAGGACAATACCCAGCAGACCGGTATCGAGGATCACCTTCAGGTTAATGGTATTTCCCAGCGCGAAGCCGAAGAACGGGATCAGCACTGGCGTGGCTTTGCTGAAGAAATCGCGCAGATCGTGGTCCAGATTCCCCAGCGCAAAACCGATCAGGAAAGGCAGGATCGCGCCGACAAAGTGGTGTGGTTCAAACGAGGCCAGCCCCGCCGAGCCCAGAATCAACATCGTCATCAGCGGACCGGACTCCAGAGACATCAGCACAAAGGCGCCAGACTCCTCTTTTGTGCCGTACTGGTTCATCAGGCTGGCATAGAGCCCACCGTTAGTCATATCCATCGCGGAGACAATGGCCAGAACGGATAATCCGGCGAAGAATCCGGTCTGAATGCCATTCTCCGGAATGAACAGTGCACAGACCATTGCCACAACCCAGGCAACCGCAATTTTCGTTATAACCAGCGTTCCGGATTTACGTAATACGGTGCCCGTTGCCCGCAGGTTAATAGATGCTCCAATACAAAAGAACCAGACGGCCAGAATGGGCACGGTTCCCGTAATCATTCCTTTTGTGAAACCACCAAAATAAGCACCGGTATCAGGTGCCAGGGTATTCAGAATGGCGCCAAGCACCAGAGGAACCAGCATCATCCCGCCGGGGATGCGTTCTATTGTGGCTTTAATCTTCATGTACAACCCTCACATCGTGTCCCGCGTGGCGGACGGAATGCTATCGAAAATAAAATCAACAAATTCAGTTAATTGAAAGGATGCTTAGCCTGGCGCTTCGTTATCCTTTCAGGGAAATTAATCGCGCGCTCTTGATTCATGCCGCTCAAAAGCCCGCTGGACGTTGCGTTCGGATTTATCATGCGATCATTGGAATGATGATTCAATGAAAATAAAACAGTGTTTTAGTTATCTCTATCACATATTCGGCGTAAATATTCGAACCGCGTTTTAATATTTAAAATTTATGTAAATCTGATGTGACGCAGTATGGTTTTGAGAATTGTTGTTCAGGCGATAATAACGTGCGTGAGCATGTTCTTTTTTGGTTGATAAGAAAGAGCTGATGGGCGGCAATTGACAAATATTGAACTCAATTGACGATACGGAAAAATATATGTGAAGTTGATCACAAATATAAACGCTGGTAGGGTAAAAAGGTCATTAACTGCCCAGACAGGCGTCAACAGGTTCGGTTGTATCGACGTAAAACGTCAATGTAAGTAAACCTGCTACGCTTGAATAAGGCGATTCGCATGGAGCGGATCCCCGTTTCACGGTTCACCAGATGGCCGGTGAAATGGACAGGGCTGAGTCTACGAGGAAAGCTATGCTTAGAAGGAAAAAGATTAAACCCATCACGCTTCGCGACGTCACCATCATCGATGATGCAAAACTGCGTAAAGCGATCACTGCCGCCTCGCTCGGTAATGCGATGGAATGGTTCGATTTTGGTGTCTACGGCTTCGTGGCCTATGCGTTAGGTAAAGTGTTCTTCCCCGGCGCTGACCCCAGCCTGCAGATGATTGCCGCGCTGGGTACGTTCTCGGTTCCCTTCCTCATTCGCCCGCTGGGTGGTCTGTTCTTCGGTATGCTTGGTGATAAATATGGTCGTCAGAAGATCCTGGCCATCACCATTGTCATTATGTCGATCAGTACATTCTGTATTGGCCTGATCCCGTCTTATGCTTCGATTGGCATCTGGGCGCCAATATTGCTGCTGCTCTGTAAGATGGCTCAGGGATTCTCCGTAGGGGGAGAATATACCGGTGCCTCGATCTTCGTTGCAGAGTACTCCCCGGACCGTAAACGTGGCTTTATGGGAAGCTGGCTGGACTTTGGTTCCATTGCCGGGTTCGTCATGGGTGCGGGCGTGGTGGTGCTGATTTCAACCGTGGTTGGTGAGGCGAACTTCCTTGAATGGGGCTGGCGTATTCCGTTCTTCCTCGCGCTGCCGCTGGGGATCATTGGCCTGTACCTGCGTCATGCGCTTGAAGAGACGCCTGCGTTCCAGCAGCACGTTGATAAGCTTGAGCAGGGTGACCGCGAAGGTCTGCAGGATGGCCCGAAAGTCTCCTTTAAAGAGATCGCGACCAAACACTGGCGCAGCCTGCTGGTCTGTATCGGCCTGGTGATCTCCACGAACGTGACTTACTACATGCTGCTGACCTACATGCCGAGCTATCTGTCGCATAACCTGCACTACTCGGAAGACCACGGTGTGCTGATCATTATCGCCATCATGGTGGGTATGCTGTTTGTGCAACCGATTATGGGGCTGTTGAGTGACCGCTTTGGCCGTCGACCGTTCATTATTCTGGGTAGCGTTGCGCTGTTTGCCCTTGCTATTCCGGCATTCATTCTGATTAACAGCAATGTGCTGGGCCTGATTTTTGCCGGCTTGCTGATGCTGGCGGTGATCCTCAACTGCTTCATCGGGGTGATGGCCTCTACACTACCGGCCATGTTCCCGACGCATATTCGCTACAGTGCGCTGGCGGCGGCCTTTAACATCTCGGTTCTGATTGCCGGTCTGACGCCGACGCTTGCCGCCTCTCTGGTGGAAAGCACGCAAAACCTGATGATGCCCGCTTATTACCTGATGGTTATCGCGGTGATTGGTTTGATTACGGGTATTACCATGAAGGAGACGGCGAACCGTCCTCTGAAAGGGGCGACGCCTGCGGCATCGGATATTCAGGAAGCGAAAGAGATCCTGCGCGAGCACTACGATAACGTCGAGCAGAAGATTGAAGATATTGACGCAGAGATTGAAGAACTGCAGAAGAAACGCTCCCGACTGGTGGACCAACATCCACGCATCAACGAGTAATCAAAAAACCCGCCGTTGGCGGGTTTTCTTTTATTAGCATCCTGCGGCGATGTAATCGCCATTGGCGCTGATGGGGATCACCGTCAGGAACAGGATGGTCGCAAACAGGATCAGAACAATCCCGCCAGCAATCTTGACCGCCGGAACCAGCCACTTCAGCGAGGTGTCGCCACCAAACCAGGCGACCGTGCGCTCCCGGGCGTAACGCACGGCCAGCGATAGCCCCATAATCGACAGCGCGGTTCCCAGCGACATGGTCATTACCGCGGCCATTCCCCAGGTGACGATGCCCAGCGCATTCGAAAACATCAGGATCATAATGGCCCCACTGCACGGACGCGCGCCGATCGCCAGAATTACACCCAGACGGGTTTTCCAGTCACCCTGCGCAAGGTCTGCCCCTACGCCGTGATGGCCGCAGCCACAATGTTCATCATGCTGGTGAAGGGGCGTGATGGCGGAGATTGCCATCCTGCGCGGGCGCAGGCTTTTCAGCGCCTGGTAAATGATAAACGCGCCGAATGCGCCAATGAGGACCGCGCTTATCTTCTCGACATACCAGCGGCTGGTACTGATATCCCCGGACGCCAGGTTAAACCCCACCGCCAGAATAAAGACAAACAGAATGGCGCTGACGCCCTGCAGCATACTGCCAAAAAAAGGAACGACCCGGGCAGCCAGTTCGCTCTCTTTATTTGTACTGAGATAGGTAGTGACAATGAATTTGCCGTGCCCCGGCCCGATAGCGTGAAGTACGCCATAGAAGAACGCGCCGGTTAATAGCCATAAGCCACCGCTGTACTGATGGTTATTAAGCTGCAACAGGTACATCACCAGATAACGGTGCAGGGTGATTTGCGTAGCAAGACACCATTGGATGAAAGCCCCCCAGTGTGCGTGCAGAGTGAAGCCCGCAATAAGGAGTAGCAGCGTCATGAGGCCAGCGCCAGGAATGCGCCAGTCTCGGGTGAGGCGTTGTGTGATCATGGATATTGTCTGTCAGGGAAAATATTTGCCAATAGTATAGTTGATTATCCCCCTCAATCCGTGGGTTCTTATGAAGCTTACGCGTTGTATTGTGGATAAGTCTGTGTGTAAAAGGGTATAAGGCGGGGTTTTGCTGGGGAATGCAGCAGTCAGTCATTTTTCTGTCATTTAGCGGTTGCGGCCTGCGGAGAACTCCCTATAATGCGCCT